>JAUVCV010000005.1 GCA_030595665.1 Methanogenium sp.
TCAGGACAGTCCAGTTTGAGGATGATCGTCTTTACGGTGAGCACAAGATATAGGTTCACTCAATAATGCATATTACTTGTTACGTAAACGCAATTCCTCCCCGGCCTGAAGACCGGGGACTCCTTGCGGGGATGTTGAATGGTGAATAATTCACTCATTGTCATGAAATGTTTATGCGCTTTGCTTCATCACGTTTCCGGCAGCGTGGACATATGTGAGATACCTCCGCCCCACAGGTATCTACCTTCTCAAGCTGCTCTTCGGTTGCGAAGTATTCACCACAGGAGGAACACTGAACAAGTCTGAATTCCCGCCCCCAGATCTTACGAATATCTCCTTCCTCACGGACCTTTATCGCACCCGTCGGGCAGACCTCTGCACAGGCACCACATCCAAGGCATCCCACCGGGGGTTCATCAAAAGGAGGTACGATTGTACGGTCCCATCCCCGCCCGGCAAAACTGAGGCAGTTGTTGCCGAGTGCCGCACAGGCACGGACACACCGCCCGCACCGGATACAGAGATCATTATGCTCCGCAACAAAACGTTCATCCAGCGGTTCCACACCATACTCACGGGCAAGGTCCTGCAGGATTGTTGCCTGAGGGCACCGGTTCAGGTGAAGCCGTATCACTGACCGCCGTGCATCCATGACACGGTCAGTATCCGTAAACACCTCCATCGGCCCACGGACCGGATACATGCAGGCGACGGCAAGCTTCCTTTTTCCCCGCTCCTCCACTTCTACCTGGCAGAGGCGGCAGTTGCCGTCCGGAGGAAGGGCGTCATGGTGACAGAGTGTGGGAATTGCAATACCCAGCTCTTTTGCTGCTGCAAGGATCTTTGTACCCTTTGCAACGGTCACCTTCTTCCCGTCTATCGTTATCTCAATCATCTCAGTTGTCTCAGTCATCGGTCTTCCTCCGTTCAATCAGGATGGCATTAAACCTGCAGGCATCCACACAGGACCCACAGGTGATACAGACTTCCTGATCTATCTGGTGCACCTGCTTTTTTTCACCGGTTATGGCATTTGCCGGGCATACCCGTGCACACATTCCACATCCCGTGCATGTCTCCGGGTCGATTGAGACTGCATACAGGCCAGAACAGACTCCCGAACGGCAGAATCCCTCCTTTTCATGCTCCTCATACTCTTCCATGAAGAACTCCATTGTCGAGAGCACCGGATTGGCTGACGTCTGACCCAGACCACAGAGGGAGGTATCACGGACGTGTTCTGCGATCTCTTTCAGGAGTGCCACATCACCCGGCCGGGCCGTCCCTGAGGTCAGACCATGAAGCAGAATCTGCATGGCATGCAACCCTTCCCGGCAGGGAGTACACTTGCCGCAACACTCCCCCACAAGGAAATCAATGAAATACTGGGCCACATTGACCATGCAGGTGTGATCATCCATAATAATGAGACCGCCGGATCCCATCATGGCCCCTGCCTTTTTGAGTTGATCGAAGTCAACCGGTGTGTCCAGTTTGGATTCCGGCAGACACCCGCCTGAAGGACCACCCGACTGCACCGCCTTGAATGCACGGTTATTCATCACCCCGCCACCGATATCAAAGATAATTTTACGCAGGGGTGTTCCCAGCGGCACTTCAACAAGGCCGCTGTTTTTTATCTTGCCAACAAGTGAGAAGACTTTGGTCCCGCTATTGTTCTCCGTCCCGATTCCCGCATACCATTCAGCACCTTCAAGGATGATACGGGGAATGTCAGACCATGTCTCCACATTATTAAGCACTGCCGGGGCATCCCAAAGTCCTTTCTCTGTGGAACGAATGTATTTCACCCGCGGCACACCCGGCATGCCTTCAATGGATGCCGTCAGGGCGGTTGACTCACCGCAGACAAAGGCGCCACCGCCACGGGTGATCTCAATATCAAATGCAAACCCACTTCCGAGAATGTCGGTGCCGAGGAGACCAAGACGCTGCGCCTCCGCAATTGCCCACCGGAGATTGGATACAGCAAGGGGATACTCTTCACGGACATAAATGTGGCCACTTCCGGCCCCAACAGCCCAGGCACCAATGATCATTCCTTCAATAATGCTGTGCGGGTCGCCTTCCATGAGACTCCGGTTCATGAAGGCACCGGGGTCACCCTCATCTCCGTTTGCAACTACATATTTTTGCTCGGACTCCACAATCCGGGCAGACTCCCATTTTACGCCGGTGGGGAATCCACCACCGCCACGTCCCCGGAGGCCGGATGCAATGACTTCTTTCACCACTGCTTCAGGTGACATGGAAAGTGCCTTGGCAAGCCCGGCATATCCTCTTTCACGAATATAATCATTGATTTCAGTCGGATCGATATGCCCATTCCGCCGGAGGACAATTCTCTGCTGGTGGGCATAGAATGGAATTTCTTCTTCACTCCGGCACCGCTGTTTCGTGGCTGCGTCCCGGTAGAGCAGGCGCTGGACAGATTCACCTCCCACAATCGTCTTCTCAAATATCTCCGGGACATCATCCGGCTTTACATGCTGGTAGAAAATGTTTGCCGGGTCAATCTGTACAATCGGGCCGTTTTCACAGAAGCCGTGGCACCCGGTGGTACCGGCAGCAAAATCCACACCAATTTTCAGCCCATGGTGATCTGCTTCTGCTACAAATGCATCATAGACACCCTGACTCCCACTTGCAAGACAGCCTGTTCCTGCACATACACGAATACGTACAGGAGCACCGCCCCCTATTGGCGGGAGGGAATTCCTATATTCATCCAGTGCCTGAGGGCTATTCAGTTTCATCTTCTAAGACCTCCTGTATAATATCAGGGACATCTTTTACCCGGACCTTTCCAAAGATACGGCCGTTCGCGTTCACTACCGGTGCCAGTGCGCAGGCACCCAGACAGTTTACTGTCTGCAGGGTGAACATGCCGTCAACGCTCGTTTCCCCGTTTTTGATTCCCAGTTCCTTTTCAAATGCCTTCAAAACCTCAGGGGACCCCCGGATATGGCATGCGGTCCCATTGCAGATTTTAATGAGATTCTTTCCCAGAGGTACAAGACTGAGCGCCTTATAGAACGTGGCCACACTGTATACACGGCTTTCCGGGACATCCAGATAGGCGGCCACCGACCGCATCACATCCACAGAGATGTAATGCTCCTTCTCCTGAACATCCTGCAGAATGGCAAGCAGATACCGGGGTTCTACGGGATAGGAGGTTATTATTGTCTTTATTGATTCAGTAAGAGATTCCGTATTTCATCACCTCATACATTCTTTCTGTTGCATGATGGAGCCAGATAAATTCTTCCTTCATGCCACGCAGTATTGAAATCCACAGCATTTCCAACAAGCATTCAAAGATCATTGTCCCTATCCATGCACCTTCAGTCAGGCACTTGATGTCCTGATATTCAGGACAACATATAATACTTTATCCCGACATCCATGCATTCAGCCATTTGATGGCGGTGATTTGGATGGAGAGAAAAAAGATTGTTTTATGGGCGGCAGCAATTGCCACAATATGTGTAGTGTGTGCATGCGGGTGCACAGGCATTTGTTGATGCGGGGTTCAACCCGGTACACCGTCTCGAAGGCAACTATGCCGCATGGGTTGATGCCGACTACCCGGTGGCTGTCGGAAAAGAGATCTAACCAGCAAAAGGGTAGCAATCCACCTCCTGACACTGCTATGTACCAGGAGATACTGACCCGCATAATTCCTCTTTTTTTCCGGTGCCCGTTGTTTTATGCAGTATCCAGCCAATACTATTACCAGTTATATGGATAGTGAGAATGGGAAGACCGCCTGCACCAGCCCGGTCATACAGGCACGGGTCAGGGCAGGCATGACAGTGGCTGAACTGGTGGAAGAACTGGGAAAAGCCGGAGCGTACAACGGAGGATATCTCGCACGGGCAACAGACATCTGCACAGAGATGTTTTCCGATCCTGAGACCACACGATTTGTTGGTCTCGCAGGGGCAATGGTTCCCGGTGGTATGGGTGGAATTGTGGAAGACCTCATCCATGATGGCTATGTGGATGTGCTGGTATCTACCGGCGCCAACATGACCCATGATACAATAGAGGCCATTGGGTGCCACCACTATCATGGCACTGAGATCTGTGATGACGATGAACTCTATGAAGAAGAGATAAACCGGATTTATGATGTTTTCCTGCCATCAGACGCATTCGTATCATTTGAGGAGTTCATGCAGGAGACTCTGGGTAAACTAACCGACGGGACCACCCTCTCAATATCCGGTCTTCTGCGCCACATCGGAGAAAACCTTGACACTGGTATTCTTGCAGCAGCAGCAGAGGCAGACATCCCCATATACTGTCCCGCCATCCAGGACTCAATGATTGGCCTGCAGTACTGGCTCTTTAACCAGATGCACAAAGTGACGATTGATGCGTTTGGCGATATGAGCCAGCTGATGGACACCTGTTTCACGGCAAAAAAGGCAGGAGCACTTCTTATTGGCGGTGGCGTCCCGAAGAACTACATCTTCCAGAGTATGCTCATGACACCCAGGGGCTTTGATTACGCGGTCCAGCTGACCGGTGACCGACCGGATCTTGGCGGGCTTTCCGGGGCGACACTGAGCGAGGCGAAGTCATGGGGTAAGGTGACAGGCGAAGCACATTCCCAGACGGTCTATGGTGATGCAACAATAACGCTGCCCCTCATCATTGCCGCCATGCGGGAGAAAATGGAACATGCCTGATCTGATCCTTGCCCTCGATGTCCTCAGCCGCGAGGATGCGAAGCGTGTTGCAGAAGCGGCAGCTCCCCATCTGGATGCGATAAAAATAGGCTATCCGCTGGTGCTTGCAGCAGGGCTTGGTATTGCAGGTCCCCTGAGCGAGTTCGGCATCCCTCTCATCGCTGACTTCAAGGTAGCTGACATTCCAAACACCAACCGGCTCATCGCAGAACAGGTCTTTGCAGCCGGATTTTCAGCTATCATCTGTCAGGGATTCTGTGGAAGTGACTCTGTTGCCGCCTGTGTGGAAGCCGCAGATGACGCCGGTGGGGAATGCTATGTCGTGACAGAGATGAGCCATCCCGGTGCCCTTGAATTTTTAAGTGGGAAAAATGCAGAACTTCTGGCACAGATGGCTGTTGATACGGGTGCCCATGGCATCATAGCTCCCGCGACCCGCCCTGAACGTGTGCAGACCCTGCGCACAATCATTGGAGATAAAAAAATACTCTCTCCTGGTGTCGGCGCACAGGGCGGTGACCCGGCAGTCATCGCCCCACTGATTGACGGAATGATCGTGGGGAGAGCAATTTATACCGCAGAGGATCCGGCAGAGGCAGCACAAGCCTATGCCAGATTTCGCCGATGATGAGTGACCGATTCTGATGCAGGCCCCGTGGCCCGCAGGTGATGAACCCTATGAGTCACCTGAGGCAAACTCATTTTTATGCTACTGTTATCTTCTGTCACCCCATATTCCGGGAAAGCTGATAGACAATTTTTGTCTTCACTGCACATCGCGACACAAACCGGAAAATAGTGAATAGATGGTGGAAAAAGAGTACATAGCCATATTACCATACAAAGCAGAGATTTTCCTGATGGCTACACCAATAATTTTATGTGTCCGGTCGCTGAGAATATTTCCATGAACTGGACGCAGGAACAACTCAGCCTCAAGAAAAAATACCCCACTCTTCAGGATATTCCAAATGAAGAACGCAGGTACAAGTGCCATACCTGCCACCACGTTGTCGATGAAACACCGTGCCCCTGCTGCGGTGAGACACAACTTGAGATCATGTGCCCGCTTGACCACTGTCACTGCACCCACAATATCACTGAGACAATCGAATACTGTCCCCTCTGCGGCCAGCCAGTCTGTCCGGAATGCGGCAGTCATGACGTATCTCAGGTCTCCCGTGTGACAGGATACCTTGCAGATGTATCCGGATGGAACCAGGGCAAGCAGCAGGAACTCAAAGACCGGGCCCACTACAACGTTGCCTGATATTCCCGACAATTATCTTTTTTCAATTCACAGTGTTTTTCATATCAGATACAACATATACTCAGATATGCGGTATTTTCTCAGGGACAGGGCACTATTTATCCGCGGTGTATTCACTGCGGTTATGTCAGGCACACGGGAGACTGACAGAGACAGCAGAATCACTCATATATCAACAATCATCGCCACTCATCTGCCACAGACTAATACAAAAGAGGATGCTGACTCCTATATCGAAAATCTCCTCAGGGAGAGCGGATATGATACTGATGCAGTCATTCTGCCGGTTCCAAACCACATAGACCAGCTTCGCATCTTTGCATATGATGGAATCATGGTATTTGTTCTCGCACGGCCGGGTAAACAGGGAGAGCGTCCAGCCCCTGTTACCATCATTGTCTGTTGCCGTGAACCACTCCCTGAAGCAGGCCTCAGAACTCTTTTAGTTACCGCCAGTGAGGCAATACACCAGGCGTTCATCACAGCCGGATTCCCTGATGAATCTGAAAAGGATGTTGCCCTCATCTGTTGTGAAGAAACAGAAGAATTACCCGATGTTCATGAACGTCTGGCACGGGCGCAGGCTCTTGTGACTGAGACAATAGCATATGGCATCCCTGAAACATGGGCAGCCAGTGAGACACAAGTCCTCAGAAAACCACCATTTTATATCCATAGTTCCATCGGCGGCGAGCGCTGGACACGATGGAATCCTGACGGATGTCCGTATTATCCCTGTCATCCATCCTGCGAAGGCCAGCGGTGTGATTTTTGTTACTGCCCATTATACCCTTGTGGCGATGAATCACAGGGAAAATGGCTGGAACGAGAAAATTCCGGGAAAATATGGTCTTGTGAAGGATGCACACTCGTCCATGAACCAACCGTTGCAGACTATCTGATCCGGCACCCCGAGGCATCCCTCGAAAAACTCAAATATATACGAAAAAAAGGAAAGGATAACGAATAATATTTCTTATTCTTCCATACCCAGAGCTTCAAGAAGCTCATCCAGGGGAATTCCGTGACCAAGTGCTGCCTGCCTCATCGTCTCTCCGTTCGCAAGAGCGCAGCCGATACATCCCATTCCAAATCTGAAAAGAATATCTGCTGCTTCTGGCTTTTCTTTTAACAAGTCTGCTATTGTACTATCTGCGGTAACAGTCATGGGCCTTCTGTTTGGCATCCGAAGTATTTATAAATATATCTATGTTCCCAATATTTAGATTACTTTCACTCCACACGGACAGATATTAATAACCTATCACAGACACCCACTATCATACCAATCAGGTATTATGTATCGCATGATGAACACTAAATAATTAGAAAAAAACCACGGAGATGTATTATGGATTCAATTACTCAAACAGCAGAAAGAATCTCCAGAACAATTGAAGAACGGGGGGGTAAGCCGGAAACAGAAAAGATCGAGGCCAAACTCCGCCTCCTCATCAACGAGTTTCTGGTCCCGGAAGAAGACGCCGAACGTCAGGTGACAAGTGAAGTAATGCGCGAACAGCAGATCACCGTACCACGTGAAGCGGAAGATAAAAAGCAAATATCCGAGCTTCAGCCGAATGACTGGGCCACTATTGAAGGAAAAGTTGTAATGGTTGCTCCCGGAGGCAACTCTTCAATCGCACAGCGGGGAATCATTGCAGATGAAAATGGGGCAGTAGAGTTTGTCATCTGGGAAAAAGCTCAGCTCACACCACTTGAAGAGAATGCATGGTACAGGATAGAGTCCTGTGTTGCGGATGAATACAAAGAAAAACTCAGCATCAAACTGCACTCCGGTACAAAGATAATACCAGTACCGGGAATGAGCCGGATTGTCAGCCAAGAATGGCATTCGATTGCAGAGAAGATGGCTGCATCATCCGGAGACTCATCAGAACTGAGAACCATTGCATCTCTAAAACCCGATGAATGGGTCACCATAGAAGGAAAGGTGACTATAGCATCAGAGGGGGGGAATCCTGCAATTTCCCAGCGAGGGATTATTGCAGATACAACAGATGCAATTGAATTTGTCATATGGACTAAAGCGCAACTTCCACCCCTGGAAGAAGGGAACTGGTACAGAATTGAGTCTGCTGTAGCGGATAGCTATAAGGAAAAAATGAACCTGAAACTTCATTCAGGCACGAAAATAACTCCAATTTCAGATACAGACAAAACCATTTCATCAGCAGCAGATGAGATGGGAGCGACACTGAAAACCGGATCAGGTAATCTAGATGAAATCCGTGATATTTCATCATTAAAACCCGATGAATGGGTCACCATAGAAGGAAAGGTGACTAAAACATCAGAGGGAGGGAATCCCGCAATTTCCCAGCGGGGAATTATTGCAGATGCAACAAATGCCATTGAATTTGTCGTCTGGAGTAAAGCAGATCTCCCACCCCTGGAAGAAGGGAACTGGTACAGGATTGAGTCTGCCGTAGCAGATAGCTATAAGGAAAAAATGAACCTGAAACTTCATTCAGGCACGAAAATAACTCCAATTTCAGATACAGACAAAACCATTTCATCAGCAGCAGATGAAATGGCCGCGACACTGAAAACCGGATCAAACAATACTGATGAAGTCAGCGAGATCGCATCCGCAAAGCCAGATGACTGGGTGACTGTGGAAGGAAAAATTGTCGCCCTTCAGCCTTCACCCAGCCCTTCAATTGCACAAAAAGGCATCATTGCAGACGGGAGTGGTGCAATGGAATTTGTTGTCTGGGAAAAAGCCGGGGCAGAGACACTTGAAGAACACAAGTGGTACAGAATTGAGAGTGCAACCATCGATGAATACCGGGGAGCTCCAAATATGAAAATCCACTCCGGTACAACAATCACGCCAGTTACCGAAGACCGCTCCTTAATGCCGGTTATCGTCCCCCTTGCAAACCTCACCCCTGGTGTTGCCTGTGTGCGGGTGAAAATGCTCACCAACTGGGAGGTGCGTTCAGACCACATGCTCCAGACAGGCCTTGTCGGCGATGAAACCGGCCGGATGAAATTTGTCATCTGGAAGAGCCGTGATGAGAGTGCAGATGAAACCGTCCTTGAAGAAGATAAGGTCTACAGCATCTATTATGCAGGTGTTGACGAGTACAACGAACGATACTCCCTCGATCTTTCCGGAGCAACTATCCTTGAAGAAGAAGGTGAGGACATTGAAGTTGGAAGTGACGGACGCGATGAAACAATCACTGGTGCTGTTGTGCAGATGAGCACAGGGTCCGGTCTAATTAAACGCTGCAGGGTGGAAGGATGCAATCGGGCACTATCCCGCCAGAACTTTTGCCCGGTTCACGAAATGCAGCAGGAATTCCGGTATGATCTTAGGATAACCGGTGTCGTCGATGATGGCATCACTGCAAAGAACATCATCATGCAACGGGACGCTGTTGAGAAAGTAACCGGCCTTACCCTTGAGAAAGCAATTGAAATTGCAGAAAATTCACCGCTCGGACCGGATGACGTTTATATGCAATTCCAGGACCGCCTAATGGGGAGATACATTACCTGCAATGGCCCGGATATTGACGGAACTCTCCTTGTCCGTGATGCTGAATCTGTTAACCTTGTTACCTATGACCAGGGAGAACACGCGATGATAATAAACCGAGCTGAAGGACAAAAAGAAGGTGATCTCTTATGAGCACACCAAAAGAGAGCCAACGCCGTTACATGCGTGAACCCGCCCGGAGAGCATTTGCAGCAGAAGTGCGGGAAGTCCGCCTCACCTTCAAAGACGGAGAAGACGAGAAGAGTCCGGTCTATGTCATGCTCCCCAGTGGGATACGCTGCAACCGCATCTTCTTCTGTGGCCAGATGATACGAAAAGAGCTGAAAGGAGAGGAAAATCCATTTTACTCCGTGCGGGTCCAGGATCCGACCGGGATATTCTTTATCAATGCCGGCAGTTACCAGCCTGAAGCAAAGCAGCAGATATCGCGGATTGATGAGAGTGCATGGGTAGCAGTCGTTGGAAAAGCAGTGGCACGTGACACCCCTGATGGTACAACCTTTGTCTCAGTCCGGGCGGAAGCTGTCGCGGAAATTGACGAGGATACCTACCGGAAATGGGTGGACGAAACAGCAGCCCAGACGCTTGACCGTGCTGATACCTTTGGTCAGACTGAAGACAGCAGAAAGGCACATGAGTTCTATGCAAATGACCCGGAAACCTACCGTCAGATGGCACTCCATGCACTCCAGCAGATAACATTCTAGAACCCTTTTTTTTGTGCAACATATTGAATGATGAGTAACCTCTGTCGTGCATCTCATCTGAGAGGGGTCAACTATACGCATCACCCGGTCTGCCAGCAGATCCTATACGTTCTCACCATACGTATTACTGCGACAGGGTTCCGGCATACCTGATATTCAGAGATGATAATAAAAAAGAGACAGACAGCACAGAAAGCAATATCCGGGTGATATCACAGGAGAATCAATCGTTGAATATTTGTTATTGATGCATATCCCACAGATACGATTGGAGATCTATGAGAATATGCAGATTCATTTTCCCGGTGAAACAGGCCCCTTCCATTCACCTTTCAGTTCGGGATAATCACGAAGGATCTTGCTCACTGTGCTCCGGGAAACACTGAATATACGACACACCTCACCAATGGTCTTTCCTGACCGCCGTGCCGCCAGGAGATCAGATATTCCCTTCTCATCCAGAGCTTTTGGACGTCCGGGCCGCCGGCTGGAAACACCAACGCTTTTTTTCCCTCGTTTCCCCTTTGAATGCTGGACTGAAAACTGATCCAGATAATGGTAAAAAGCAATTACCGCTTCCCGCCGTTCATCAGTATCATACCCACCGGAGATAAAATCTCCCTGGGCCCAGTAGGGAATATACCCGGCCTTCAGGACCATCGAGAGGTCAGTGATGAATGTATCAGGGATTTTTAGTGTGACATCCAGATTATGGAATATAATATTGGAAATACCTTTATCTTCACAGTAATTCAGCATTTCAATAAATTCAGGACGATTTGAGGCAGGAATCGCAGGAGATTGATTATCATGAAAAATCCGGTCAATATCAAACCGATATTTACAAAAATGTTCAATCTCTATCTTTTGTGTCTCAAAATCAGCAGTTTTACGGCTGTTAAGATATATCACTGACTGTTGTTTCATGACATCACATCAAAGGCTGGATATGATATATTCTTCGACAACCATATAAATAAATTTGGTTACATTAAACTGACATCATTTCCCTGCGACGATGTGTCCGCACCACCGTCGGATATGTGTGCTGTATTTGCCGGAAAATGAACCAACACACGACGTTATAACAACCATTGCAGCAACGACCGGAACAACGGCAGGGGACCCATATAACATTGCCAGGAGGATCGAAAATTCTCCACGGGATGCCGTGTCCGCCCATATATCTATTCCAGAGTAAATCCTTCCATGAATGACTTTCCCTATTACCAGACCTGAAATTAATTTGGTTATAATTGCAAGAACAATCACAGACGTGACAATGACAAAAGAGGGTACACCGGAAAAACTGACCGATATTCCGAAAAATACAAAAAATATGACCAGAAACACCTCCCTGAACGGACGAGCAACCACTTCGGCACGGTCAGCTGCTGCAAGAGAGATAGCAGAACCAAGAATAATAACAAACAGACTGTCAGGGACACCCGTTACTTCTGATACCGCGACTGCCAGTACTACAGCCAAAAATACAGCAAGTATCGGAAGTTCATCCTCTCGTGCAAAGAACTGCCGGAGGCGCCCCCGGAATTTCCACACACAGGTAAAGGCTGCTGCCGCAACACAAATGATTATTCCAATAATGCGGAACGGTGATACATCCTGTGCCGTAAACAGGATCAACAGTGCTACCAGCATAATATCTTCAAAGACCATCAGCCAGATCACAGTATCAGATTCACGAAACCCAAGTTTCCGGTTGTCAATCAACGATGAGAGCGCGATAGCTGAACTTGAGATATAAAATGCTCCGGCAAGCACCACTGCATCATAGAAGGGCAGTCCGATAAGGAACGCCACCGCAAACCCGGCAGTAAAGTTGATGACGAGATCAATGAGTCCTGCTGTGAGAAAAGAACCACGCCTCTTTGCCACTTCACCCGGATGAAGATGAAGGCCCATTGTAAAGAGAAGAAACAAAAGGCCCATATGGGCAATCCATTCTGAAATTTCAGACGTCCCTACAATGCCAAGGCCCGCAGTCCCCAGAAGCAGGCCGGTTATAATATAGAATGGAATTGGAGGGAGGGCATACCGACGGCAGATGAGTGCCACTACTACACATACTGCCAGCGCAATGGCAATTCCTTCCATTCCGTCCATTCCTTTTACTCCATGAACTCCTGCTCAAATACCCGGATCTGATCAGATTCACCAATAACAACAACGGCATCACCTGACATAAACCTAAAATCAGGGCGTGGGTTCACGGTATTCTTCCCATCCCGTGAAACTGCAAGAATCGTCACTCCGGTACGGGAACGGATATCAAGATCAGTTATTGATTTTCCGGAGAGTTGATCACGGATGATATAGGTGTGCACCACAATCCTGAGGTCTGCAAGAGCAGAGAATGCAATCTCAACTCCTTCCTCCTCTGCCTCCATAATGGCACCAGTGAGAACATTGCCCAGCCTTCGTGACTCCATCGGATTCAGATCTGCTGCATAACAGTCCGGACATTGTGCCGGCTGAGTATACAACTGGACTCTGCCGTTTGGCATAAAGATGACAGAAATAATATCTCCGCTCTCTGTCTCCAGTTCATACTTCGTCCCGATGCCGGGAAGCACCTGGTGAAAGAACCCCATACCTCAGGATATGGGACGAGAGCATTAATGTATACCGGTAAAGAAGTACTCAAAGGAAAAGCCGGGGCGTTTCGTGCACAATGCACCGGAGGAAAATATCAATGAAACCACCAGCCGGAAAAAGACTGAAGACAGCAGATATCGCAGAGATTACGGGCCTCCCTGAAGAACAGGTCCGTGATATTTCCAGAAAGCACAGCAACCAGATTCCTTCACAGAAAGTGGGCCGGATTCAGGTATATGACGAAAAGGCAGCCGGGATATTCACTGCAATTGCACATGAAGACTGTAAAGACAGGACATCAACTCCACAAGACAATGAAGAGAGAGTCCAAACATCAGTGAAGAAGGAGGAGAAGGAGGAGAAGGAGGAGAAGGAGGAAAAGGGAAAAAACAGTGCCACATCCCGACTTAGCACTATTTCAAAAAAGCACGATGAAGAAGAGAAAGCAGTGAAGGCCACAGCCGGGGGGAGAGGTTCTTTACCTTCAGGCCGTGTACCGACTCAGCTCATCAATACCGTTGCGATGCAGGGACAGCAGTTCTCCCGGTTTGCAGACAGGCTCACTGCGGTTGAAGGTGCAGCAACTGCTGATCGGGAAGCATTCAAAGAACAGATTGAACGACTCGAACGTCAGGTTGCTGCACTCCAGGAACAGATGGAAGCAGTGGACTCCTGGATACACTACGTTGACCAGAGACTGGATGCAGGAGATGCACAGACAAAAAAACTTGCCAAAGAGACGCATACATGGACGGAATATGTCAGACATGAGCTTACATACCTCAGGTTGTCATGGTGGAAACGAAGACAGCTAAAATAATAGGTTCAATGACGAAAGGCCAGGACACAATATGAGAACGAACCGGACGATCGAATGACCAGTTATTATACCCGGAAACAGATGACAGGCAACATTCGGTGAATCGAACATTCAACATTCCGTGGAAAAAAAGAAAATTAAGATTATTTCTTCTTCATTGCCGCATATCCGGCAATTCCAAAGACTGCACAGATAAGTGCAAGTGTTGTGAAGATGCTGCCTGATGCAGGAGTTTCTTCTACAGGTGCACTACTTCCTGTTGTAGTGGGTGCAGGTGTAATCTCTGTGCCCGTTTCTGCTGCACTGACTGCAACAAGACCATAGCCATCATAGAGCACAGGCGATTCCGCAATGAATACGCCCTCACTTGAGCCTGTCGTCGGAAGCAGGACTGCTGTCCCGTCAGGCTGGTAGCCGGCAACCATCACATTACCAGCACCACCACTGCTCTTAACCCAGAGTGAAGGCGCCGTGAGTGTCACGGTTACACTGTCTGCTGCCACAGGAGTTGAAAAGGAGAGTGGCATGATAAACGCCACGTCACCTGCAATCTTTCCGGTAGACATTGCTGCCTTTTTCAGACCGTTTTCGACCGATGTAGGCACGTCTCCCTTAAGGGAGATGTGCAACTCGTTATCTGCGGAGGGCATAACAAGGAAGTCAAGCGTGATGCCACCCGTGACACCACCAATACCATTGAGCGTGGCAGTCATGGGATTCGCCACAAAGAATACACGGGTGACTTCACCGGAGATGAGATTGCCATCCTCGGAAATACCGGTGGCCTCAATGTGAAGTGTTCCGTTTGGCATGCGGATCTGCAATTCCTTACCGACAATAACAACAGATGCATCATTTGCCTCTGCAACACGGCGGTCGATTGCGACCGCCTTTGTTCCGTCAGCAGTGCTGAACGTCACAGCTGAAGAGACAATGGTATATGATTCAGCGGTTTTGACAGGTTTTGTGATGACAGGAGTTGGTGTAGGTGTCCACCCGGAATCGTCACTGTCGCCGCCACCGGAAACAGGTGTGAAAACTGCTGCCATTCCAAAGAGGGAAAGTCCGTTTGGTGAGAATGCAACAAATATCATCAGACCTTCTGCATCATAGCCGCTGAAGGTCGTTTCCAGCACTTCTGTGACGCCCTCTTCTCCGTGGCGGATGATCTGAATTGCATTCACACCACCATGTGCAGTGACCCATTCAGGTGTCACTGCCATTCTGATGGTTGCATTGGTGATGTCATCACCGTTCGTGATGCCGGATTTCTGGATGTTCAGCGTGTATGCCACATCTGTGATGCCTTTGCCTTCTTCTGATACAGCAAGCTGGAAGTATGAAAGCATCTCAGATGAGGGATCCTTTGAAATCATTGATGTAATGGTTGCATTATCACCTGGCATGCCAGTCAGATTAACAAGGAATCCTGCAGTGACATTTCCAACTTCAGGAACAGTGCCTGATACAGGAACGCCTGTTGCAATCACACCGGTAACACTACCGGTTGCTGCAGTTGCATTCTCTGTAACTCCGTTTGTCCTAATGAGCATGCTCTCCCAGCCATTGCCGGCAGGGAATAGTGCGATGTTGGAACCGTCAACATCTACATTGTCACCGGTAAGGTCGACACAGACAGTATCGCCGTCAGATTCTACACAGGGAGGAACACCATCACATTCTTCCTCTGAAATTGGCAGGCTACCAATCGGGAAGGTCAGGTCAAGTGCGACTGTTTGTGCACCGGTGAACGTTGGGTGTTCGAGTGCTTCTACGCCGTCCACGATGAAGGTGATTGGTTCACCAACGAGGTCCCAGGTGCCGGTAACGGCAAAGGTAGCGCCTTCGGTTGCGTATATATTCATGTCAGCCATGACACTCTCTCCTGCTGCAATGCCGCCAATAAACGCCTGAACAGGTGCTCCGGCTGCGATGTCGCCCCAGTCGGCGGTCACGCTACCGGAATACTCATCCGGCAGATACGGGATGTCAAGGATGATCTTCACGATGTTTCGTACACCCTTCACACCGTCATATTTAGCGGTGACGTTTGTTCCGACAAGGCGCAGCGGCCAGCCGGTATCATCCTCGGGCCGCATCAACTGGCCATCAAGTGTGTTTGCAATGATGTAGTTGTTGTTTCTGATTGTATCGCGACTGTCAATAACCGTTTCATAGCCATCTTCAGCGATGATATGGATATCATAGCCCTGTTCAGCGAGCGTCTGGTTGTATGACTTACCAACGTGTGAGTTTGCATCGTCCACAAATCCGCAGATTAGCCAGAGCGGCATACCTTCCCATTCTCTGTCTTTGGTGTCTGTGTAGGTCGCCTTGTGGTTGCCGGCCATGGTGCATGCCATTGCAGACTCATAGAATCCCTTGGAGAAAGTGGCCGGAATGGCACCGACAATGCTCAGATTCCAGGCAGGAGCTGCATAGCTGGTGAGTTCAATCCTGGTCACCATCTTTGCGGAAAGGCCCGCACAGGAGGGGAGACCGGAGTTGTAGTGCCAGTATTCAGATGGAATACCTTCATGCATATCCCACTGACCAAAGATTGCGTCATCGGTTGCAAAGAAGATGCGGAATCCGTCACCATAGTCTGGCATCGCACCGCCCCAACCTTCACTGTACCATGCAAGGACCGGTTCACCGACACAGTCTGCCGGTTCACAGATCACACTGTATGGGAATTTGTTTATCCAGCCATCTGTTGCAATGAATGCAACCTCTGTTCCGGGGTCCACTCCTCCTGCAAGGTCACAAAGCTCACGAATGGAGGTGCCTTTCATCTTTTCGGTGATCTTGAATCCACTGGGATATGTTTCGTTCATATCCCAGGGGTCGTCCCCAAAGCAGAGCCCTTCAAAATTATATTCGGTAACACCATCGCCATAGACCAGCAGGTTGTCTGCCATCCAGTCCCAGGTGACAGTCACATTCTCAAGCTCGGTGACACCGTCATCGGCGTACTTCACGATGGTCAGTGGTGTTGAGGTTTCCAATTTACAGAAGTCGGTCAGTTCAATCTTCGCGAGATTGCCGACGCCATAACTTGCCTCCGGCAGGGCGGGGCCAACCAGACGCAGCGGGAAACTCTCATCAAGGGCTGAACCATTCAGGGTGTTTGCGACAATAAGTCCATTGTTGCGGGCAACGAGAGCGCTCGGAAGACTCTTGGAATATCCGTCTTCTGCAGTGACGATCACGGTGTAGCCAGCAAGTGCAACGGCATCGTTGAAGCCGTCAGCGCCATGCGGCATGCGGTCATCGACCCATCCGGCAAGAACCCAGAGTGGAATACCGCCCCACAGTTCACCGGTCTCTTCATTCAACCAGGTCTGCTGATGGTGGCAGGCAAGTCCGTATTCAAAGAATTCCTCGGTAATAACACTGGAGATAACTCCCTTCGTCAGGAGGTTGTAGGAACCCTCGGCAGGTTCGGGCGGAATCAGTTCGACCAGATCAATGGTGGTGATATTTGCAATCGCTGATCCGGTGAATTTCCCTTCGGTTTCATCCCATACTGCCGGTCCTACCAGCCGCAGGGGGTATGGAACCTTGTCGCCTTCGCGGGAGAGGGGTTCGCCGTTGCAGATGCTTGCGATGATGTAGTCATCCGAGCGTGCCATGTCTGCACTGGCAAATTCATGAGAGAATCCGTCACCGGCGATGATACGGACGGTGTATCCGTTTGCTGCCGCGGTGTCATCGAAGGTCCAGTGGGTCTTTGACTCATAGTTGTCAGAGACAGAGGCCATGACCCAGAGCGGGACTCCTTCCCAGACATCGCCGTTTCCATCAGTCCAGGTGACATTGTGCATGCAGAAGTCATTGAACTCTGCTTCTGTCGCCACATCGGAGATAAGGCCGTTGACGGCAAGTTCCCAGCCCGCGGAAGGTTCGGGGACACCGATGAGTTCGATAGTGGCAATGTTGCCAACGAGTTTGCCTGCAGAGACCTCGGAACCGGACATCCGGAGTGGCCAGCAGAGTTTGTTCTTCTCACCAATGACCGTCGGGAGTTCGGCACCGTTGAGGGTGTTTGCTGCGAAGATATTCTCATTGTCTACAATGTCTGCGGATTCAAAGTTGATTGAATATCCATCTCCGGAAGTCACTTCAACAGAATAACCTTTTGCTGCAAGTTCACGGTTGAAAGCATCAGCACCATGTGAATTATCGTCATCGACAAGCCCTACAAGGAAGTAGAGCGGCATGCCGGCCCATGTGCCGTCTACATCAGTATATGATGCAGAATGACCACAGCCAACGCCTGACTCAAAGTATGCCTTGTCAACGGTGAATTCACGGGCACCGTTCTTTACCACAATGCTCCAGTCCTCACCGGGTGTCGGGCCACTGCCGAAGGTTACATCAATCGTAATAATTGCAACTGCATTGTCGGTTGTCTGGTCGTCCTTTGGACCGTAGTAATACGTGATGACATCACCGTCTGCAAGACCTGCGAAATTCGAGATGCCGGTTTCTGTTGAATAGTAGTCCTGATAGACACCGTTCACCAGATAATTCCAGCCAACTCCATTATCTTTACTGAAGTTGTACCAGGTGTCATCTGCAAAAATATCATTCATAAGAGCGGTATTTCTCGTTTCTTTCCATGATCCAACATAGGCAAATCCACCATCAGTTGCAGCGGCATCAAGTGCACCGTGCGGAGTCCGGCAGGAAACATCATAGGAATCTCCATAGGAATCAGTCCATGAGAACGTTTCATCAGCGAGGGACACTGTGCCATCAAAAATGGTCACGGGTGCCACAGGTGCCGGTTCATCCGTGAGGATCTTAATCTGGTTGATGTTCTGCACACCCAGACCTGTTGTTGCAGGATATACACCAGAGAAATAATGCCAGTAATCTTCCGGCATTGTCTCATGCATATCCCAGTTACCATAGACATGCTTTCCCTCCGGGTTTGTAGAGGTGTCAGCAAAGAAAACATTGCGCATACCATCTGAATAAGAGTCACCAGTCACAGAATTGCCGTTTTTCTCCCAGGTTAGCACAATCGAACCCTGACGATCCTGTGGATTATAGACATTCTCATAGGGGAATGATTTTGAAAATCCATCTGCCGCACGGAGGAAAATCACATCTCCACTTTCGGCACCATCGACAAGTTCACAGAGGTCTTTAATGTCAGTACCCCTGACTGCACCCATGTCCTTGCCTTCCCAGTTTACCGTCTCTGTTTCGTCCCAGAGAGGATTGGGATCAAAGGATGGGCCCTGTGCGTAGTAGTGCGTTGTTCCATCTCCCATAACGGGGAGATTATTTTCCATCCAAGCGGCAGTGACAGTCTTCTCATTGAGGACTGTTGTGCCGTCCACCGCAATCTTTTGCACTGTTACTTCTGTTGTGGAAGCAGCACATGCCGGAACGGCACATACCACTGCCACCAGCAACAGGGCAAAAAAGAGGGGCAGACTCCTTTTGTTAATCATATCAACTAAACTCATATTTATCATTACCCCTAAAGCAAATCACTTTTATTAGGTACAACAGTTTCAGCACGGGGCTCATAAATAGATTGCCAAAACGGGATTTGTTAACCATAAAAAGTTAATAATTTGTTATATAGGGCCCTTTCAGACAATCCGGAAAAATATTCCCATAATTATCCTGCGTATCATTCATGCCCTACAATCCACTGATTAAATGGGAGACACCACACCGGCCACCAGAGAAAAAGAAAATATATAAAAATTGCAGACGCATCCGGGATTTTGGTGGCAATCACGACGAGATACAAAAACAGATATAAACACCGGATCTTCAAGGAGAATTGCATGTCGCAGGGATCTCCCAGATCTGTTGGAAGGAACATTCCTGGTTACAGATTAAATATATTTCTACAACCAGCAAATATAAAATGTTCAATAATACCTAATTAGGAATTTATACGAAAATAGCACAAATATTACTAGATGAAAAATTCTGAAATTCTGATGAACCCGAACAGTCTTGTTCAGTTCCTCAAAAAATCCCCCGCTGAATTCACCAAGGAAGATATCATCTATTTCTGCGAAGAAAATGAGATTGAAATGATAAACCTCCGGTATGTCGCAGAAGACGGCAAACTGAAGACACTGAACTTTATCATTTCTTCAAAAGAGCACCTGAACACCATCCTTGCAGACGGTGAGCGTGTTGACGGCAGCAATATGTTCTCATTTATTGATGCAGGAAGCAGCGATCTGTACGTTATCCCCCGGTACCGCACTGCATTTGTAAACCCCTTTGTTAAAGTGCCAACCCTTGAGATACTCTGTTCGTTCTACGACAACGATGGAAAGCCACTGGAAAGTGCACCCGGATACGTCCTCAGCAAGGCAAATGAAGAATTCACAAACCAGACCGGTGCAACCTTCAAGGCCCTCGGTGAACTGGAATACTACGTCATAAGTGAAAAAGAAGAACTCTACCCCGGTCTTGACCAGAGAGGCTACCACGCGTCAGAACCCTTCGCAAAGTTCGAAGACCTGCGTGTCGAGGCAATGAAACTCATCGCTCAGGCAGGCGGAAAAATAAAATACGCCCACTCCGAAGTCGGCTGTTTCACAAGTGGTGACAAATACTATGAACAGCATGAGATCGAATTCCTCCCAACAGAGGTTGAAGAGGCAGCAGAACAGCTGATCATCGCCAAGTGGATCGTCCGTATGCTTGGATTCAGGTATGGTGTTGACGTCAGCTATGCACCAAAGATCACCGTCGGAAAAGCAGGAAGCGGTCTGCACTTCCACATGCTCGCTGAAAAGGACGGCAAAAACCTGATGGTCGAAAACGGTGCCCTCTCCCCGATGGCACGCAAGATGATCGCAGGTGTCCTTGATGCCGGTGATGCAGTCACTGCGTTCGGAAACTGCATCCCGACCTCATACCTCCGTCTGGTCCCACACCAGGAAGCCCCGACAAACATCTGCTGGGGAGACCGCAACCGCTCAGTTGTTGTGCGTGTACCGCTCGGATGGATTGGCGGCCAGAACATGGCCCATGACGCAAACCCCAATGACTGCGGCTGTGACGAAGAGAGACCTTCAAAGCAGACATTTGAATACCGTGTCGCTGATGGTTCCGCAGACATCTACCTGACCCTTGCAGCCCTTATCACATCCGCTCTCCACGGTATCAACATGCCAAACGCACTCGAATCTGCTGAGTCACTCTATGTTGACGCAAGCATATTCAAACCGGAGAACAAGGAAAAACTCGAGCAGCTCAGACAACTTCCTGCTTCATGCTGGGAATCTGCAGAAGTGCTCGCAGAAAAGCGCGGCATCTTCGAGAAGAACGATATCTTCCCCGCAGGAATGATCGACAATCAGATTGCCACCCTGAAGGCATTTGAGGACAAGGGTCTGAGCGAAAAACTATACGGCAAGAACGACGAGATCGGTGAACTTGTAGCGTCCTATATTCACATTGCATAAGATTTCAGAACATGTCCCCCGACATTCTCTTTTTTTATGGGGGCAAGCAGAACATTTTTTGACAAATATCGGCTCTGTAGAAATTCTCTGGGAAAACAGAGACCGCAAAAGAGAATAATAGGACCGATAACAGGCGTTACCCCCGCTACCCGGCAGGAGGATGATTCCACTCATTCTTTGCTGGCTTATTGGCTGCCCTCATATCTTGTTTTTCAACCGTGGAATGCAGGCTATCTTTCCAGGGGGTGTTGGTACCCGGATATGCCGTTTGTTCACTTCTGCAAACAGAGGAATATGGTTCTCGTTACTTTGCGCAAAAATCCCTTCTTCGGTTTAAACAATGTTTAAATAACCATTAAAATGGCCTGCGCCTTGGAAAAACACGTCCACACAGAAGCCCTGAGTGGGCCGATCTCAGTCGGGACACCCGACACATCCTCCCCAAAATGCCCGACAATAGCAACCGCTTATTAGTCCACAATCGGTCATCACTTTAGCAAAGGAAAGGCATTACAACCATATTTTTCCGGCAGAAAAACAGAGCCGAAAATACGTCCATTTTACTCCCCAATTCCCAAACACAGGGAATCTAAAAGGGTGGATAAAGGGTAATAAACAGGAGTGGTGCATTATAACCACCGTTTCCAATATTTATCCAGCCTGCACATTTACGTACGTCTTTTTTCACTTTGCAGCATTTCTACTAAGCCCATTGTTCGTTCTTTAGTCCGGCAGCTGCACAAACGCTGCACAAACATCCACGGTGCCGATTACCCGTGTGACATGACCCTTCCCACCGGTATCCTCAAGGAGTATGATACTTCCCGGGGCCAAACCAGCGCACCTCCCCATCGCTGACCATGACCTCAATCTCTCCGGCAGACTGGAAGAAGAACTGTTTCCGGGGAGCCGGATGCCAGTCACCAAACCAGCAGGAGGGGAATCTTCCAAAGGCATACTGATCAGCCGAATAAAACACCGAGAGGAAAAGCGGAGGGGCCTGAGGAGCGTAGGCAACGGGCGTGAGCGCAAAAGAACCGTCCTCAAAATGTGATTCACCATAGTTGTCCGTATAGATTATCGGACATACTTCATCGCAACCATTGGCTACCCTCAGGAGATTGAGGCGGTTATACTTTTCTCAGATATGGAGCTGCCCCATTCGATACAGATCAGTGCCCGCATTCAGCATCCCGCAAAGGTGCAGGACAGCCCACTCACATTTTGCAAAAATGGTATTGGAAAACTATTGAGATCTAATGAAATAACTGTGATAACTGAAGAAAATCATCCAGATGTTCCTTGCACCACTTCTGGAACCGACACCATAAACTCCCCGAGGAATCTGCCTGCTGCCCGGATTTTCTTTTATCTATTGCAATAAAGGCAATAGCAACCAGCAGGATAATTGCCATAACAACCGTTCCCACGAATATCAGATCAACCATTACTCCCGTTTGTTTGACATATTACAATGTAAACATAGTTTTCATGACCTCCGGGTGGCTATCCGCCCATGATAAAGACAGCAGACCATACGATGCTACGCACATCTAAAATCACCACAAAAAAGAAAATGCATGGGCCCGCGGAGATTCGAACTCCGGACCTCCGCCGTGTGAAGGCGACGTCATAACCAACTAGACCACGAGCCCTTTAACCTGCATAGTTAGGGTGTCCAGATGGATAAGGTTTTTGAAACGATGAAATAAATGTGACCCGAATCTGCGAAATCCAAAGGTGAAATGTGCCGGAAAAAATGGTTAATAATTATGGCCAGGAATACGGCGCCCCGGTGCATCACCGGACAGACAGGGCGGAGTCAACCCCGGTAATCTCGCTCAGATAGACCCCTGACCCCAGCCACCATTCATCATTCACCGGGAGCACATATCCAATCTTGAGTTCATCCAGATTGCCATTATCGGGGTTCGGCCAGACAAAGACCACAAACCCACCACCATCTGCCGCTGTCTCTGAGAGGGCACGGATATTTTCCATCCCAAAGGGCCCTTCCCTGCCCATCAGGTTGTCACCCACCCGGTCACCGAGATACGGATGAGCAATCAGTGTGCCATTGTAGTCATAGGCATACAGGTAGTGTCCGTTTTTGTCCACAAACTGCCCGGAGGCATTACCAATCTCAGCGAGTGCTGCATCCGTCCCTTTTGCCTCTGCATACGCGGCCCCTGCCCCAACAAGGGTGATCATCTCAGTGACGGCACCCGGGTACTGCCCATCACCCTCTGCTGTCAGATTCCCAAAATATACTCCAGAACCCACCCACAGATCATCACCTGCAGGATAGGCGTAGCCAACCTTCGGCTCATAGGTCTCACCAGCAGATTCATTGATGACCCCTGCTGTGGGTGCCGGATAGAGATAGACAATATATCCGCCACCGTTTGCCACCGTCTCCTGTGCGATACGGATCACCGGAAGGCCACGGACATCCGTCCAGTTACCACGTGAGGTGCCGACCACATCCTGTCCATACGGATGGGCACGCAGGATGCCTGCATAATCGTAGGCATACACATACCAGTCGCCCTGTATAAACTGCCCGTCGGGGGCATCAAACTCATTTAAAGCTGCCTCAGTACCGGAAGTCTGCACATATCCTGCCGCGTCCTGCACATATTCAGCAAGATCAGCCATTGATGACGGGTCATAGACATTCTTCTCCTGCTGTGATGTGCATCCGGCAAACGTAACCGCCAGAAGCACGCACACACAGATTAAAAAAACTGACATACGCTTCTGCATAGACTGTGGATTACACCTGAAATCAAAAAAAGACACCGAAACCTCCCGAACGATGAGATATCAAAAAATGAATCAGAAAAATCCCAGTGCACTAACATCAGAATAAAAAAACAATCCAGGAAAGCGGGAACAAAATCAGATGCACCGACCGGGAATTGAACCCGGGCTATTGGCTTGGAAGGCCAAAGTCATACCACTAGACCATCGGTGCGCACATCATATCCCTGTGCCTAGCAACATTGTCTCTGATTCTTAATAAAGACCTATTATCTGAAAAGGGGGAGATCAGGAGAAACCCTTCATCTCCTGTTCTATTTTTTCAAGTGCCTCGAGGCGCTTTTCAAACGGTGGATGGGTGGAAAAAAGTTCCTTTAAACCCTTTCCTGAGAGAACAGGAAGGATATAAAACATATTTGCACCAGACATCTCCTCTTTTTTCTTCACAGGGACCTGATCCATCCTGCCACTTATTTTGATAAGTGCAGACCGGAGCGCCGCAGGGTTTCCGGTGATATAGGCACTTCCACGATCTGCCGCATATTCACGGTAGCGCGAGAGACTCATCATGAGAATGGTTGCAACCAGCCAGACAAAAACGGAGACAATCCCTGCAATAATCCATGCACCACCGCCCTCACGGTTGTTAAACATAGAGTAAAATATTGCATTCTGCATGATCATTGACGCAAGCATTGCAATAAAGGATGCCACCGTCATGGTGAGGATGTCACGATTCTTCACATGGGAGAGTTCATGGGCAAGCACTGCCTCAAGTTCTTCTCTGTTCAGTGTCCGCATAATGGAGTCCGTGACCGCAACCACTGCATTTTTGGGATTTCTTCCGGTCGCAAAAGCATTTGGCACCGGTGATGGCATCACTGCTATCTTCGGTATCGGAAGATCCGCTTCCTGGCAGAGCTTCCCTATCATCTGATGGAGCTCAGGGTATTCATCTTCTCCCACTACCCGCGCATGGGTGGTCATCAGAACAAGTTTTGCGGAGAAGAAATACTGGATTAATCCAAATACAACAACAAATGCCAGCAGCATCCCAAATGAATTCGGCAGAACCAGATTGAGGAACCCAAGGAAGAACAGGTACACTAAGAGGAGCAATGCCCAAGTCATAAAGACACGACGGGTCAGCCCCCAGTCTCTCTTCCATTTCATAACCTTTAATGTTTCATCGCCGATCAGATATAGGTATTTAGTGTGACAATATCCCGCAACCCCATCACATCGTCCTCCATATACCCGGATTGAATAACAGATTCACGCATGGGGCGAAAAGAACCCGACGAAGTGATAATCTGCGGTGCAATTGTCCAGGAGCAGAAAACGATAGCGATGGACTACCCGGACCACGATTTTATAGTCGCCCATAAGAAAAAAAGGAAGGACATGCCCCCATCGCAGGGGAAGGATTCAGATGGGCCGACCATGGCGAAGCAAATATCCTCAAACACATAAAGTTCCGGGACGTATTGTCACAGGCAGGGCAGCAATGCTGTTGCAGGAGAGATACGCATGGGCACCATCTTTGGTGGCATGCCCCCCCAGGAAGACGTGCGGCAGAACGTGTGATAAAACACCTATCCTAACTTTTTTTCCCCACAATAAAATCGAGTGGTATAAATGATACCGGGTTAAAATCGAATACCATGGACACCGAAGGGGAGGCACTTGCAGACGTTGCCTACGGGCTCTTTGAGGTTTTCCTGAACAAAGAACTTCGCAAACAGGGACAGACTTCATTTGAACTGATTGAAAACAACACTGAATTTTCTGCAGCATTCACCGAAATTTTCGCATCATTTTCCGCAGATTATCCCTTCCTGGCCGATGCACTGACGGATGAATACAGATCGATTGATGCCATTTATCTCCTTTTCACCGAAGGAGAGGGCATTATTCCAACAAAAACAACAAAGATATTCTGGATATTTCTTGATGCACCAGGATATGACCCCGGATGTGCAGATGCGGAGAAGGCAGGAAAATGGCTCATATTCCTGGAACCAAATCAGACAGACATAATCTGGAAGAAGATTCGCAATGCAACCGCAATGGGAGAACTCGGCATATCAGCCAAGGTATCAACAGCAAAAGAGAATTCGGAGTCCAGAGACGAGCGAATGGTCATCTATGTCTACACCCGCGACTGGGAAGAGGAAGAGGATGTCATGCGCACCCGTGATGTACTCAGAAACCTTGGCGTCACTGACATAATCGGCTACAAACGTAACATCGAGACATTCCTGGGAGAATACAGCGAAAAAGGAAAAAAGGTCACATACTATACGGCGTGACCATACCATAAACGGGGTTTTGCAGACAAAATACCCCAAAAAGGATTATCCTTTCCGTTCTTTGTTTTTCGGACGGAGATTCTTATATCCACACTTGCGGCACATCGTTGCCCGCGGTGCATTGCGTGCATTGCAGCGCATGCAAATTTTTTTATCAAGGAGGCGTGCCTCTGCTTCTGGAAAACGTGCCATAATTGCTCTAACCCTCGTAATGTTCAGTTCTTTATACGTTGCATTTAGGAGTATTAAGAGTTTGGTTCTGATGGTTCCCCAATGGGCTCACCCGACACCAAAAAACGGCGCAGTGCCACAAGGGCACGCCCCCGGTGCGACATAAGTGCTTTCTCCGCAAGCGTCCGCTCAGCAAACGTCCTGCCATCCACTGAAAAGATAGGGTCATACCCAAACCCTGCCTCTCCACGAGGAGAAACTATCGTGCCATCCACTATCCCACGGAAGACATGGATAACACCATCCCCATCTGCGTAGGCAATCGCCGTCTCAAAGTACGCAGACCGATCTTCTGCCCCTTCAAGGAGATGGAGAATGCCTCCCATGCCAACTGTATCCAGCACATATGCGGCATAAGGGCCGGGGAACCCGTTCAGTGCGGACACAAAGAACCCGGTATCATCGACAATGAGAGGGCAACGGAGTGCATCCCAGGCATACCGTGCCTTCTCCTTTGCAATAACCCCCACATCATTATCACGGAACTCAGGAATCTCAAGAAAGGTATGTGCAACCTCAGCCACTCCCGCAAAGAAGGCCGCCACTTCCCGAGCCTTGTCAACATTACTCGTAACAACAGTTAATTTCATAAATATCTTCCACGCTGGTGGATTTCATCCACCCGTTTGATTACATCTGCTGCCCCGGAGAAGGTCATACAGTAGCCGCGCACAAACTCATCTTTTAGACATTCTGCATTGGATGACGTACTCTCAAGCGTCTGGAAGAGAACATGGATATCCACACCCTGCGGTTCTATATCATCAGACCGATAGGAAAGCCCAAAGTCAATGAAAACCGGCACCCCGTCTGAGATGATGACATTACTGGTGGTAAGATCTCCGTGAATTATTCCCGCCCTATGCAGACGTCCCACACAGACACCTGCGTCATAGATATGATCCGGCGTGAGCACATGCTTCAGGAGCGCCCCTTCGATTCGCTCCATCCGGATGGTGTCGGCCGTCACATCACGAATCACCGGCGTCCGAACCCCTGCCGCACGGGCAGCGGAAATCATCCGTGCCTCTGCACGGGTCCGCTCTGAGATCAGCCGGTGATCAAGTAAAGGAATCCGATAACCCTTCGGGAGACGCTGTTTCAGGACATCATCCCCCACCGACGTGACAACAGCCTCGGCACCACGTGCACCACCGCCACCCATCACATCGGCCAGGGCATAGGCAGCATCAGCACCAGCATCCCGCCAGCCCACTATAACTTCGTCAGACCGATATCCCGGATTGACTGCTGATTCAGCAACCGGAAGCGTCTGACCTGCCGCAAGCATCAGTGACCCGGTGTAGGCAATCATCGCGCCATTGTCACCGATGAACTTCCGCTCAGGCACATGAAACATAGCACCGCGTTCTTCACACATCATCCTGAGCATCTCCTGCAGGCGACCGTTTGCACCGACACCACCCACAAGAAGCACCTCATCCTTACCCGAGTGGGCCAAGGCACGCTCAGTCACCTCCACGCACATAGAAAAGGCCGTTTCCTGCAGACCCGCACAGACATCCTCCAGAGGTGCCCGAGCCTCCTGAGCGGCACTCACAACCCCGGAGAAGGCAAGATCCATTCCTTTGACGGTATAGGGGAGGGAGATTGGATCTCCCTCGCGTGCAAGTGCTTCTATCTGCGGCCCGCCGGGATGAGTCATCCCCTTTGCCCGTGCAAACTTGTCAAGGCCATTGCCCAGGCCAATGTCCAGTGTTTCACCAAAAATTCTGTAGCGGGTGCCCAGATATCCAAGAACCTGGGTATTGGCACCACTTGCATAGAGAACAATTGGGTCATCACAGTCACAGGCCCAGCGACCGATCTCCACATGCGCAACACAATGGTTCACACCGACAAGTGGCACCCCCAGAGAGACCGCAATCGCACGCGCGGCAGTTGCCACCGTCCGGAGGCAGGGTCCAAGGCCCGGTCCCTGCGAGAATGCAACGGCTTTTATCGCCAACGGGTCCGTAAGCACCTCTGAAATAACAGCCTTCATCTCACCTGCATGGTGCTGTGCCGCCTCACGCGGGTGAATTCCACCAGAGGGTGGCCTGTATGGAGATGAATAAAGTGCGATGATCCGGTCATCGCCAAAAACAGCGGCACTGAGGTTCCATGCAGTCCCCTCAATACCAAGAATATGCCCAGTTTCAGGCATTGTCTATTGTTTAAATTCTGTATATCCGCACTTGCCGCATGAAACGCGGTCCTTGTGCTCTGCCATAAAGACAGCAGGACCACAGCGCGGACATGTTTTGCGCTGGGGAACTGCAATGTTTCCTTCAATGGAATAGTATTTACTGCGTTTTACGACCATCCCTATGCCTCCTCTGCTTTGTCACTCTCAGGAGCACTGCTGCGCTCGATAAGATATCCCGGCTCGGTTGCCTTCAGAGTTTCCGCATCTTCGTAAATACGTGCGTATCCGTTCAGATCCTGCTTACCAAAGCTTGTCTTGAGTGAATCAAGCACCACGCGATCCTCAGGCACATTCTGCAGAGCGCAGAGTTTCCCGAGAATCTGGCGGCGTGAGGGAGTTGCCCCCTCAAATGTGAGGAGGAATTCAAGTTCTCTCCTCTTTAACAGCCCATTATATTCATCACGTGCAAATTCAAAATCCATCGATATCCCTACAATATTGTTAATTGAGTTACTTAATAGTCGCGATCAAAAATCAATCAGCCACTCATTCTGCCACAAAGAGACGAAAGAGCGTTTCAGCCTTATCACGAGCACCTTTGTCCACGATAATCACAACAACCCCTTCCCCTGGCTGCCCATAGAGCACACAGGCACCATCTGGTGCAGCACGTACAGCTGGAATCACCGCCAGATCTTCTTCACCATCCACACGAATCAGACAGGAACCTGCATTCATTGCACCCTCTATCGCCCGGATGAGGGCGCCGGTGATCATTCCTGCAGGATTTGATACCGTAACCTCCGGCACCGGGAGAGACAGCACCCGGTTACAGGGTTCACGCATCGTACTGCCATCAATCACCGAAAGATCCGGCAAAATACCCGCATCCATAAGATTATGGGTGACAACATCACCGACTG
Organism: Methanogenium sp.; assembly: GCA_030595665.1. Taxonomy (GTDB): domain Archaea; phylum Halobacteriota; class Methanomicrobia; order Methanomicrobiales; family Methanomicrobiaceae; genus Methanogenium. Next base: position 29,502 of record JAUVCV010000005.1, read on the forward strand.
CAATGATCATGTGGCCCGCAAATACAGACTCTGCTGTCGCAATATCGGGAAAAAGAGGGCCGAATGGATCCCGAAAATATTTTCGGCACCCATCAGGAAGGGTATAATCCATTACCGGACCTTCAGTGCCACCCGCCCGGGGACATCCACATTCATCTTTTTTGCAATATCTGAATTCTTTGGATCAATAATGACCAGATACCCAGCCCAGTCCTGCGTCAGATTGGAAGAACCACACATCACACAAGACTCGCCGTCAACCACACGATGACAGCCGCGGCAGACATATGGTTGTTTTTTAGGCGCCATTTTCTGCCTGCTCCGCTTCAAATTCTTCATCAAGCCAGGTTGTTGTACCAAGACCCGACTGGCGCATAGTAAGGCCAATCTTTGATTCGCGGGGTTCACGCTCAGAGAGAGAGAGGGCCACAACCCGTCCCCGCAATCCGTCACCAGTCTTTATCTGGCGCTGAGTATCCTGACAGGTAAGCATCCCATTCTTCTCATCATAATTGATGTAATCATCAGATATCTGGCTCACATGCAACATCGCATCAATTGGGCCCAGAGAAACAAATGCACCGAAACTGGTGGCCTCTACCACAACACCTTCAATGACCTCCTGGTGGGCCAGACGCAAGACAATCGCCTCGAATGTAACGGAATAATATACCCCGCCATCACTAGGGATAATGTCTCCTACACCAACTTCGCAGATCTTTGTCACGGCAATATAGATACCAATCGCCTTGTCAATGCTCCCCTCAAGTTGTTCCTGCAGAACATCCAGAACAACGACTTTAATGTGCTCAAGATAATCGAGATTATCCTGTTCATTTTTTATTTCTTTATCCCAAAGACGGCTGGGAGGTACCCGCACCTTGTCTTCAAGCGTCATTTTATAAAACATGTAATCACCCGTCTATCCCCGAATAATTTCGAGCCTCTTTTTCTCACGCAGATATATCACATCAATATGCCGGCAGAGTAGTTCTTCCCGGAGGTGCCTGTCATTTGTCACCACAACACAACGGTGCTCTTCAGCATACCGGACAATCCGGTCATCCACCGCCACATCCTGGTGTGGGCTTTTCACCACGCAACACCGTGCAGCGAGCGTGGCTCCAACCCGTGCCGCAGCCGCATCACGGCCACGACCTCGGGAAAGCCCGAGAAGTTCATCTTTCACATCCTCCAGTGTCACCGGTTCAAACGCTCCGATAAGTTCCTCCACCCCGGTGAAGACATCCACACCGAACTGAACCGGAATCATCAGTGCATTTGCATCGAAGAGAACGAGCACTAAACCAGTGTCCCCATCCCAATCAAACGCCAGCGGCCACCAACCTGCCGTGATATTGCAATTTGTGAGCCAACAGCGGCACATACCTGTCGTTTCAGGACGACTTCCACCACATCTTTCTTGGTATTTACAACTACTCCGACGGTCACTGCAGTACCAACCGAAAGCATCAGGGGTTCTTTATGACGAAGTGGTTCAATCACGAATTCATCATCTGAACCAACAACCCGTTCCATCAGCTTTACGGTGAATGCAAGTTTGTCCCAGACCGGAGGAAGATGACCGATGTGGCCTGCTACCTGCCCGGAGAGAGCGTCACTCTTCGTCAGTGCCGGATCCAGTTTTGTACCCACACCAAGCAGGCCACCGGAGTTTGCCTCCTGCACCCGTTTGGAGCCAGCATTGATCGTGGTCACTTTTGTCTGAATTGGCTCCCATACGATCTGGTTTTCAACCTGCAACTTCAGACCGGGGCGAATCTCAATATCATCACCATCGCGAAGGAGTCCCTGTGTCAGAGATCCTCCGATCACTCCTCCCTTTACATCACGCCAGCTACACCCCGGCTTATTGATGTCAAAGGAACGGGCGATCAGAAGAAGTGGCTCTTCATCCGGGTCGCGATCCGGTTCAGGTATATACTCATTGAGCGCCTGGACAAGTGCTCCGAAATTTATTTTTTTCTGTGCAGATACCGGGATCACCGGTGCATTTTCTGCGATTGTGCCATTCACAAACTTGCGAATTTGCCGATAATTCTCCATCGCATCAGCCTGCGAGACGACATCAATTTTATTCTGGACAATCACAATGTTTTTGATACCCACAAGCTCAAGAGCCATCAGGTGTTCTTTCGTCTGTGGCTGTGGACACCGCTCATTTGCCGCAATAACGAGCACTGCACCGTCCATCAAAGCAGACCCCGAGAGCATGGTTGCCATCAGCGTCTCATGGCCGGGCGCGTCCACAAATGATATAGTACGGACAGGTTCACCCTTTGCACCACATTCGCATTTTTTGGACGTGGAATATGCCTCAGGACCTTTACACGACGGACACTGATAAAAAGTGGCATCCGCATATCCAAGCCTGATGGAGATCCCTCGTTTGATCTCCTCACTGTGCCGGTCCGTCCATAAGCCGGTAAGCGCAGACACAAGCGTAGTCTTTCCATGGTCAACATGTCCGACTACACCGATGTTGACACTGGGAATCAATGGATCACTCAATGAACTTCAAACCTCACTATTAGTATACAACCGCCCTACTTATACCTACTCGGTGTGTGATTTCGATATCACTTAGACACTGAAACACGACCCGGAACCGAACATCTTACCACATTCCCGAACATTATTACGCATAAATAACACAGAGTAAGAAAAATTTTAACCTTTGTAACTAATAAGTACAACAGGAGACACCTGAAATTTTTTGAGGAACACTACATGTCACATGAATCTGACCTATCACGAATCGGAATTTCCCTACCAAAGAATCTTCTTGACAGATTTGATGAAATCCTCGAATATCGAGGATATTCATCGCGTTCAGAGGGGATACGCGATGCCATACGGAATTATATAACCTATTATAAATGGATGTCCGATGTGACTGGTGAACGGCAGGGAGTAATAACTATGATCTATGATCATGAACAACGTGGCCTGTTGCAGGTTCTCACCGAAATCCAGCATGAATATCTTGATGTAATCCAGTCATCCCTCCATTCCCATATAAGCCATGACAAATGCGTGGAGATCATTCTCCTTCGCGGGGACGGTGCAAAAATCAAGGATATCGCTGAACATCTGATGTCACAAAAAGGGGTGGAGTCCGTAAAACTTACCACCATCCCAATTGAAGAGTGACCTCATCCATTATTTTTTCGTTTACCCGGCACCGACACCGGTAACCTGATCATAGGCATCCTGCATGTCTTCAGTGGATTCAATCTCCCTAAGGTGTTCATAATCTGTAATATCAGACGGATTACGCACTTTTTTCACTTCTTCTATTTCCCCTTCAATAGGAACCAGCTGATCTGTCCGGTACAGAAGTCCTGTCGTATCAATCTCAGCAAACTCATTGCCACGAATCTCCTCAATCCGTACAACAGTGCCTGCCGTACCGGTGCGCGGGTACCGGACCCGCATCCCCGGACGTATGACCACATCTCCCATACACAAAAGAAAGGGTGGGCCAAGATATAAAAAAACTGGATCGCAAATGTAGATACAATGAACCGGTTTGAAGTCAGCCGACATGGATACGTCACCACATCTGGTGTCCCGCGCACCCGGACAGCCAAAGAGACGTATGATACTGCAGTTTCACTCACAGAAGAAACAGGGATTACAGACTTCCTGGAAATCACCGGAAAAGATCGCCTCGGGATACCTGTCTGGTGTACCATCCGCCCGAAGGAACGGCGGGGAAAAATAACTGCCGGTGCAGGGATAACAACGGCAGACGCAAGATGCGCTGCGATGATGGGAACAATAGAACGCTACAGTTCAACATATTCCGGGGGCACCATGGATATTGCATCATACGAAGAAGTGGGACTGACACGTGCTGTTGACCCGGAAGAACTGATTCTCCCCCGTAAAACTGAGATAGGAGAGAAACTTCACTGGGTGCCGGGGCAGGACATCCTACATGACGAACAGGTCTACATCCCGGCAAATGCCGTGTATCATCCCTACGACCCGGTCGGCATGGCAAACCAGCTCTTCCGCAGTGATCCTAATGGTTTGGGAGCAGGAAATGTCGCAGAAGAAGCAATCATCCATGGCATCTACGAAGTCATCGAACGGGACGCACTGAGCCGTGGAGAAAAAAATAAATTATTGGGGGAGCACTTTCTTCCGGAACCCGGAACACCAGCGGAAACACTCATGGAGACTTTCGCTGCCGAAGGCATTGAAGTCACCATGTGGCTCCTGAATGATACCTATGGCATCCCAACTATTGCAGCTGTTGCTGATGATACCGTAACACAGGATCCCTTCATGATCATGATGGCTGCATCCACCCATCCGGATCCCGGTGTGGCAGCTGCATGCACACTATTGAAACTGGCACGAAACCGTGCTTCTCAAATATTTACAGAAGAAATCGGCATCCATTCAGGACGCTCGGCAATGGTGGAAAAAGCCGGGTATGAACGTTACAAACGAATCAACCGGGTCTGGTTTGCAGATGCACCGGAAATATCCGCAGAGGAGATCCGGGGGGCGCAGTACACGGCAACAGATGAAGAACTCCATGCAGCAATCACAGCTGTTGCCCCCCATACTGACCGCATCTGTGTAGTTGATCTTACCCGAACCATCCTGCCTGTCTGGCGGGTTGTCATACCAGGGTTTGAAGTTTCATATATTGATCCATCACGAACAAAAAAGAACAATCTGTCCTAAAAGGACAGAAAAATATTATTTTTAGATCTGTTTTCCTGACTGGATGTCAGATTCTGTGACCGTGAATGTCTGCCCGGTTCCGGTAATGGTATACGATCCGAGCGCAGTGACGCCGGACACCGTCCCATCTGTTGGATAAGGCACAACAAATGAACCGTTCACGCTCTCCTGCCGGTAGGTAAACTCACGGCCGGCATTGGTCTTCAGCGGGATCTCAATGATGCCATCCCCTTTGATTACTGCCCCAGGGACATACTCAAAGATCTTGACATACTTCAGGTTGCCAATCTCCTTATTTCCAAAGGCATTGGTATCTGATTCATGAACCAGCCGGTAATGCTGCAGGGCAGCAACCGGTTTTACCGGGGACAGGATCAGATAGCTGTATGTCTTTCCATTATTTTCAAATATGTAATTCTCATCCGGTTCTGCCATTGACCCGTCAAAATTATGCAGACGTGAGACCATGGTGTTGAAATATTCTTCGGCATATATATATCCCTCATTCCCGTTCTGGTCACGGTATGAACTCATATATGGGGCACCCCCAACATCAGGATCATACCAGGTAGCCATTGCCCAGAATTTGCCGGTGTCCATCTGAATATCCGTGATGACATACCGTGTGCCGACATTGTCAAGGATAGTGTCTGCACCCGCTTCATTGTCCTGCAGGAAGAATGCGGCAGCACCATTCGATCCTGCTACACCATGCTGGAACGGATTAGCATTGGGAATCCGTTTTGAAACAAAGGTGATGTAATGTCCATAATCCCACCACGACATCACGCCATATGATTCAGGCGGATATGTGAAGGTTTCTTTATCATAGATTTCGTAGTAATCAACTCCGGGATCGGGGGAATTTTCCCCAAACCATTCAAGGGATGAGTACCAGTCCGGCTGCATCCCGCTGTGTGCCATGCTGTTTCCAATTTGAAGATCAGTCGCAACTGAGGATGAGATAAAGAGCAGGGAGAATATCACACCGACTGCAAACGGGATGATAACAGCAGATGACGGTACACCCTGTTTCGCCAATTTTGTCTCTTTCGACCCTTTCTTTGCATCATTTCGTTTCCCTTTTTTACCCTTTTCAACAGGAGACGAAGATTCTTCTGCTACTCCTTCATCCCTGCCGACACCTGCCATCTCCAGAAGCCGGCCCTGCGCTGCCCCAAGAGTCCAGTACATGAAGTAGGCAGAGAGGAGCGCAATATTTACCGCAACATAGTATTCATATCGCACATGCTGGATGGTCGAGAAGAGAATAACAACAGACCATATCAGCACAAAAAGATGCTCTGCACGTCCTTTCCGGATAAACTGCCAGATAAGTGCAGCAAACCCGCCGAACATCAGGATGAGACCAAGGCCAAATGCATCCCATGCCAGTCCCGCTTCCCATGGGCGGGCTTCCTGGATGGTTGATACCGTTGCTGACTGCCCAAAGAAGGCGAAGAAGTTTCCAATCAGCATCTCATAAAATGCAGGTGCGATGAGATACAGGAGAACGGATATCACGGCACCTGCTCCTACAAGAATTCCCGGATAATAATACCATGGTTTTCCCCGTATAGCACGGGAGAGATACCAGAGCACACCTGTTGCAGCGATAAGGGTAAGATAGGCTACGACTTGTGCCGGAGAATACCGGCTCATTGACAGGCCCATCGTGTTGAACCCGATTAAGAAAATTCCAATCACCGCACAGAGAAAGACAATGGCATTTACCAGAAGAAGACCATCATCATTTTGCTGTCTCCAGAAATCATAGAGGTACTGGAAGAGGGTATACACAGCAACAATCATTGCAAAAATAATCATTGTCGGCATCACGGCAAGTCCTAAAATGTAGGCAACCCCTGTTCCCAGGGCAAATACTGCCGGCCTTTTCACCGTTTCAATATCTGAAAAATGAACCGGATTCTTTCTGATTTCAATTAAGGTGATGATATAACAGAGACAGAAAAATAGCCCGAAAAGAGTCTCTGCGATGTGGTGATCCACAAATCCAAAGAGAGAACGGTAAAAAAACTGCCCTGATACAACTGCCCCAAACAAGGCTGCAAAAATACCACATTTCCAGTCACCGATCTTCTCCCCTGCCAGATAAAGAACCGGAACCACAAGCATTCCCATCAATGGGGGCACCCATGAGGCCACATACATGATCTCCGGGCGGGTCGCAGCACCGACAAGGATGCTTAGCCCGGCAATGATCTGGATGAAAAGCGGCCCCCAGTGAATCACATTTCCTGACGGATATTCCGTCATCGCATCAAACCAAAGATATGACGGGAAATTTTCTACCATCGACTCGACCTGACGAAGATTATACCAGGGGTCATTTCCCAGGAGATTGACTCCCTCCTCAGTCACAAGCCCTGCTGCCGGCAGCAGACGGAGCCAGAGCGCAATTATTGCAAGGAAAAGAATAATTGCAATAATTATATATGGCCGATATTTTGTTATAGCCTCAGAATTCATTGAACCTCAATAAAACAATGCTACACGTGTCATTAAATACCTTTCAGAAAAGTCCTGTTGTTCTCCAAAATTGAATATTTTTAGGATCGAAAATATTTCACCATAATTCATCGTAAAACGCTTTTGACTCACAATTAGAGATTATCCCCTTTTTTGGATGTACTCTCCCAGACACTCACATCAGCACCAAGTCGCAACATTCCCCGTAGCAGGTAATACTGATTTAAAACAAAACTCTGGGTAAACCTGCTGAAAACCAAAAAAACAAGAACTAAAACAATGCCTATTCCCAAATAGAAACCCGGAAGCGGAGATACGAAAATTCCAAGACCTATCATACATGCCCCGAGGAAGAAAAAAAACGGGGACAGTGTGACCATCATTATTCGCATAGGAAAAAAATATCGTGAAAATGGACGTGAAATCGTCAAGACGTCAAGATTAGATAGTGTTGCTTCAATCAAACGGGTAGCACGCCGAATTTTTTGCCGTGACTGATCCTTAACATTTTCAGGGATTTCTTCAAAAACAACTGCAGTAGTCTCATAATATGCCCGAAAACCTCTTCTTATTGCTTCAAAGGCGGTGTTTGCATCATCTGCACCCTTTCCTTCCTTGATTTCGGAAAAAACCGTTCTCTTAAACGCAACAAGACCTCCATTGAAATTGTACGTAGAATCATGCGCACTTTCCCATCCACACATTTTCCCATAAACTGATCGATACTTCTGTTCATACTTCCCGGTCCGGTTTATCTCTGATGAGGGGAGGGGGAACATATCAGAACATACAGCAGCAATAGCATCATCAGAAACAAGGCGGGCAACCAGATTATTCAGAGCATTTTTTTCAAAGAATACATCAGCATCAGTCGTGACAATAATATCATAAGAAGCGCTCTTCATTCCACGATTATACGACCGATTTGTTCCACGACGTTCTTCATTTCGAATTAATTTAAAGGATATCTTAGCATCAGATAGGGCATTTTCTGCTATTTCAAGGGAATTGTCATCAGAACAGTCATCAATGAAAATCACCTCATACTTATCACAGGGATATGAAGATGAGACAATATTATCCACTCGGCGCTGAATGACATTTGCTTCATTATATGCAGAAATAATTATCGAAATGGATGGAACGACATTCAATTTTGGAGGTGACGGTGTCTTTTTACCAAAAATTATGCCAAGTACATATACAATATATGGAAATGCTGAAACGAAAAGAAAAATACACCCCAAAAATATTAGCATTGATTAAATATTGGTTTAAGGGGCATAATATATCATTCTCTTAGCCATGAACAACCGGCACATTTTATTCGAAAAGGGTTTGAAGTTCCCTGAATATATATCTACCATCATACATGAAAAATAAAACAGAAGAGTTTCAAAAAAAAATACAATCAGGAAATGCAACGATTGGAATTATCGGACTAGGATATGTTGGTCTTCCGCTTGCAATTGCATTTGCCAGAAAATTACCTGTCATCGGTTTTGACACAAATGGCGACACCATCTGTACTCTGAACTCAGGTCATTCCCATATCCTTGATGTCTCTGACAAAGAGATCCAGGACCTGTTATCATCAGGGATGCTCTCAGTGACCAATGAATCACACAATATTAAAAAATGCGATGCTGTCATCATCTGTGTACCAACCCCTCTAACAACAAATAAAATACCCGATCTCTCATATGTAAAAAAATCCTGCATGACTGTCTGTGACAATCTCAAAAAAGGTCATTTGATAATTCTAGAAAGTACCACATATCCGGGCACAACAGAAGAAGTTGTTGTTCCAATACTCGAAAAATCAGGATTATCTGCAGGAATTGATTTTGGGGTGGCGTATTCACCGGAAAGAATAGACCCAGGCAATAAACGGTATACTGTTTCAGAGATTTCAAAAGTAGTTGGAGGCATTACACAGAAAGATACGGAAGCTGCAGTTTCACTATACCGGATAATAATTAAAGATGTTATTTCAGTTGCTGATACACGAACTGCAGAATCAGTAAAAATGATTGAAAATATCTATCGAAATGTCAATATCGCTCTTGCAAACGAGCTTGCCCTGATATTTGAACGTATGGGAGTTGATACCTGGGAGGCGATCAATGCAGCAGCGACCAAACCATATGGATTTATGCCATTCTACCCCGGTCCGGGAATCGGAGGACATTGCATACCACTTGACCCATATTATATGTCATACCAGGCAAAGCGTTATGGATTCATTCCCCGTTTCATTGAAACATCAGGGGAAATTAACACATTTATGCAGATGCATGTCGTGAATCTCATTGAAGAAGGAATGAAAAAGGCAGGAATCAAAATGAGCGAGACCACTATTTCCGTCTTTGGTCTTGCATACAAAAAAAATATTGACGATACCCGCGAATCTCCTGCAATTCCGATTATCGAAGAGCTCCTCCGAAGAGGGACAACTCTCAAACTATTTGATCCATATGTCAAAGAGATTTATGCAAATGGACAGAACATTGGTTCTGAAACCGATCTCACCACTACATTAAACAGCTCAGAATGTGCTGTTTTTTTGACGGACCATGACCTGTTTAAAACACCTGATACACTCAGACAGATAGAATTATCATCAGTTCAGGTAATTATCGACGGCCGAAACATATTCCCAAAAGCACCAACCGGCAAAGTGTATCTGGGAATAGGCAAACCCCATTGTCTGAAATAAACAGGATGTCACTGAAAAATTTAAAACTGTTTACTACTTATTCAACCGTCACACTCTTCGCGAGATTCCGGGGTTTATCAATATCACACCCAAGGGCAAGCGCCGTATAATATGCAATCCGCTGCATGATGACTGTCACCGCAGCCACCTGCGCATATGCGTCCCCCTTGGGGACCGGGATGCAGACATCGGCTACATCCTGCAGGTCAATGTCGTCCCCATAGCCGATGCCGATGAGGGGCGTACCCCGTGCCTTCATCTCCCGGAGATTCCCCAGCATCGACTGATACCCATCCCCGGGCAGGCAAACAGCAACAGCAGGAGTCTTTTCTGAAAGGAGAGCAAAGGGCCCGTGTTTTATTTCACCCGCTGCATACCCTTCTGCATGAATATAGGAGATCTCCTTCATCTTGAGTGCCCCTTCCAGGGCGACCGGATAAAAAATACCCCTGCCGACGTAGAAGATCGTTGATGCCGGAGCACAGAGACTGACCGCCTCACTCACATCCGTGAGGAGGGACTCCTCAATGGCCTGCCCGACGGAACATTCCACAAAAGACGTTTCAGAACAGGTCATCCCTACAAGCAGTCCAACAAATGCTGCAAACTGTGCCATGTACGATTTCGTGGCAGCCACACTGATTTCCGGCCCGGCCCCGGTATAAATGGTATGATCTGCGGCACGGGTAATCGAACTCCCCTGCACATTCGTAATCGCAATGGTCTGACAACCGGATGTGGCTGCCTTTTTCAGGGCTGACAGGGTATCGGCAGTCTCTCCCGACTGAGAAACCGCAATTACCACCTCATCTTCCGGGGTGGAGAGATACCGGTACTCTGAGGCCAGGTCCACCCGGACGGGCGTACCACACTCTTTCTCAACAAAATACCGAAAGAGAAGAGAAGCATTGTAGGAAGTTCCGCAGGCGATCACTGAAATGCCATGTGCATGCTTAAGAAGGGTGCTGGTCCCCTGATGGCTGAGCGCCAACCGGAACGATTGCTGGAAGACATCAGACTGCTCAAAAATCTCCTTGAGCATAAAATGTGCAAATCCACCTTTTCGGGCCGCTTCAATATCATAGTCTATGTATGAAGCTTCACGGACGACTGCCTCACCCCCATTCTCCACTGCAACGGAACCACCACGTATCACTGCCATATCACCGTCTTCAAGGACCAGAATATCCCGTGTATACACAACAATTGGGGTTGCATCAGAGCAGGCAAAGAATTCGCTGTCACCAAGACCGATCACAAGCGGGCTGCGTTCCCGTGCGGCAATAACCTCATCAGAACCTGCACAGAGAGCAAGAATCGCATATGATCCCTCCAGAAGCGGGAGGACACCACGGACTGCCGCCGCAAAATCGCCCTCCCATGCCTCCTCGATGAGATGCACAATCACTTCACTGTCCGTATCAGAAGTAAACCTGTGGTCGCGACTCTCCAGACCTCGCCTGAGTTCAGCATAGTTTTCAATAATCCCATTGTGAACGATGGCAAACTGTCCGGTACAGTCAGTGTGCGGATGGGCATTGCGATCATCGGGCTTGCCATGGGTCGCCCACCGGGTGTGACCAATCCCCCGGGTGCCATAGCAACCCACCACACAGTCCGCCTGTTCTGAGATACGTCCTTTCCGTTTGGCAACCATGATACGGTCTGTCCCGGTAGCAACACCGAATGAGTCATAGCCACGGTACTCAAGACTTTTCAGGCCCTCGACAATCACCGGTGCAGCATCACGCCAGCCAATGTACCCGACAATTCCGCACACCTACATCACCACCGTATGATCCGGAATGACCCCTGAAATCGTCCGGCCGCCTGTCTCAAAAGCCACATTATTGCCGACAACAGCATTTTTCAGAACAGTAAACGGTGCGGTCCCTACCCTGTCTCCCATGATTGTGCCAAACATTCCGGAGACAAACCGTCCCCGGACATTTGTTGTAAACTCTCCACAGACAACTGCAGTATGATCCGCAAGAGTGCAACCCTCCCCAATCACACTCTCTCTGATGCTGGAGTGTGACCCGACGGTCACATCATCCATCACGATGCTGCGGGAAACATGCGAGAAAGGCCCTACCGTCACGCAGGACCCAATTGCCGTACCGGGTGAGATACAGGCATTTGGACCAATGGTGCAATTTGATCCGATAACCGCAGGCCCGGTGATCACCGTACCCGGGAGAATCTCAGTCCCCTGACCAATTGAGACCCGTCCCTCAACCGTGGCATGCCGTGAAATCATACCTGCACTCAGAGAGACCGTCTTCTTCAGCAGTGATCTGTTCAGGGCGAGAAGGTCCCATGCAAAGACCGCGTCAGACCAAACCCCCATAATACGGTGCGCACGAATCTTCGTGCCATCGGCGATCATCCGGTTGATCATCCCGGGAAGTTCCAGCCCGGTTTCATAATAGCCAAACACCGAAGGGTCCAGTGAGAAGATACCGGTTGAAACAGTAGAGAATTCAGCCACGTCCGGCTTTTCCGTTATTTCCCTGACAAATCCATCATGAACCTCTACCACCCCGTAATCTGTCGCCCGGGAATCTGTGGTTGTGAGAAGTCCGGGTCCGTCATGACAGAACGGGCGGAGTGCTGCTGCCGTGATGATATTGTCACCGGGAAGAAGAAGGAACCTACCGGATACATGCTCTTCTGCCGCTTTGAGGGCATTTGCCACCCCCAGTTGCCTCTCCTGTACGACAACATTCACCGGCACCGAAAGATCTGCAAGGCAATGAATGACCTGCTCTTTGCGATAACCGACGACAACAGTGATGTCCCTGACCCCCGCCTCCGTCAGTGCTTCGATGACATACTCCAGGGTGGGCCGGTTTGCCACCGGAAGTAGTGCCTTCGGGCGGTTGCGGGTCAGTGGGCGCAGCCGTGACCCTTCCCCTCCTGCAAGAACGACAGCCTGCATGGTATCAGTTCCTCCCGAGAACAGATTCATCCGCAATCGTACCACTGACCACAGTGTTCGGACCGACATGGACATCCCTTCCTATAGAAGCCCCCACATTAATCGAGCAGTTGATACCAAATAGGACGTTGTCACCAATAACGGCCCCAAATTTCTTGCGCCCGGTAGAGACACCCCCCACTTTCACATGCTCCTTGTCATGCCGAAGATTTGCCACCTTTGTGCCGGCGCCAAAATTACAGCCGGACCCGATGACACTGTCACCAATATAGGTGAAGTGCGGGATCTTTGTCCGGGGAAAGATCACTGAATTCTTCAGTTCACTGGCATGACCGATGTGACAGTCGTTTCCAATGACCGTATTGCCTCTGATATAGACATGCGGACCAATGGTGCACCCCGACCCGATCATACAGGGCCCTTCAATATAGGTACCTGATCGGATGACACTGCCTTCTGCAAGTACCACCACACCTTTCAGGGTGACACCATCTTCCACTTCCCCCCGGATATCCGTGACCATATCAGAGAGAGCATCTTCATTTGCTTCCAGGAGATTCCACGGGGCGCCAATATCACACCAGGACACAAGCGGCACCGCATGCAGTTCACTGCGGGATATGGCGGGTTTCAGTGCATCGGTCAGTTCATATTCTCCGCGGGGCGAGGGGACCAGGCGGTCCACCTCTGCAAAGATATCATCATCAAATAGGTAAATCCCCGCATTGATCAGGTTTCCCGGCGGGTTCGGTGATTTCTCATATATGCCGGTGACCTTACCCCCGGTCTCTGTTATCACACCGTACTGTTCCGGATTCTCACTCTCAACAACACCGACTGCCGGTGCAGGAGACGCACAGATACTCCTGATATCACCTGCCGTTACGATCATATCACCGTTCATCAGCAGGAACCGTCCCTTCACCAGTCCCTTTGCTACACGGAGAGCATCACCGGTGCCACTCTGGGTTCTCTGGACCGTGTAGTGTATCGAGACACCCCATCTCTCACCATCACCAAAATAGTCCCGGATCTCCTTCTCGCGGTATCCGACAACAATTATAAATGAATCTATACCTGCATCACGCACCGCACAGATCAGGTGTTCAATCATCGGGCGGTTCGCGACAGGAAGCATGACTTTTGGGCGGGTTGCAGTGAGGGGAGCCATCCGTTTCCCCTCACCTGCTGCAAGCAGGACACAAAGCATAGTCAATCAAATCACATTTGCCCTGTATTAATGTATAGGTTCCGCCGAATGGAGAAGGGCTTCACCTTTCTGCGCCATTTTTTCCGCAATCTCTGCATCACGTCCTTCTGCAGTGATACGAACCTTTGGTTCCGTGCCACTCGCCCGGATCAGGCACCAGCCATCCTCCTCTTCAATGCGAATGCCATCTGTCGGATTATCTGCACCCAGCGCCATAAGCAGGGCACGCCCATCTTCGCGGCGGAATGAACGGCGAATGAGAGGATAGTGAGGATATTCTGCCACCTTCTCTGCGACATCCCACTCTGCTGCCATTGCACAGTAAAGCGCTGCTGCATACGGACCGTCCGGGCAAAGGGAATGGGCAGGGAAGATCCAGCTCCCGGACGGTTCACCGCCGAAATCACCACCGGATACCAGCGCTTCAGATACAAACGAATCACCAACCGGTGTTCTTCTGACGGTCGCCACCTCTTCAATGGCCATAGATGCGTCCACCGTTGTCACTACACTCGCTGCACCAGTCCATTCAGCAAAGAGCATGAGGAGATGATCTCCGCTGATATAGTTTCCCTGATTGTCAAATGCCATGAACCGGTCAGCATCACCATCATGAATAAGGGCCCCTGCAGCACCTGCCTGCTTCACCATTGCCGGGATATAGGGGAGGTGCTCTTCCAGAGGTTCAGATGGGCGTGCAAAAAAACCCTGCACTGTGCAGTTAATACCAGTATACCGTATTCCCGCACGCCGGAGAAGGGCTGGCGTTACCCGTGATGCCGCACCGTTTCCACAGTCAAGCACAACATTCAGTCCTTCCGGGAGAGAGACGGCGTCCAGTATTGCGTCCAGATATGGCCGGATGATATCAACCCCATCTGTCTCCCCCTGTTCTTTCCAGCCGGTAATATGCGGCAGGATATAGGTATCCTCAATCTCCTGCTGGCGGTCCAGAGAGAAGGCAGAACCATCGGGGTTCACCAGTTTCAGCCCGTTGTATTCTTCCGGATTGTGTGAGGCGGTGATCATACAGCCGGCATTGTGGTGCTGTGCGGCATACGCCACGGTGGGTGTAGGGGCAACACCACCGGATACAACCCGGCATCCAGCCGCAGCGGCACCCGCGGTAAACGCTGCTTCCAGCAGGGGACCAGTCGTGCGTGCGTCACGACCGGTGACGATGGAAGAACTGGAGGCGCCGACACATCCGCCGACCTCCAGCGCAGTCATTATCAGTTCAGGGCCGAACGGACGGCGTATTCCTGAAGAACCAAAGAGCATACAGGTACCATGAAAAAGAGGAGTATTCAATCTATCTGTTTAATGCCGTTCACCGGGCAAAGGGGCACCAGTGTTCTACATCCAGGAAGGTGGCAACACCTGCAGTGGAAGGCCCGATAAAGACCATCCGTTTTTTGCCCCTGTACTGGTCGGTTACTGCAAGGGAGTCAGCCGAAAAGAGACCGTCACCTCCCACCAGGATCACATCTGCATCTTCCGGTGAGGATACCGCTCTCTTTCCGAGTAGGCGGGTAAGGTCAGGCAGGTTCCCGTTCACATAGATCTTCTTGCCATCAAAGACAGAACATAAATTCGTGAAGCACTGCTCATGGTCGTTGGGATCACAGGCCTGAGCTTTCCGGCAGAGACAGAGGAATCGTGCAACAACACTCATAATCCCGCAGGCAGCAGTCCGCTTCTCCGGAGTCTCAAGCGGCGTACCGAACATAAAAGGAATCCGGGTTACCGTCTCTAACGGATATTGTGTGACCACATCCGATGCCGCCCCCCCAAACCCGAACCTGAGGTTGACACCACACTCATACCGGCACGCCGGTGCATCTGGCTGGCGTTCAATCCTTACATTACAGTCGTGGCACCCGGTTCCCCGGGTTACCTTCTCCATCTCTTCTACCGCATCGGTAACAATACTCATACATCCTCCTTTCGCACGATGACACGTGCCGGTGCCCCGTCACCGTCTCTGATCTTCAGTGGCAGTGCAATCATATAATAGTCTCCCGCACTGACCCCACTGAGATCCAGATATTCAATAACGGGGATGCCTGCCCCCAGAATCCTGCGGTGCACATCACCGGTCCCGTCATATGCCTCAATGGACGGAGTATCGATTCCGATGACACGAATGCCGGATGCGGCAACAAGGTCTGCGGCATCCTGATCAAGACAGGCATATTCAGGGTCAAAAGACGTTTTTTCAGAATAACCGGTTTTAATGATAAGTCGCTCGGATCCTATCCCGGAACGAATACCCTCCGGGCGAATGGCTGAGCGCCGGCAACCCAGGTCAATAATTGTCACCGGGCCGATAAAAGTCTCAGGCGGGATTTGGTCAATAGTCATCCCGTCTTCAATATAATGGGCAGGCGAGTCAATGTGAGTCCCGCTGTGACTGCTTGCAACCAGCACTGAGACCCGATACCCGTCTCTTAAAGAGCTTCGGCATTCCGGGACACCGTCCCCGGGATACGTACAGGCTGGTTCAGGAAAGGAACGGGTGAGGTCAATAAAAACCATACCCTTCAGAACCCATCTTCTGCGGCATCAATCGCAGCATCAATCTGCCGTTGGAGTGATTCCGGCAGGCCCTGTATCTTCACATCAAGGAACCCGCGGATGATGGTCGCCGTTGCCTCTTCCTCATTCAGGCCACGGGCCATCAGGTATTCAATCTCATCGTGGGCTATTTTACCCACTGCCGCCTCATGGGAGAGTTCGGTGTTTGTAAGCCGCCCCTCAATCTCCGGGATTGCATGGATAGTCCCGTCTTTAAGAATGAGGCCCTTACACTCGATATGACCCCGTGTCTCTTCTGCCCCACCAATGATGTGGGCTCTTGTGATCACATTTCCCCCACGGGTAATCACACGGGACAGGAGTTCAGCACTTGTACCCTTCGCTTCCAGAATGGCACGCTGGCCGAGGTCAAGTTCCGAACCCTCCGGTGCAAGCACAACCGAACTGAACCGGGCCACAGAATTTTCACCGGTTAACCGGGCCTCAGGATACATCTGGACACGCTTCACCGGTTTCATGCTGATATAATTTGAGAGGAACGTGCCGTTCTCCTCCAGTTTGGCTGCACTCCGCGGGACGACGGTTACATCCTCCCCCCAGGTGTGAATCATCGTTGTGCTGATAAGAGCATCTTTCCCCACATAAATTTCAGTGACACCGTAGTGTGAACCATGCCCTACAGAGTGGCTGGAGACACATCCGGTAATCAGATGCAGTTCTGCTCCTTCCTCAGCAATGATAATATTGTGTACAGTCTGGATATCATCCGTTGCCATATACAGGCAAGTCTGGAGGGGGAAGATGTTTTTACTGCCCTTCTTTGCAATGATGGTATATCCGCGTGGTTCCTGCGCTGCTACATACCGGGTGTATTCATCCTTGTCCTTATCAACAAGATTCCAGTAATAGTCCTTGAGCCAGTCGTATTTTTTGAGTGCTTCTGCTGTCGGAAGCATCTCAATTCCTTCATATGTACAGGATGTATGCCTGACATCCTGATCTGCCTGGAAAAAGCTTCCACACCTATTCTCTGAGGAAAGTATCATCCCGGATTGTTCAAGACGCTCCTTATCCTCTGGGGAAAGGTCTTCAAATCCGGTTATAGCTTTACGCATTCTATACACTCCCGATACCCTTTTTCCTGAATGACCTTCAGCATTTCCCGTGGGTTGCCACGGCACCGGATCTCACCATTACAGAGCATGTGGCCGAGATCCGCCTCAAGATAATTCATAATATACCCGGTGTGGGTAATGATAAGACCGGATTTCTTGCGATTTCTGATATGACGATCCTTATCGACAAGCTGGGCAATCGCTTTTCCTATGAGCGAAATGTTTTCAAGATCCACACCGCTCTCCGGTTCATCAAGCATGACAAAATCAGGCTGCTGGACCATCAGCTGAAGCACTTCACTGCGTTTGATCTCACCACCAGAGAAATTTGCATTCAGGTCACGCTCCAGAAACGGACTCATGTTCATCATTTCAGCGTATTCATGTGCCTTCGCAGGGGAGCCACCAGACATCACATCCAGAAGTTTGCCGAGTTTGAGGCCGGAAATGGTCGGTGGGCGCTGAAACATCATGCCCATGCCATAGCGTGCCCGTTCATACAGCGGAATTTCGGTGACATCGTGACCCCGGAAGATGACCCGTCCCTCAGTTATGGTGTAATTACTAAATCCCATAATTGAACGAAGAAGGGTTGTCTTTCCGGATCCGTTCGGTCCCATCAGGATATGGGTTTCTCCCTCCGGGATCTTGAGATTAACTCCATGGATTATCTCTTTTCCCCCTATTTCAACGTGGAGATTTTCAACATTCAGCATAGCATCAACTCTATATCATCTATATCTGATCGGATGTGATATAGGGATGTCGTCATTACTTTGGATTAACTCTTCATCCCTTTAGAGAAGAAAGCACAGAGTCTAAACCTTCCATATCATGATACAGAACTCACTTTCACCCCCCACACAGCTCAACACCATATACGTGATGATGCAATTCAGAAGTATGTCAGAGACATTTCAGTTCATTGCAACACGGGCAAAAGAACATCCGCAAATTATCCGGAGAAGCCAGATGTCGAAACAGGCATTCTTATCCAGCAGAACAACGGGCAAAAAGAGAACAGAATATTCCTATGCATTGACTCCCCGCACATCCCTTCCGATCATTTCTGTCTGACAGAGTCATTCTGAAAAAAATATGCAGAAGATGTGCAGATTCAGGTCACTCCATGTTCCCATGCAGTAACTGCCTCTGAGAGTCCGGGACGGTCATAGAGATGAGTGGCTACATAGTTGGTGAATTCTACATCTGTGAGATAGGTACCATAGCAGGTGCGGAATTCTTCCAGTACCTCATTGTATTCTGCCACATGACCGTTGTAGTCTGAAACCGCAGCATTATATCTTCCTATGTCACCCGTACTCTTCAGGTGTGAGAGCAGGCCATTTTCCTCATCAAGTGCACGCTTCATCACATCGAGATTCTCTTCCATCACAACAAGGGACGCCTTCTCTTCCTCTGCACGGGCCCGCGCTTTGGCTGCTGCCCGATCAATCCGCCGCGTCTCATTTGCTTTTCCGTACCCCATTGTCCCATTCCCAACAGGGATAACAAACAGGTCTGATGTGAGCGTTACACCATTCTCAAATTTCACCGTTGGTATGCCAATCAGGCTCACATTGGTTGTTTCAACAAAGAGATATCCACTGTCACGGTATCCGGGTTCATCTGATGCAATACCCACCGCCATATGTGAATCGTCGGGGAAGAAGAAGAGTGAGACATTATACCCTTCCTGCGAGAGGAGGCCTGCCAGAAGGATGCTCTTATCATCACAGTCCCCCACAGTCTCAATCACCGTCTCAACCGGAAATTTAGGTCCTGTTTCATCCGGACGGGTATCATATGCCAGTGACTGCACATAGACCGCCAAAAGTTCAAGATATTCATCACTGTCCCCTGTCGTATCGGATCCAGCCCCCCTCAGTGCTTCAGCAGTGGAAGAATAAACCTGTTCCATCTCCGGATCCGTAAGAAACGAGAGATAATACCCGGTTGTCCAGTCGTCATCGTCTCCCCATTCACCCAGAAGAACCGCCCGTTTGTCAGCATCTGCCGCCGCCTCATACAGACCCTGTGGCACGATCACTGATACTGATACGGAGCTCTCCTGAAACGGGAATGCCAGGGATGATGTGGCAAGCCTGCCATCATCCTCATAGGAACCAACCCCGGGGTATTCTGCCGAAGGACCAAAATTGAAGAGGGATGTGGTACATCCACATGCAGAAACAGAAATACCAAGGATTGCTATAGCAAGCAGATACTGCCAGTGAACCTGTTTCATCTGTATCGATTCTGTCAGATATACAGAAAAGGTTCACCATCCTGCCCTCATT
Source organism: Methanogenium sp. (assembly GCA_030595665.1). Classification (GTDB taxonomy): domain Archaea; phylum Halobacteriota; class Methanomicrobia; order Methanomicrobiales; family Methanomicrobiaceae; genus Methanogenium. Next base: position 49,540 of record JAUVCV010000005.1, read on the forward strand.
CGATTCACTTTCACCCTCCCCGGCATGCACTTTACCATTCACCCACTAAGAACCCATACAGAAAATGTATGACGGGAAACTGAACACTGAAATTGCAAAGAGATGGGCTGGTGAAACGGCTGCCACATACGGAGCGGACCTGCGTATACCTGAACCACAGGGATGGTTCCCGGGGATATCATCCCCTACGACCGCTCACACTATGCAACGTGCCCTGCTGGCAGAGTACGAGGGCTGTACTGTAGAAGAGGTCTTTGATGGGCATGAAATTGAGACAGCACAGGGAACATGCTATGCTGTTGAGACCTCTGAAAAGATGAAAATCGCACGCCCGGATATATCCGTTCTATCAGATACCATCATGCAGGAACTTCGTCTTATTCACGGTATTGGAGAGGTTACTGCGGAAAAATTTCAACGAAGAGGCATGCAGGATATTTCGGACCTCAGGAATCATCCCCGGTTTGGCACGGAGGCCCGTATCATTACAGATGCAGCAGATGCAGAGGACTGGGCATTTCTGGAAGCACACTGCCGCATGCGGCGCTCACCCTCTGACAATCTCTCTTTGCTCTTCTCTCTTGTGACACCCACCTCTGATCTGCTCTTCTTTGATATTGAGACTCTGGGCATCTTCTCACAGCCTGCCATTCTCCTCGGAACAGGCAGAATACGGGGCACACATATGAACATAACCCAGTACCTTCTGCGTGACATCAGTGAGGAACCCGCTGCCCTCACAGCCGTAATGGCAGATATCACAGATCCCACCCGCCTTGTCACCTATAACGGCAGAGCAGTTGATTATCCGTTTTTCAGGGATCGTGCAGGCTACTATGGTATTCCCACTCCCGGAGAACCAGCACACACTGATCTCCTTCATCACGTACGCCGGCAGTGGAAAAAACGACTGCCTGACTGCCGCCTGGGAACTGTGGAAGGTGAAATTCTCGGCCAGTACCGTAAAGAGGATCTGCCCGGCAGTCTTGTGCCATGGTATTACCAGACATACCGTCGTTTAGGTAATCCCGGCCCACTGGTCCCGATAACAGAGCACAACCGCCTTGACATCGCCAATCTTCCCCTGATCTACGAACGTCTTCTGGAGGGGTGCCTGTGCCCGCCACACTGACAGACATAATCTGCAGAGACCCGGAATACAGAGATCATGTGACGCACCGGGATGATTTAGCTGGCGTATTAGCTCAGTTTGCAGAGCCCGACCCCCGCTGGACAAGACAGGTGCTGCAGTGCTCCCTGGGATGATGTGCACAACCGATAAATCTCCCACTGATGATGGAACCTCTTTCACATGTGACATTACAGAACAGATTACTTCCCTGTCATGCAGCGACCATTCTGCATCCGGCACTCCATAAAGATACGTCGGTTGATGATGCGCCACACAAGAATCAGCTCCATCGCCTCAGTCGCGGTCACATACTCCCTCCCTGCATAGAGAGAGAGAGGTCCCACTCCTGTCTCCTCCTCTACTGCCTCCTCAAGCCGGCGAATCACTTCATAGCGGAAATCACCATCAAACCGGACGGCACCCATCGTTCTTCCATACATCTCTTCAGACTGAAACCCGATGAGAAAATCCCGCTCTGCAAGAGAAGTCATAGCAAAGAGGTCCAGGGGAAATACAATATTTTTTACCGTATTTTCAAACCGTTCCTGCAGGAGACTGACTGCATACATGCCCTGAGAACCAGATGTGTCAAAGACAGATGGTGAGATCCTGAGGATGGCATCGGCATACTGTCTTTGGGGTGCCACATATGCCTCATAATCCGGTTTCCGTGCACAAATTTCTGCTGAAACCTGTTCCGGCGAATAGCCTCTGTCCCCGACATCGCGGGAAACCTTCCATGCATATTTCACCGCATCGTCCGGGTCGACATAACAGGTAAAATCAAAATAGTTCCGCATTATTTCTGTTGAAAACGGATGGAGTCCTTCCACAATGATAATTTTTTTGGGGGAAAACAGGATCGGTGCATCAAAGGTACCCTTTGTATGATTATAGGATGGTTTAAGAATCGTTTGCCCCCCTTTCAGGAGACGGAGATGCTCCTCAAAAAGGGAGAAATTGTTGGCATCCGGGTGGAGCGGGGTGATGCCACGCTCAGCACGGGCATCCCTGTCAAGAAGATGATAATCATCCATAGAGAATGAGCAAACCAGTTCAGGCCCGAAAATTTCACGAAAGGCCCGGGTAAAGGTAGTCTTCCCCGACCCTGAGTCTCCTGCGACACCAATGGTATAAATGCAGTCAGATGCCCGTATTGTATCCCTGAAGTTCCCGGTTTCCATCTATGTATGTTACTCCTCACCGGAGAGTGAAAAGTGCACCGATCCAGGGTGATGATACAGGCAGAAACTGACCCGGGCAATCACCGGGAAAAATCTCCGGCATAATCAAGAAGATTATAATTCCCCCACCTGGAAGGCTGGTACAACCCCCGGACATTTGAAAATAATGTGTGTGTGTCTGTGGGTGTCCCTGACATCCGCCAGGTCATCCACTCCTGCTTTTCAGCTCAGCAAAAAGTATACCACACCAGTTGAGACGAACGCAAAGAGCATGATTATCAGGGCCACCGGCCAGACAATCCCGACACTCCCGGTAACAATGCCTGCAAGCTGGGTGATACGCTGTGACCCAAAGACCACCACATCTGCACAGTGTGCAGTTCCACCGGCACTCTCTGCGGGGGCCATATCCTCACGCGCAGAGTCCACCACCTCACGGACAAATGGCAGAAAGAGAGGAAGGGGCACCTTCCACCCGACCGGATTTTTGCCGGACGCCATATTGACCACATGCGTGTCGCTGGTCGCAATTTCACACTCGGCACATTCCTGCAGGAAGAGATCCCTGAGTTTCTCACGGATACCAACATGGAGGTTGTTGCCATCAAAGACGAGCCATATCGTTTCACTGTCCTCCACCATGATTACCATCGCCATCACCCCGAGATCTCCAAACCCCTCTTCATGCGTAAAGGGCACATCCGTCTGGGAAAAACCGATGGAATAGGGATACTGCGGCTCACCTGCAAGTGCCTCACACGCAAGAGCTGCCGCCTCCCGGTAGTCCTCGCCTATGCGGCTTCCGAGGAGGACAGGCGGAGGAAGGTCAATGAAACTGTTGTGGGCATCTGCAAGGACAACATGCCGAAACCACTGTTTGCCCTCCTCAATGATGGCAAGACCGACCGCATACTCGACATCATCGGTGATATCCGGTGAACGTGTTGCGGCAATGAAAATGGTATCTCCAAATGCCTGTGCAAGGACTGAGACAGACCCTGCCTGGTACCGCCGTGCATGGGTGGCGGTTGCATGCCAGTCCAGAGGTCCCTTTTGTGCATCACGGATGGAATCTGCAATTGTCTCCACTTCAGATGCAGAGACCGGATTAAAGTCATGGGTGGCCATCCCGTGGAATACCAGTGCCTGACCTTTCAGACTCTCCGTTAGCAACCGTGGAAGGGCCGAACCCCCAATCTCTCCGAGCGGCCCCGGGTGCAGATTAGGAGCAGTCACCGTCATGGTATCGCACCCCTCCCGCCGAAAGATAAGCGTACCGAAGATGACAGTCACCGGATCTCCCATCTGACGAAAGAAATCTTCCAGAGCTGTTGAACCATAGACCATATGGGCCATAAACGCATTGACAAACCCAAGTGGGGAGAGACCGAGTGCCTGTTTCATTGGCCGTTCCAGAATCCAGATGAAGGCCCAGGCAGCCAGGCCAAAGAAAATATGCAAAGGGATGACGAAGAGGGCGAATGCATCACCCAGAAGTAGGTAACCAAAGAGAGAGGCAACCCCCGTCTGTGTCAGGGCAGGAACCAGGATATGCCGGAGGTGATGGTCAACAATCGCCCCTAAGATGAGAATGCGGAGAAAAAAAACGATCCCCAGCGATGTGGCAAAAAAGAGGACAACAAAATCAGTTGCAAGAAGCAGTACCGGGGAGAAGGTGATGAGGATTGTTGCAACACAGCTGCCCAGCGCAATGAGCGCAGACCAGTCGAGTGTGATATTATTTCCACTTTTTCGTACAAGAGGAACAGTCACAAATGCGGCAAAAAGAGCCGGAACTGTGAATACAATAATGCCGGAATAGGCGACAAGTTCTGAATACCTTATGCCGGCAAGGAGAAGCATAACCTCAATGGCACCGCCAAGAAGGAGGAGAAAGAGAACAGAACGGCGCCATGAGGGGGCCTGCATAATCAGTGCAGATAGTCCCTCAAGCTGGGATGAAGAATCAGCAACCATAGAAGTACGCGAACGTATCAGTTACACAGACAAATAGATTTCGAATCATAATTGATACGAAAAAGAATTCAGAAAATACAGGGATAACATTAACCGTCGTGAACCGTAAGACCTGCATGATATCCATGGAGGGGCAATGGACGTATCTGGGAATAATGATTGTATGCATTGCAATCAGCTGGGCAGGGGGGTATTATGGATTTTCATATTACTTTCAGAAACGGTTTCTTGCCGTGGCAGATGAATGCAGGGACGCTGATTCAATCGAACCGCTCATTGATGAGCTGGAATGGCAGAGCTGAACGGAGGGATAAAAGAGATGATTGATATATTTAGTGTAGGGCTTCTCGGGATAGTGTCACTCTGTTTCGGTCTCCTTGTGGGCATTCAGATTGCACATATCCATTACTCACGGCGCCTGACAAAACTCGCGAAACGCTGTATATATTCAAAGACAATTGCACCAGTTCTTGTTGCAGCAAAAGAGAGCCGTGCCGCAGAGGAATAAACGCAGCATAAAGAGAACAGAAAGACAAAATGACTGGATCCATAGCAGAAGCCAGGTGGAGGGGCACACCGCAGGAATTCTCCCGTCCTGTTTTTTATCATTTCCTTTTTTATTTTCGATACGATTTCCAGTGCCTGTACGCAGAAGGGGTTGTCAGCAGGAAGAAGACACCTGCGATGGCTGCAATAAAGACACCGATAAGGATGAAGACTGTATCCAACCCAAAAGCATCAGCAACGAGGCCACCTGCGAGAGGGGCGATGATACCACTTGTGCCCCGGATGGAATTATAAATGCCCATCGTTGTTCCCATGCCATACACCCGCCCGGCTTCCACCATGGTGGCACTCACCGCAGGGAAAAAGAAAAGAGCCCCCGTGGCATTGAAAAATGACACCAGCAGAAAAGCGGTAAAAGTTGTGCAGAGGGGAAAGAGCGCAAGTGACACGGCAAAGATAAGGGCACCGGGAATGATCAGTGCACATCGGTTGTGTCTGTCACCGATACGACCGAAGACCATCTGGAGAATACCTGCCACAAACACATTCAGCGATATGATAAGACCCGCGCCTGCAGGAGATATCCCGAAGAGCGGGACAAATAAGGGGATGAAAACAAGGATGCCAATCATACCGAATTCACTCGCAAACGAGATCAGCATAGTGCTGCCATACAGTGGGTGAAGAAGAAGGCTACGAAGTGTTCCCCAGTTCCACTTATCTTCCGTTTTGGAGTCTGGATTTCCGACATCTTCACCATCCGATACTGCCGCATCAGAAGACCGCAAAGTCCCTTCTTGGGGGAGAAAAAGGACTACAATCAGGCATGCAAGGGCGGAAAATGCCATGAGAGCATAAAATGATGCAGAAAAGCCGAATTGATCATAGATGACGCCACCCATCAGCGGCCCTGCACCAAATCCAAAGAGCATCGATGCCTGAAACCGGGACATGATATGGGCTTCCTCACCTTTTCCTGCGATTCCACCCAGATACGCCATTGCAACCGGTGCGATCATCGCGGATGCAATACCATGCACAAACCGGACAATAGTGAGGAGAAAAACCGTTGGTGCGATGATGTACCCGAGTGAGATGATTGCATAGAAGAAGAGGCCTGCTGCCATCATGTACTTTTTTTCATACCGATCTGCCATCCGCCCGAAGACCGGCATACAGATTGTCCGTGAGAATGAAAATGCAGCAAATACCACACCAATCCAGAAGGATGATGCCCCGAGGGTATCGGCATATACCGAGAGAATCGGCACAACCATGCCAATACCCACGAGTGAGATAAAAACAGAAAGCGAAATAACAACGATGATGCGGGATTTTATGTGCCGGTTTATCAGGCACGGTGCTGCGGGTGTGGTAGTATTCACGAGAATCTCTTCGGGAATTATATGAGTATATATCGTTCTCTTCTACCATAGCCGTAATCTCTCTTGCATAGCCGCATCCAGGCACTATTAAAACCATAATTCTTTCAGACAAACCAGATCCCTGAAAATTAAGACCTGCCGGAGACAATCAGGATTATCTCTTTGGAATCAGATATCTCCATCATATGCCCGTACCGCAGGAACGTACCTCCCCATCTTCTGGCACAGAGATACGGTTTATACACACCGCAGACCTTCACCTCGGGACGCCCTTTACCGGGATTTCGAAATTCAGTCCTGAATTCGGAAAAATACTTGCAGATGCAACATACCAGGCATTTGAAGAGATTGTGAACCTTGCCATCAGAGAAGCTGCGAGGCCATTGCAGAATTATCTGAACAAAACCAGGTGATCATTTTTACCTGCCACCCGGATACGGCGCAGATGTTGCTGGACGCACGGCCGGATGCGAAACTGATTGAACGGTGAATATTCTTTTCATCTTCACTATTCTTCTTCTTCCCTACACCCTCTTTCCTTCAAGCAGACTAATCCAAACCCACCCTGAGTATTTTTGAGAATAGTTCCTCTTATTTCTTCGAATTTTCGCTATTTTTATTTATAAAGCATATTTTCACTCAAATTCTGTTAAAAATGAATGTTCATGCATATTTTGTCTTAATCACAATGTTCAAGTAAATTCAGTTTATATTAGGAATCGTGATACTATGGGGTTTGATTTATCTAAATGCATATTTTCAGAGTGCGCAGGGGAATGCCTGACTCACTGTCCATACATCTCATACGATGAACAACAGGCAAAAGAGGCAATCCGGACTCTTATTGCAGGAAAAACTGCACCAATTATGTCGGAGTGCATCACCTGTGCGGCGTGCAACGATTTCTGCCCACTCGGTGCGAATCCATGGGATCTCATTGCACAACGGCAGGAAGAAACAGGTATTCTGGGCATCCCTGAGGATGCGAAACCGGCAAGTGACTGGCTGATAAAGCCGGAGATTGTCATCCGCGGGAAAGAGGGGGGCCCCCTCATCTCAATGGGCGGTATCTATGAAGTAGTCCCGCAGACTGAATTCATGACCGGGACGATGTTTGAAGATGCAACCCTCATCGGCAGTGGCAAAATTGCCTGCGGATTTACGGAAACACATCTGGGACGGGCATCACGTCCACTGACATATCTCACGGAGTTCATTGCCAATCTCACAGCAGAAGCAGAAAAATACGGGGTGGACGAGATCGTCTTTACCCATGACGCATGCTACAATGTGGCAACCACGATTGCCATGCGTGAACATACCGAGGTGCCATTCCGGCCGGTTCATATCCTCGAGTATATCCGCAACTGGCTCAGAGATCATCCGGAACAGATAACACCACTCAATCTCAAAGTCGCAATTCAGGGCGGATGCACCACGCGATATGCTCCGACAGGCGGTGACCATGAAATCTGGTCAGACTGGCTCAATGAGATCTTTGCGATGATTGGTGTTGAATCCGTGGAGGAAAAACGGACCTACACCGGGGATGACCGCCTCTGCTGTGGATCTGCAATCTTCCATAAAGAGCATGAACGGACAATGGATATCCAGCATATGAACATACAGGATGCAATTGATGCTGGTGCCGAACGTTATGTCTTCATCTGTCCCGCCTGCATCTCGATTATGCGGGGCACGTGCCGGAAGATGAACCTCGAACCAGTGTATATCACCCAGCTTGTGAAGCAGGCTCTGGGAGAAGATCTTGGGAAGGCAGGAACCGCCGCATTCGGTTATCCAGTGAAGTAAAATCAACAAAAAAGAGACAAAACGAAAAAACGGTGAAACAACAATGGTTAAATTCACAGACGAAATGAAGGAAGGGCTCAGGGTCCCCGGCAAGGGGGGAAGCCTCGTATATCTCTGCACATCCAGCCTTGACGGAAAACCGAACATTGCCGCGATGCGATTTGTGGCGACACATATGGAGGACAAGATCCTGATTGCAGACATGTTCCTTCTGAAGACAAAGATGAACATCAAGGAAAATCCCGAAGTTACTGTCGCCATTTGCCACCCACTTGATGAAGGACGCTGGTGGGCTTTCCGTGGCAAGGCAGTGGACATCGAGTATGGATTCCCACGGGACTTTGATTGGTATGGGGCAAATGCCACAGACATTCTCAATGAATGGGGCGACTGGAACAAGTCAGAACCCCCTGACGAGGTGCCCCCGGACATTGTCTTCCCGAAGGCGGCACAGCGTGGTGTTGTCGTTATCCACGTTGAAGAAGCGTATTCCATCGAGCCAGGGCATGCAGGAGAGAAGATCCTGTAGGAGGCATGAAGATATGACCATACAGTTAACAGAACGAATGCGGGCCTGGATTGAAGCGATGGGATGCCACCTCTGCGTGGCAACTCCCCGGGGAGTGCCTTTTGTCACGTTAGGGAGATATGCCAGCGTCACCGGTGACGATGAAGTGGCGTTTGCTCTTGCACAGGATGAATATGCCGTCATCAGCCCGGCACTCTCGGCAAACCCATGGGTCGCTTTTGGTGTCTCAAAACAGGGTGGCATCCGGGCATCATTCCAGTTCAAAGGGATCGGGCGGGCAGTCACCGAGGGCCCCCTCTTCACTGACATTGCAACAGTGGCACGGGATGTGCAGGGAATTGAAACCTATGCCGTCCTCTATGTGAAAGTCAGTGAAATATACTGCACCAAACCCGGTGCTGAAGCTGGGCAGCGGCTCGATATGCTGCCTCCTGACGAAGTATGCGAATGGGAAAAACAGCGGTGGAAGGATATTCCCCACAAAAAAAGCTGAATAGAGAGAACAGCCATGAGCAGTATTCCAGAGAGCAAGGAAGCAGAAACAACACCAGAAACAGAACACAAAATTCCCAAAAAATTTCCCTGGGTCATCCCTTTTTCCTGTGAGGGGTGCGGGGACTGTGTCGAAGCATGCCCCACCGGGTCAATCACCCTTGTTGACCTGGGGAAAAAAGTGGACAAGGCGTGGATAACCAGTCCGGATACATGCATCGGCTGTGGAAAGTGCGCCAGTGCATGTGTGGTGTGTGCTGTCCAGATGACAGAATATGTGGAAAAAGCTCTCACCCGCTACCGGGAACATCCCACTCCAGAATAATTTTTTACATCCTGCACACGGGAAAAATCCGGGATATTATTGCACCCCGAATGAAGTGAGGAGCACCTCACTGTTGCGTTTGCCAAAGTGACGGACATCACCGGTTGTACAGTCATTGATCGTTATTTCAGCCGGGGAAAACGCGAGATGGGAGTCAATACCCAGAAAATCATATCCTGCGTCCCGGAAGAGGGAATAGAACGGTTTTCCATAGTCAGGAGAGGTTGTTGAGGGCAGGGTTTCAAAGACCGGATCATATCCTTCTGTCGTGAGGCAGACCGACCCATAGTAGATATTACAGTCATTGGTTGTGCCCATCGCCTCCATCATATCCTTTTTTATTGGTGCTATCGGAGAAGAGCCCGCAGCATGCCGAACCTTTGAGAGGTCATACCCTGCTTCTTCGAGGGTATGCATAACCATGGTAACAATACGTCCGGAGATCTGAACCGACCCTACAAGACTCCGTATCGGTGCAACAAGAAGTGTCAGACGGGACACGTCAATCCCGCATTTTTCTGCAATATATTGAGCGGTATCAGCATCCGGCAGGGTGTCTGCCTCAAGGGCAAGAACCCCTTCATCTGCCGTATCCCCATACCCAATCGCACGATAGGTGCTCTTTGGCTGAAGGGCAAGCGCCCGTGCGGGCCCCGATGCCATCGCCCGGTACGAAGGGGCTTTTACAATCCACCCTGCCTTCTGGGATCCAAGACAGGCAATGACCGGGTGCTGAATCGTGAGGTGGAGAAATGGAAACGGGATACCACCGATGGATTCGATCATTATTTCTGTTGTGGCAAGACCCCCAAGACAGGCCTGCACATAGAGGGCACCCGCCCGGTAACTGCCACGCACATTCACTCCACAGTCAATGACAGTGGCACCGTTTTCAAGAGTGTGGGCCTGGATCTCAAGTGCCTCCTGTGTAGCGAGCATCTCTTCAATAACTGGCCGTACTGTTCTGTTAATGCTTATCACCATTCGCCTTCCCTCTCTGTCATCATTTGTCTGTTCCTGACGTAAATCCATGGATGAAACAGTATGGATGGATGAGACCGAATACGTTCGGTATCTCTGTGAACAGTTAACAGAAATCCAGAGTAATTCACAAAAAAATAGATATTATACCGGACTTTCCTTCATTTCCGGATTTTTAATAAAGAACCCAACGACAAAGACCAGGAGATAAAATGATGTCGCCCACTCTGACGCCATGATAAATGCCGCACCGATGACGAAAAGGGATACTACAGACACCAGGAGGCCGCGGCGAATCCCGTTTCGTATTGCCGCATCAGGAATATCATCAGCAACCAGCCGATGTCCCCGTGTGGCATAGGCCCAGCTGATGGTATAGGACAGGCTAATAACCATGATATTTGCCGCATAAACGGCGACCGCCAGAGGGTATTCGGAAAAGTCAGAGTTCAGGTTTGTGGTGAACGGGACGAGCGTAATAAAAAAGAGGCTCACCATGTTCAGCCAGATATAGACACTATCAACATGCGAAATACTGTTCATCTGCCGGTGATGGACAGTCCAGAATATGGACAGCAGAAAAAATGAGAGCGCATAATTGAATATCTCGGGGATGGCATCACTGAGGGCGGGGTAAAATGTGCTGCCATCAACCGACCCTGAATAGAGCCCGGTTCCGATCATCAGAACGGACAGGGTGAGCACAATCGCATATATGCCGTCGGTAAGAGCTTCAATACGATTCTTTTCAAGAAGGTTGTTAAATGCGCTGATATTCGGTCTCTTCATATTTTGATTTCCTTTCACTTGTATGCCATTTTGTTTAATCATGCATGATAAGAAATGTGACGGTTCAGTATCGGGACTCAGACTCTGCACCCCGGGGGATGTATCCACAGCAGAACGCCGCGGAGGTAGTATATTGCTCCACGACCCCCTCAGAGAAGAGAAGACATTTCGTTATCCGCCGGACCATTCGTCCCTTGTGATTCCGGTCCGGAATGCCCTCTCCTGAAGATTCTGGAAATCCTGAAATATTTAGGAATCTTCACACTGTTTCTTACCTAAACCGTAAGAATACGAACAGCACCAAAAACGATTTATTCCGGTTCCTTATGATTCTGAAAAAAAGAGAAAATGAGATAATGAGAAAATTACGATGAATAATCTGACCCCGGCTATTCTTCCAGAACACTTCTGACGGTGACAAAAACCGGACCGCGGACATCAATCTTCTTGTTATTGTCATTGATTGTCCGCATCACATGGGTCTCAATTTTGAGATTCACGTCAGACGGAATCTTTGCCATCTTTACCTGGACACGGATGCCTTCACCGGCACAGGCTGCTTCTTCGATTCGTGCGGCGGCAAGATTTGCCACTGCTTCAAGGTATGAGATGCCGGCAGCAGCCCCATTCTCTCTCACCGTGGCAAATTTTTTGGTATCCGGCACACCGAGGATTTTGCCGTCTTCTACATAGATATCATTGAAGACCGCGGGACCACAGAGGCGTGAATCCTCTTCATCTTCCTCGACAAAGACACGGATCTTTGTTCCACAGCACTCTCCGTCCCATACCTCGAATGAACAGGGACTCTCCTCCTTTGCATGGACAGTTGCGACCTTTAAAATTGCCTCTGCCATGAGAATACCCGGTGTCGTCTGCGGGGTTTCCCGCAGACTGATGCCTGCTGCAAGATCCGAATCGGAAAAGACCGGCGGGAAGAACTGTGGGTAGGTGAGCTGACGGACATCATCTGCCTGATACTCAATCATCGCAAGACGTTCCACACCAAGACCCAGGTTCATCACCGGGACACCGACACCGTATTCAGCGAGAGCAGATGGTGAGTACATGCCAAAGGTAGCGACTTCCACCCAGCCATGCACCGGATGGCGGGCATACACTTCAGTCTGAGTGTCAGGAATATAATATTTTGAGCGTTTCTCATCCGGACGAAACTCGAAGTTTTCAAACCCGAACGCTCCCAGAAGGGCTGCAACAACGGCTTTGCCATCCTCTATAGTCACATGCTCACCTGCAACAATACAGGAGGCGGAGTGATAGGTCATCAGGCGGGTTGGCCCCTCCTCCTGTTCCCGCCTAAAGCAGCGATCAATGGAGAACTGGCGGATGGGGAGGGGCATACGATCCCACATTGCCCCTAAAGAAAGGAACCATCCAGAGGTCATGTGCGAACGCAGGGTGGTCCGGGAAGACTCTGGTACCAGTGCACGAAACTCAGGGAAGACCTCGTCCATCATACGCACGACAAGGGCATCGTCACAGCCAAGCACCTTTGCAAGTTCATAGGTGAGTTCGTCGCCGTCAACTTCTGCCTTTTTATAGGCGTGCAGGGTCTCGCGGAGGTGCTCTTCACCCTCTTCACCCAGACTTTTGCCAAGGATACCCTCAATCTGGGAGATCCGTTCCCTGCCGATACCCACATTCGGACGTGGCAGGCCGCCAAGATAGAAGACACGGTCAAGAACTGCGGATGCTTCAGGCCCAAACTGGCGATAGACATCCTTCTCATCGATAAAAAGCGGCACCCGTGCTTCATCAAACCCAATGGAAAGATAGGCTTCCCGCAGGCGTGCAGTGGTCTCTGCGACAGGGTGGCGACGGGCGGATTTGTATCTGTACCGCGGATATTTGTTGTCTGCCCCAACCGGATCCAAAATCTCCGGTCCTTTATTCCAGGCATGTTCAAAGTCAGTACGTGCTAATTCCCGGTATTCATCTGGATCAAATTTCATTTTATTCACCGCGTGTGAGACAGACCACCCGTGAGATCGGGCTTTCATCGTGGACTTCGTAATCACAGTATTTCGTAATTTCGTTTGCAAAGGCCGCCACATACTCATGGGACGGCATATGCGCACGGGTAAGCCTGTTACGCGAGTAGCCAAGATACATGTATCCCTTCACTTCGACATAGACAGGACCCGCATCCTGAATCAGGCGGGCATAGCCTTCCGGACTGATGTCATTGAGCCCTTTTACAACCGTGATGCGTATGGCAGACCGCCTGCTCCCGAGAAGGGAGAGAGTTTCCAATACCTGTTCCCAGGAGTCCTCCATCGGGCGGCAGACACGCTTGTAGGTCTCCTCGTCCGGGCCGTCCAGGGAGACATAGGTCTGGTACGGGCTGCATCTTTTGACCATATCAGGTCGGGTGCCGTTTGTAACGAGGAATGTCGTGAACCCGGCATCGTTCAGGAGGTCAAAGAGGCGGGGAAGCTGGGAGTAGAGCGTAGGTTCTCCGGAAAGGGAGACCGCCGCCATGTCCGGTGCAAGTGCTTCTTCCCAGAGTTTTTGGTCGATTTTACTGTTTGCGACCGGATTATACCCGGCAAGCGCCTTCTTCTGGAGAGGGTGCAAACGGTCCATGATGACCTCCGGCGGGCACTCCTCCTCTTCGACCACCTCATACTCCATCGACCGCCAGCAGAAGAGACAGCGCTGGTTGCACTTCAGGGTCGGGGTCATCTGGACACAGCGATGGCTCTCAATGCCATAGAACTGTGCCTTGTAACACATATCCCCACCACGGAGAGTACGCTTATTCCACATACACGGCTTGAGGGCCGCTGATGAACGGGGAGAAAAAAACTGATAGCCCTGTTTTATCAGGGCTCTACATGCTTCTGATTGCATCGACACCAAGGGTTTGGAGCACTTCGCTCAGGGTATTCTGTGCCGCCCGGACAAGAGTCAGTCGGGCATCCCGTACTCCCGCCTCTGCCTTGAGGACCGGGTCAGCATGGTAAAACGCATTAAAGAGATCTGCAAGGTCACGGGCATATATTGCAAGGTGATGCGGACGGAGTTCATCCATCACGGTCTGCAATACTACCGGGAAGAGACCTATGTGCTTGGCAAGCGCGATCTCAGATTCTGTGGATAATGCATATGAGGGAGTGAACTCCCCCGCTTTTTCCAGGATAGAACAGGCCCGTGCATGAGAGTACTGAATATATGGGGCACTCTGGCGTTCAAAATCAAGTGCCTGCCGCCAGTCAAATACTGTGCTCTTCTCCTGGGAGACACGCACGATATCATAACGGACAGCCCCGACTGCAACCGATGCTGCAATGGCCCGGCGTTCCTCCTCAGGGAGTTCAGGGCGGCGGGTAGTTACCTCATCAAATGCCTTTTTGGTCACCTCATCAAGGAGTTCATCAGCAGAGATGAATTTTCCGGCACGGGTGCTCATAGAACCTTCCGGGAGACTCACAAACTCGAAAAATACTATCTCGGGTGCTTTTTCACCGAGGAGTTTCATCGTCGCCTGCAACTGGGCACCAATGAGCTTGTGATCAGCCCCAAGTACATCTATAAAACGTTCAAAGTTTTCACCCTTCCAGGTATGATAGGCAAGATCACGGGCGGCATACACACTTGTCCCGTCTGAACGCCGGAGCACGTACTCTTTTTTAAACCCACATTCAGTGAGGTCAACAGCGAGAATATCATCATGTGATGACTCAGGGAGAGCCTCCACGCGGTTAAGAATTTTCACCATCGAACCATCCTGGACAAATCCCGACTCCCATACAAACCGGTCGTGAGGAGTATTGAGGCGGTTCAGGGTAACCTTGATGCCCTCTGCACAGAGAGATACCGCCCGGCGGAACTTCTCCACCGTTTCGGGATCTCCCTGTTCAATGAGACCCATGCGCCGGTCAATTTCCTCTTTAATTGAGGGATCTGCCTTAAGGGCACGGTTTGCCGCCACATAGACACGGGCAACATAATGGTCGTCCTTCTCACCTTCATTCTGGGGAATATCAAGAAAATCAAATCCCCAGGAGACGATTGCAATCTGACGACCCATATCGTTCAGGTAATACTGGACATCGATGTTATGCCCTGTCTTCCGGAAAACCCGCGAGAGAGTGTCACCAATAACCGAATTTCTGATATGCCCCACATGCAGCGGTCCGTTAGGGTTTGCCGAGGTATGCTCAATACAGACCCGGCCCGAAACATCAGGCAGTTGCCCGTAATCAGGCTGAAAGGCCGCTTCCACAACACCTGCGACATATGCAGTCCCGAAAACAAAGTTGATGTAGGGTCCTGTTGTGGAAACAGTGATGCCGGCAGCAGCCAGCGTCTCAGTAATTTTTTTTGTTATATCCCCTGCAATCACCACAGGGCTTTTCTTCTCGGTCTTTGCAAGTGCAAAGGCAACGGTTGACGCAAGGTCGGCATGGTCGCCGCCATCATCGAGGAGCACATCTGCTGCTCCTGTTGCGTCTTTCAGGGCTGTTTCAACAGCCAGGTATGCTTCCTGGTACATTTAGTATCCTGTCTTGTATCGCAGTATTGCCGCAATCCCGCCAAATGCATTGAAAAGGATAGATCCTTCTTCAAAATCATCGGATATGATCATCACTTTCGTCGAGGTTGAATCAGCAAGTTCGGTCAGTTCATCAATGATGTCAGTTTCTTCCTCAAGGTAGAGGGGCGCAGTGCAGTCCGGGCAGTTTCCAAGGGGAATGTCCTTTACAGATTTACCCGGGTCCACCTGTACCGTCTCTTCCTTTACATAATCACAGCTCTGGCACCGGATACGAAGTCGTGATTTACGTAGGGTCTCTGAGAGCAGAAGGGTATCAACCGCACCAATTTCGAGGTTTTTACGCACCGATTCCTCTCCGTACGCAGAAGCACTCTCATCTTTGATCAGTTCCTTTAAGAACCGGTCCATCACCGACTTCTCCTTCATCACCTCTACGCCGCGAAGGGCTTCCTGTGCATTGTCCACCAGTTCACTCAGGCCCGATTCATTCGTGTATGACACATCAAAGAGACCAATGATTCGTTTCTGCAGTTCGTGGTGGAGATATTCACCACTGGCAAACTCATCTTTTGTGGGTGTGGGCCCACCGATAAGAACTCCCTTGAACCGATTATAGAAATCCGGTTCTGCCATGAAGACATCGGTCGCCCGGCCAGCAATCTTCTTGTAAAATTCATTGATAGCTATCAGGCGGAGACGCTGGAAACGCATCGCTGACTGACCACCCTTACGCTGCTTCCCGGGGACGGTGGATGTCACACCGGAAATGGGCTCGATGCGGTTTCCGCGCAAAAATCCAAGATATGACTCACGGCGATCGAGGACCAGAAGCCCGTAGACTTCTTTCTCCACGAGCATCTGCTCCATCGGCTCAAGTTCAAAGCGTGAGGAGCACCGGTACATATAGAGCGGCACGACATCAGGGGGTTCAATGATTGTACATTCAAGGTCTGTGTGGTCACCACCGATCTTAATAGCCCCACAGAAGATGGCAAGGCCACTTTCGGGAGGCCTTTTGTAATACTTCAGGCGTGAGAGAATCGAAGAGATGGCACTCTGAACATTCGAACGTGTCTGTTTACTCTTAATATTGGAACACTGCCCGAACTCGTCCCGCAACTGGGCGGTGACGTCATAGATCTGCTTATCCGGGGGTATGTATATGGTTATCAGTTCAGTTCCGCTGCCCTCTTTCTGCCTCAGCCGTTCGAGGGTCTTTTTAAACTCATAGCGCTTTCGGGCGCTGTCCATCTCCATTTCTTCTGCCATGCTTGAGTCTGCCTCCGGGTGGCAAATTGTTAGTATAATTCTCTTTCAGGAGCATTAAAAGGTGAGTATCACACCGGTGATCCGGATACCGACCACAGGTGCATCCCATGGGTGCCATTGAATACTTCAGAATCCTTTGATCCGCTCTGCTCCGCATTGAAGATGTGAGGAGCGTGCCATTACGATATAATGCAGCATCTTTCGGGGAGAAAATGGATCACACCGGATGAGAACAGGTCTTTGCTATCGGTGTGCTCCGGGGGCAATGCATTCCCGCACCCGAAGCAGACCCATTGAATCCCTTACAAAATCACTACAGTGACGTGACGCTCAGAGGACCGTCTGGCCGCGGAAATGGTGATAAGCAAGGCAGATGGTCTTTGCATCGATGATACGCCCGTCCCGGATCATCTCTTCCATCTCGTGAAGGGAGATTTTCACCACCTCAATCTGCTCGTCCTCATCCATCCCATATGCATTGGAAGGAGAGAGATCATGTGCCTCAAAAAGATAGATCACTTCATCGGTGTATCCCGGTGCCGGGTATATTTTACCCCGGGAGATAAGGGACTCTGTTGCCATACCAGTCTCCTCAATTAATTCACGGTATGCTGTCTCTTCCGGCGTCTCACCGGGATCAATTGTGCCTGCGGGAACCTCATAAATCCATTCACCGACGGCAAAACGGTACTGCCGTTCGAGATAACAGAAATCCCCTTCAATAGGCAACATCGCAACCGCGTGGCCCGGATGGACAACCCGTCGTTCCTTCACCACACCAGACGGCAGGGTGACTGTCACTGTATCCAGAGTGATCTTCTTTTTTCCGGGAACCGGCGTGTTGGTTGTCATTTTCGCACCTCATAGGGGATGGGATCTTCACGTCCCACCTCACGAAAGGCCGCGAGACGGTAATGACACGAATCACAGGTGCCGCAGGCAGGTGCACCGGACCGGTAACACGACCAGGTGTCCTCATACGGCACGCCGAGAGCAAATCCCTGTTTCAGAATTTCCGTTTTGGAGAGATTCACAAACGGTGCCATCAGTTTGATGTGGGTTTCATCAGCAGTCCCGGTATCAATCGCATGCTGAAATGCCTCAATGAACTGTGGACGGCAGTCCGGGTATCCAACATAATCCGATGCCTGCACACCAATGAAGATTGCATCTGCCCCGCGGGCTTCTGCAAGCGAGGTGGCAATTGCAATGAGATTGGCATTCCGGAATGGCACATAGGTATTGGGGAGGCCTTTTTCGACCTCTGTATGATCCCCAATTGCCAGTGCATCATCTGTCAGGCTGGACCCTCCGATACTACGGAGATAATCCAGATTTACCGTAAGGAACTCCTCCACATCAAGAAATGCAGCAATTTTCCGGGCACAGCTGTACTCCTTGTCTTCGGTCGGCTGGCCATAGCGGAGGTGCAGGGCAATGATACTATACCCCATGTCCCGCGCCACATAGGCAAGCGTGGATGAGTCCATCCCCCCCGAGAGCAGGCAGACCGCTTTCATCCTATTTCACCCCGAGGGATTTGTGCAGCTGCAACTGAAAGCGTGCTTCAATTCCTTCTTCCAGGATAAAATCAGCAATTTTACGATAATTGCCTCCCCAAACAGGGGAAATGAATACCGTGCCTGCAATATCATGAGACTCAATCACTCCCTGTGCATACAGACAATCAGTGCGGTCCATGACAACAAATTTCACTGAATCCTCAGGCCGGATATCAGCAAGCAGAGTAGCATCAGACACCTCACCGGAAGAAGGGCATTTAATGTCCATACTCACGGTGGCGTATTCCTGCAAATCCGTGAACGGGAGGGTCCCGTTCGTCTCAATTTCGATGAGGTATCCCGCATCGCGAAGAATAGGAAGGAGTTTTTTTAGATTTTCTTCCTGTAGCAGTGGTTCGCCGCCGGTGATGATGACATAGCGGGGCATGCCAAGAGAGACAGCAGAAACGATCTCCTCTATGCTCATCTCAGCCCCATCATCATGTGACTCTGGTGTATCGCACCAGGCGCAGTGGAGGTTGCAACCGGCGAAGCGGATGAACGTGGCCGGAATACCCTGCTTAGAACCTTCACCGGATATGGAAGAGAATATCTCGATTACTTTCATATCACATCAAAGGTGAGCTGGGCATAGCAGGACGTGGACTCCCAGACGCGGATCTTTGTCACAGAGGCAGGGATTCCTTCTGCAGCGCAGGATTCATCAATCTTCCCTGCAATGATACATGCAAGGTTCTCTGAGGTCGGATCACCCTCTGTTGTAATGACTTCCTGGAAGGCAGAAAGACACGGAACCATCGGGTCTTTGCAGTTGAGGATAACCTCGTGATCAAACCGGTTAACCACCTGTTTGATACAGTTATAGTCAACAAGAATTTGCGATTCAGCGTCAACTTCTCCGGTGATCCAGACCTCTACACGCCACTGGTGCCCATGCAGGCGGTAACACTTGCCGGTATAATTGAGAAGGCGGTGGCTCGCCTCAAAATAGGCTTCCTTGTATATTGTCATGCTCATAACTATGAAACAGGATGGGTGAGGATACTATATGATGGCTGTCGTAGGGGTACAGCCCACAGGCCAGACCACCTGTCACCGTACTGCGCCCGGCCCACGTGGCGCGCACCGCCGGGACAGAAAGATACACACTCACACGACAGTATTTATTAGTCACCCTGTGTAAATATATAGGCAGGAATCTGGTATGTCAGGTGACAGCGGCGGAGATGGATGGGAGATCAGCCGAATATCCATCAGAATCTAAAATTCAGGGGAATCCGGGCAGGGATTGATTCTACCCATCTCAGTCACAATAGTATATCAATTTCGAAAATCAGGCATGAGCTATCAGGTGGATCTGAGGATCACGCTATAAATCGAGGTAACCAAATGGGAAATGGAAAATTTGCAGCGCGAAAATGTAAGCGTGTTGCCAAGGATAACAGGTGGCGCGACACTAACTATGCACGCCGCCAACTCGGTCTCGACATTAAGTCAGACCCTCTCGAAGGTGCACCACAGGGCCGGGGAATCGTTCTTGAGAAGGTCGGAGTGGAAGCAAAACAGCCGAACTCAGCTATCCGGAAATGTGTCCGTGTTCAGCTGATCAAAAATGGCCGTCAGGTCACTGCATTTGCAGTCGGCGACGGTGCTATCAACTTCATCGATGAACATGACGAAGTCACCATCGAGGGCATCGGCGGTCGTCTCGGCCGTTCAAAGGGAGATATCCCTGGTGTCAGATTCCAGGTCATTGAAGTAAACAATGTATGTCTCCGCGAAATGGTCATTGGAAAGAAGGAGAAGCCGCGTAGGTGATCATCATGACAGAGGAAGAAATTAAGACAGATGTTGCTGTCGAAGAACCAGTTGTGGATGCACCAGTTGAAGAGAAAATTGTTGTCCCCGGACACCTGCTCTTCAACAAGTGGGATCTCTCAGACGTCGAGATCAGAGACCCGGGTCTGGTTCGCTATATCAGCACCCAGTCCATGATTGTACCACACTCCTGTGGAAAGCTTGCAGGCACACAGTTTGCGAAGAGTAACATGCTCATTGTCGAACGCCTGATTAACAAGCTCATGCAGACACAGACCAATACCGGTAAAAAGGAACTCACCACCCGCATCGTCAAGGATGCATTCGACATTGTCTACAAGAAGACAAAGAAGAACCCGGTGCAGGTTCTCATTGACGCCCTGGCAAATGCAGGTCCCCGCGAGGAGACCGTCCGTCTGAAGTACGGTGGAATCAATGTCCCAAAGTCGGTTGATACCGCTCCCCAGCGCCGTGTTGACACAGCACTGATGTTCATTGCACGTGGCGTGAGCCAGTCTTCTCACAAGAAGAAGAAACCGGCCTCAAATGTCCTTGCAGATGAACTCATTGCAGCAGCGAACGGTGATGTCCGGTGTTACTCTGTTGGAAAGAAAGAAGAACGCGAACGTGTAGCAAAGTCTGCACGATAAAACCCAATATTCTTTTAGAGAATCACTATGACACGTAGGCGAAAAATGGTCGAGCGAGTCACAACACTGATGAGCCAGCCGAAGCAGATCCGGAACATCGGTATTGTTGCACATATTGACCACGGGAAAACCACCCTCTCTGACAATCTCCTTGCCGGAGCAGGGATGATCAGCGAAGAAATTGCCGGAAAGGCATGCTGGATGGACTCCGATGAGGAAGAACAGGCACGTGGTATCACCATTGATTCCTCAAACGTTTCGATGGTACACGAGTACAGGGGAGAGGAATACCTCATCAACATGATTGATACCCCCGGCCACGTTGACTTCGGCGGTGACGTTACCCGTGCAATGCGTGCGGTTGACGGTGCTGTAGTACTGGTAGATGCAGTTGAGGGCACAATGCCCCAGACAGAGACTGTCCTGCGCCAGGCCCTGAAAGAGGGAGTCAGACCGGTTCTCTTTATCAACAAAGTAGACCGTCTGATCAACGAACTGCTGGTTGACGAAGTCGAGATGCAGATCCGCCTTGGAAAGGTCATTGACAAAGTGAACAGGCTCATCAAGGGCATGAACGAAGAGGCCTACAAGAGCGGCTGGAAACTTGATGCAGGAGAAGGTACCGTCGCATTCGGTTCAGCTCTCTACAACTGGGCAATCTCCATCCCATACATGAAGACGAGCGGTGTCTCCTTCAAGGATGTATACGACTGCTGTAAGGCAGGGGACATGAAGACGCTTGCCAAGTCAAGCCCTCTGTGTGAAGTTGTCCTTGATATGGTAGTAAACAAACTCCCTGACCCCCTCGATGCTCAGAAACGCCGTGTACCAATCATCTGGCAGCACGGAGATCCAAGCACCAAGGAAGGACAATCAATGCTCAACTGTGACCCTGAAGGCCCCGTATGCCTGATGGTAACAGACATATCCTTTGACCCTCACGCAGGCGAGGTCGCCACCGGGCGTCTCTTCTCCGGTACCCTGAGACGGGGAAACGAGTTGTATGTCATGGGTACTTCAAAGAACATCAACCGCCTCACCCAGGTGGGTATCTTCATGGGTGCAGAGCGTATTGAGGTCGATTCACTGAATGCCGGAAATATTGCTGCTGTCACCGGACTCAAAGATGCTATGGTCGGTTCCACCGTCTCATCCATGATGGAGATGCAGACCTTTGAGTCACTCAAGCACTACTCAGAACCTGTCATGACCGTTGCTGTTGAAGCAAAGAACATGAAGGATCTCCCGAAGCTTGTGACCGTACTTCGCCAGGTCGGAAAGGAAGACCCGACCGTTCTCGTGAAAATCGACGAGGAGACCGGAGAACACCTGATCTCCGGTATGGGAGAACTTCACCTCGAGATCATCACCCACCGTATCGCCCGTGATAAGGGTGTTGAGATTATAACCACCCCGCCGATTGTGGTATACCGTGAGACAATCACCGGTAGCATAGGCCCGATCGAAGGGAAGTCACCAAACCGCCACAACCGGTTCTATCTCGAGTTCGAGCCTCTCTCAGAAGAAATCGTCAAGAAACTCAAGGACGGGGATATCAACATGAACCTCCCTGCGATGGAGCGCCGTGACGCACTCCTTGAAGCAGGCTTTGAGAAGGACGAGGCAAAGAACCTGACGGCAATCCAGGGCACCAACATGTTCTTCGACATGACCAAGGGTATTCAGAATCTGAATGAAACCATGGAACTTGTCCTTGAAGCATGGCGTGAAGCACTCGCGGGCGGTCCTCTTGCAAATGAACAGGTTCAGAATACAAAGATCCGCCTTGTGGATGTAAAGCTCCATGAGGATGCCATTCACCGTGGCCCGGCACAGGTCATACCTGCTGTCCGTGGTGCAGTGAAAGGTGGAATTCTGATGGCCGGAGTTTCACTCCTCGAGCCGATGCAGATTCTCCAGATCACCGTCCCACAGGACCACATGGGTGCAGCAACCGCCCAGATCCAGGGACGTCGTGGTCAGGTCTTTGACATGAAATCCGAAGGTGACACAATGACTGTCATCGGAAAGGCACCGGTTGCAGAACTCTTCGGGTTCGCAGGCGATGTCAGGTCAGCAACAGAAGGCCGTGCTATGTGGTCTACAGAATTCGCTGGATTCGAGACTGTGCCTGCTGGCATGCTCAAAGATGTAGTTAAGGAAATCAGGAAGCGCAAAGGTCTCAAAGAGAATATTCCTGAACCTGCAGACTACCTCTCATAATCTTTTTTTTTGCACTCACCCTGGTAACAACAGGATTTTCCAGTTCTATCTGTCTGGACCGTATCGGTTTTAGTATCTCACAGGCAGTGATCTACCAGTATCTTACCACCCATGACTATGAAGGCCATCTTGAACGGGTGCCGCCAGGTCTATCAGAAGAACTGCCGGCAGATGTGTGACTTTTTGGATGACCTGAACGCAAAAATCATCGAGACGCACTGCGATGTCAAGTGGATCTGCCGGACGCTCGAAGAGATGAAAGAGACGGATGTTGACTTCGAGACCCGCCTGCGTGACCTGGAAGGGTGGGCGGGCCGAAAAGGACGGAGCAGAGAAGTGGATCGGCGATATTGTTGCGGGTGTGAGTGGTATTGTGGGGGCCCTTGTGGCGTTGGTGGTGCAGTTGATGGAATGACATATGAAATTACCCTTAGGAAAGAGCAATGAACCTATATTCATATCAATAGTCCCTATACGCAGTTTTTCTGGGTCGGATTCCAATGATAACAATCCGATAATCAGGGCAGAGTTCAAAAATAATACGCCAGGACCCCACCCTCAGCCGATAGGTATTCTGTATCCCTTTTAATTTGCGAATGTCAAGATCCGGAGAGAATCCTTCCTTTAATTGCTGAAGCCTAGTGTAAATATGCGTATGATCGGGTTCCTCAATTGATTCAAGATCCCGTTTTGCCCGCTTCTCCAGAAAAATCCTATATTTCATGGAGGCTCAGAGTTCCATTCTTTTTTCTATCCTGATACTCCGCAATAAGGCTGATTTCATCTTCATCCGGCTCTACTTCTCCAATGAGACGTGTATCGATGATACTTTCAATCTTCTGAAGGAGAAAGAGAATATCGTTCATATCACGTATTGCTTCAGCCATAGTCATACATCACCATCAATAAAATTTAATCTTTTCCCAAACTCTAACTCAGGTGAATTT
Organism: Methanogenium sp.; assembly: GCA_030595665.1. GTDB lineage: Archaea > Halobacteriota > Methanomicrobia > Methanomicrobiales > Methanomicrobiaceae > Methanogenium. The sequence goes on from JAUVCV010000005.1 coordinate 73,605, forward strand.
GCTATTTCTGGTCAATTGTCCCTGACAACCCGGAGCAAGGGAGGAGGCTTGCCCCTTCCCCCTGCGACTCATCCAATATAGGGTGGGTCTGGCAGGGAGGGCCTGCCCTCCCTTGCTTTTCAATTCTCACCAAAAGACGATTCATATCCGAATAATTCCTGAATCACTTTTGTCGGATGCCTTCGGCAGAATGTATTATTATCGTCTTAGAATACCAGAATACAGAGAAATTGACATAGGATTCTACTATTTTCCTAAATTCAGATATAACACTGAACATGAATTCCCATTTTTTTAAGCGGGAAAACCACGTACTCCACAACCCACTTAACCACATCCAAATCCTTAACCTCAGCCAGCCAGACGATCATTTCAGGTTTGGTATCATCATCAACTTGCATGGTTTTTTGAAACAAAAGTTTTGGACCGGTTTTTTCAGAGGAATTATCATATATTGAAACTTCATCGGCTATCACAATCATTTCTGGCAAAAAAGCGACAGAGCGTTCATATCTATTCCGTATTTTATCTTCCGGGACATCATGACCACCCTCTCTAAACCGGGATTGAACGCGTGCAACATTGATATCGGGATTTTTTGTTGTAATATAGTGCAGATGAATCCTGTAGCCCTTTCTCTTTGCGGATTTCATAATATCCAGACGACTTTCATGAGAAAACACCGTTTCCCATGCGAAGGATAATCCCCGGGACATCATTTCTTCGAGCCGTCTTTCAGTCTCTTTTTGTGCCCGAATTGATTTTTCCAGACCCTCAGGCATCTTTGCAATATCAGGATCTGCACGTGCACAATAATCAGCATTTAAATATTCTATCTGATTTTCAGAGAAATATGCTTCATTTTCTCCAATAATTGTGGATTTCCCTGACCCGTTTGGCCCGGCAAAAAGAAAGAAATCTCTCATCAGTCAGGTGTATCGTGAGTTTTAGTATACGTCCGCTGGGCAGCCTTCATCAAAATTTCGTCCGTATCTTTAAAAGAGGGAATATACCCGGTTTCACTCCACTTTGTTCCGGTTAAGATTTTTTGACTCCCAGGGGACATTCGGGCCATAATCCGACATCTGTCTGATTCCCGGATCGGCAGACAGGTCAAAATGGGTTTGGTTTGTGTTCCTCCGACATGGAAGTATTGGATGCCAGACTCCTGAACACCTGCATGGGCATATATATCAGTCTTTTTGCCATCCTGTCGCCCTAGGTATTCTTTTCCGGGTGATGGTGTAGAACTCATAATTGTAACCCTTATAAACAAGTAGTCATGCTCTTAGATACTATTTATGTCTAATCCTGATTCCATAACAGCACGGAAGTCAGAAAAATTATTCTCTTCATTTTCACCCCCCACTCCAACCCCTCACCATGTCGCATCACTACCACATGAACCACCAGACACTCATCTGCGACGCTGAGATCTTTGAATTCCAGTATACACCAGAAACCCCCATCAACTACCACGACCAAGAACTCCGGGGACCGGGAAGACCACCTGCGTCAGGCGAATATTCAGCGAACTTGAGGAGACCACCTCCCATGTGGTGCCGGTCTTCATCAACTGCGACAGCAGGAATTCCGCTTTCCGTGTCTTTGCAGCCATCTTCGAACGGCTCTTCGGGCAGCAGCCATTGATGTCAGGCATCGCCCTCCAGCGACTCAATGACCCCAATCGCAAAGGAACTTATCAGACGGAAGGCGGTTCTCATCGTCTGCCTGGACGACGCCAACTACCTCCGCCACACCGGCCAGTTCGACATTGTGGTCCGTTCCCTTGTCCGGATGTACGAAAACTATCCGGGAGTGAAGACCGGCGTTGTCACCACCATCAGCGACCATACCTTCTCCCCCCTCATGATCCTCGACCCGGCAGTAGTCCCCGTCTGACAGCCCGAGGAGATCCCCTTCTCCACCTACGGAAAAGACGAGGTGCACACCATCCTCTCAGACCGTATCCAAATGGGTCTCTATCCGGGAGTAATCACACCACCCCCTCACTCTTATTCCACTCCCGGACCAGCCGGGCATAACATTTTTCGCAGACACTCGCCCGCTGACTCTTCGAGTGATACATCGCTGCCCCGTCACCACAGAGCGTGCAGTGCCCGAGGGAAACAGATGACCGCTGAAAGTCCCGGTGGTCCAGGATGCCGGGGAGGGGAAGCTCTGTTCCCTGGTGCCGGTTGGTTTTCACATTTGTAACTGGTTTTTTTGCTTCATTTCCGTGTGTATATCCGAAAATATTTGCCCCACTGTCATGAACAGGCGATTGAAGCATGCGTGTGCTGTTCACCTCTTCGTTTACACACCTTCCGGATTCACAGAGACCCAAACCAACTTCACTGTTGGTACAGGGCATGCTGTGTGTTCTCCCGGGGTCATGTAAACTTCCCTTGTTACCTGTACACTTCTCTATATACTTTAGTTCTTTAGAAGAATACTCACCAATATGGACTTTCCCGATGGCCTCTGGGTTTCTATTTTCCGGGTGCAAACCGGTTGAAGGGGTGGAATCATCGGGATCGGATTTATCCCGCCCCTCCTCATCCGGTTCCTCGATCCAGACATCCGCCTTCTCCATCCATTCCCGGTACATTTCATGATCAAAAGAGAAGTAATGCTCCCGTCGTTTCAGTGCAATTCCACAAATCTCTTCTGCCACCGTTGCGTCAATGAAACTCACCGCCGGGCACTTGTCCAGAATACCGGTGTAGGTCGCCTTGCTGTTGCTATACCCATGGAGTAACCGGTAGGTCTGGTGATAAGAGAGACCAAGTGCCTCCTGCAGTTGCTTGATTGTGAATATCGCAAGACCCATCTCCACCATCGTCGCAAGCGCTGCCGCTTCGTTACGGGTTTGCTTTGTCTCCTGCCCACCGCTATTACCACTTATAGAAAGGAAGAGACGGCGGGCATAGGCAAAGTCCTCACGATTTGCAATGATGCTGCCATCCTCATCACGCTCACGCTGGCAGAAATGCAACAGGGCATGGCACTTGATGAGGTCAAAGAGCATACTCGGATTGCGACGGTTGTTGCTCGTCAAAAAGCAGATTTGTGGTGAAAACGGGATACGTACATAAAGGATCTGCTGCTTTACAATCTCCCACATCTCCCGACAGATGGCAATGTCAACATCTGTTTGTCCCTCTCCCCGGCGCTGTGCCTCAGCCAGTTTCATGTGTTCAAGTACCGCCCGATCCTGCTCTTTTGAATCGTCAATCCAGACGATCAACATCCGGTTCATCACCTGGTCGTCACCAACGCTCTCCACCTTGGCGAGCCACCATACACAGCGCTCCGGGATGGTGCATAACCGGAGTTGCCGATCAGTGGTGAGTGTCCGGTGCTGGATAGGTTCCCGGAAGTTTGCGGTCGCCGACTTCAGGAGTTCCTGCATGTCATCGGAGAGACTGATGTCATCAAAGAGGAGGACAGAACCGGGACGGAGTGAGTCGTGATAGAAAAGCGCCTTATTCGATACCGTGCCTGTCAGCCGGTATTCTTCAGGCAGGAGACGGGCCATCGCATTGCAGGAGTGGGTCTTGCCCTTGCCTGAGTTGCCGGATATGGCGACGTGCAGGCCGGAGGTATTCTCCACCGATTGTGAGGCAACGGACATGATGAGACATTCCGCAACGGTCCGGTCGCCGACGTGATCATGGTGGAAGACATCGAGGAAGAAGGCGAGCGGGTCACCGGTGGCAAGGATTTCCCGGGCACGCTTCCGGTACTCCTGCTGTTCTGCTGAGGTGTCCGGCATAAAAGGGACCGGAGGTGTGGACCCCGGTTTTTCTTCATGCGTCCCCGGTGACGTGTTTCTCTTCGGCCCCTTTTCTTTCCCGGAGGCTCTCTCCGGTTCATACATGGCCCGGAGTTCCTGCCAGCGCTGCGTCCCACCGCCGCAGGAGTCGTGATGGCATCCGGCGAAAAGGGCACCATTTTCAAACTGGATGGCAAATGCCCCGTCGGTGTGGGCGGTGGAGAAGGGGCATTCAGCAAGGGAGAAGAGCATGCCGCCCTGCCAGAGCCGTTCGTTTTTGACGGCGATTTTGTTTGTTTCGAGCCACCGCCTGAGGTCAAACGATCCCCGCCGTCTGCCCTTTTCTGTCGCAGGAGCGGACCGGGGAATGCAATCGGCAAGGTCCCGGAGCATATCTTCGGGGACGACCTCTGGCTTATCCGGGGCGGAGCAGATACGGGCCGTCCGGTGTGGCCGCTCGGGGGTGTTGTCCCCCTTGCAGGCGGTTGTCCCGTAGAGTTTCCAGATACGTCCGGCGTTGAAGTTCGCGGTGTCGCAGTGGACGATGTCATCAGAAAAGAGGGCATCGAGGACGGTGAGACAACCCTTCACGAGCCGGGTGGCTTCACCATCGTTCGGGAGATCGATTGCGTAGAGGAGGTGTGCACCGTTGCCGGAGTCAGCGATAATGGGTGCAGGGAACCCTTTCCCAGTGAGCCAGTCCGCAACGTCTTCGGCCCGCCCGAGAGCGGCTTCATGCTCAACGTCTGTCGCTGAAACACCACTCGGCCGGACCGGATCAAAGTCAATGGGGAGCCACCGGCGGCGGATGATGTCCGCGTCTGCTGTGGTGGCGTCACTCTTCGAGAGCCGCTGTTTGACGCGGTTCGCACGCCGGGAGAGAAGTGCCGGGTTCACCTCGTTTAAGGTGACATAGATACCGTGGACATCGTTATAATTGTCAATCTCTGCCGCACGGGTGGCGAGAGTCGCAAAATCGGTGAAGTAGCCACTGTGGACGCCGCCGTCACCCAGGGCCCGGAGTTCGACAACGGCACCGTCGGAAAAGAGGAGGGAAAGGGCACGCCCGATCTCTCCCGGGTCTGCGGTCATACTAATCCTCCCGTGACGTCAGGCATTGCCGGGAAGAGCGGTGCAGAGACCGCCTCCCCACGAGCCACCTGCTGGAAACTCGCAAAGGGGACGGTGGTGACGATAACTGCTCCGTCGGGGCAGACGTCCCCGTCTTCGGTCCGGGTGAGAGGCACGCTCTGTCCGTAGAATAAGAGGGTGTGGATGTCGTCTCTCGTGAGCCGGTATGTCTCCCCGGCGATGGAAAGAAAGAGAGGGCCACCTCTCCCGAAGGAGAGTGTGCCGGGTTCAGTCTGCATTCGCACCACCTGCTTTCTTCCCCTGCGGGACGGTTTTGGTCAGGCTGATTACATAGCTGTTATATTCGGTCCGTTTGACAACAATCCCGGAGATGCGCCTGCCGTGTGTGTGGATCTCTGAAGAAATTGTCGAGGCAATAAGGTAGAGCGGGACAGGGCCTCTGGTAATTGTCGTCCGGGCAGTTTCCACGGATTTTATATTTTTTGCCGACAATTGTTCATTGGCAGTTCCGGACATTTCACTGTTGGTGCAGAGTTTTGTGGAGGGGCTGCCTCTGTTCATTGGGTTACTATCTGCGGGTTGCATGTTCGCACCTCCCTGTTCGGCATAATCAACGGGGCCTTTTCTTCTGCTATACATTTCTCCCGGACGAGCTTTGCGAGCGGGTCAGGGATGTGGTTGAGAACTTCCTGTTCGATTTCTTTCATGGAGATTTTCTCCTGTGCACGGAATCGTGTGCACAGAAGTTGATTGGATTGTTTGGTATATAAAGAAAAACACTGCAATGTG
>JAUVCV010000035.1 GCA_030595665.1 Methanogenium sp.
ACGAGCTTTGCGAGCGGGTCAGGGATGTGGTTGAGAACTTCCTGTTCGATTTCTTTCATGGAGATTTTCTCCTGTGCACGGAATCGTGTGCACAGAAGTTGATTGGATTGTTTGGTATATAAAGAAAAACACTGCAATGTGTATGTATTAAGATATTTTATGTGGACCCGTTTGAGAGATTATTAGAATATTACGCAATTTCACAACTTTTAGAGGGAAGCACATCGGGGATCAATACTTGTCTAAAACCCATTGTAATGAATATTTCCATCAATGTTCAGTACCATCAGGGAAAGAGAGAAAATCAGGGGAATATCAACCTGGGACATATTGTTCATAGACTGAACTGCAAAAACGAGACGGATCTAAAACACCTTTAAACCGAGGTTTGCCATTGAAGCATCATATTGCATCAGAAACCGCGTAAAATATCAAAAATCGTCCAAAAACGTAGTAATTACCATTACACTGTTTTGTTTATACTGCTCAAGAGTAGCTGAGTCGTATTGTAGCGGATATTTTTCTCTCTGATGAAGTGAAAAACGAGAACGGTTGAAAAAAATCAGTTCTGATTTGATCCGTTCCAGATGCTGGGTGGGAAGTATTCGAAAGGTGTTGAAAAAATAAGTGCGAAAAGTGGATTTTAGGACCATATTTTCAAAAAACAGGGTTCAGGAATATGGTCAAAATTAAAATATTCGTTGTAGGGGACCTGACCAGTTACAGATCATTTTCATATAGCACCGCTAACATCTATGTGAAAAATATGGCAACCTCCTACAGTATTCAGGAATTAATGCGGATGATCTCCTCTGCAGCGGGCTCTATTGCAGATACAGTATCCGATAAAGAAGGGCAGCAGCTCATGCAGGCACTTCTGACTGCTCCCCGGGTCTATGTCGCCGGAGCCGGGCGATCCGGGCTGATTGCAAAGGCATTTGCAATGCGACTGATGCACCTCGGTATGGAGAGTTATGTTGTTGGTGAGACGATAACACCGGCAATGCAGAACGGTGACCTGCTCGTAACCTTCTCCGGGTCTGGTGAGACACATTCCATCACTGACATCTGTAAGACTGCCAAGGCAGTCGGCGGCACCCTGGCCCTTGTCACATCACACAGGGACTCATCCATGGCAGCGACAGCCGACCTGACGATGGTCCTCGACAGCAGGCAGTATGACGAAGAAGGATTCCCATCAGACTTTGCCATCCGGCAAATAACCGGTGAGCACCGGTCAGGTGTGTCCTACAACCCGAAGGCGCCCACAGGCTCGCTCTTCGAGACCGCAGCCATGATCTTCTCAGATGCCATCATACTGGAACTAATGGATTTGCAGCACACTGCTATCAGTGACGTTGAAGACAATTATTCAAATATCCAGTAATATTTCTTTTTTAAAAACGGTGGCCACCTCCTGCAGCCGAAGTCTACAATTCTCACAATGGCGGGCAAAATACTGACTTTAACGGCCGAAAATGAGGGCTAAATCGCATATCCTGCACCCTCGTGCCTTGGAAAACCGCATTCACACAGAAGCCCGGAGCGGGCCAATTTCAGTTGGGACATGCTATACATCCTCTGGAAATATCCAGCAATACAGACCCCTTAATAGTCCATGATACTCCGTATTTTTCGCAAATACCGGGCATTGTCACCGTCATTTTCCGGCAGAACCGATGAGCCAAAAATACGTCCGTTCCGCCCCCCGATTTCCCTATACAGAGAGAAAAAAAGGGTTAGAAAGGGGTGAAATATTCTTCGGGCTGGTAAGAAAATTGTGCAGAGACTGCTCCCCACGGGCACCCCCAATAATACCCTCTCAACAAGTAAGATTTGAAACAAGCTTATGATCTTACTGATAGCATTACATACAACTGTCTTCATTTTGATTCCCGTCCACCAATAAGGTTGAATGCATCAGAAAGCCTGAATTCTTCCAATTCACTCAGTACAAACTATCTCATTTAAAATTCAAAGAGTCCGATCCCATTTACTATCTCCCATATGGGCAAAAAATCCCGAAACATATTATACGAATAGCTAGGTAGATCGTCACCATAAAAAATTGGATCTTCTTTTTCGGCATATACATACCTGACATACTCCAGGTAAATTTCCCTTATAAGACCAGTTAAGAATACGTCCAGATTGTGATTGCAAACAGATTCAATAGGGCTTTTTTTGATCCCATTCCAAAGTGGGAAAGTGAACTCAGGTTTAACTTCAGGGCAATTATTATTCAAAAAACATAATTTAAATTCTTCTTTGACAATATTTGTCAGGTAGTCACCGAATGTATACTCCATGGATTCAATCCAAAATGTTTTCTCATCATCACAAAGTTGATTGTAAACCGATTGAAGACTTTCAATTCTCCCATTTTCAGATTCACCATGTATCTCATCATCATCATGAATTGAAGATCTAAATGATGCAAAAGGATTTACTGCCACTATAAAAACAGTATTTGGATATGGAAAGATATCAGCTAATTCTCCCCATTTTTGTGATGAATATACTAGGCTATGTACTCCCGATGATTCAAGTTTATGGGCTATAGTATTTGAAATGGTGTTGAGTGCCTCTTTCGAGTGATATGGAATTTCCCGATCTTTTGAGATTGAATCAGTATCAATCCATCCCTTCAATTCAGGGAAAGATATTGCAACTGTTGACATAGATCTGTCTTCGAACATATTGTTTTCAAACCATTGATAATATGATTTGTCCGGATAGTAGACTTCCAAGATAATTTTTCCATCTTCTTCTTTTGGAATAAGGGCGAGTGTTTTCTTTTTGTTTATAAGCAATTCCTGAACGTATGAATCCCTAACAATTCTGGTTTCCATTGGTGCTATTAAAATCGAAGTAATTGAATTTTCATTCAGCCCTGAAAAAATGGAACAAAAATGGTTTGAATAAGCTAAAAGCTCAGTAAAAGATTGGCGTTCGGTTTGTCTGGATTTCTTTAGTTCTATAATTGTTAGCCCTGCAATTTCTGAATTCCCAAAAAGATCAATTCTGGTTGTCGAATCATTTCCTTTTTCGAGTCGAAGCTCCTTTGCAGTAAGTATTAAACATTCTAAACTATCGAGAATTTCATTGATCCTTTTTTCAGCCATATGCTGCATTAAAAAATGAATAGGGGGAAATCCATCCTCTTCCCAAGCAACTGGCTCCCTTTTTCCAATAATAATGCTGGATAGATTTTCTTTGTGATAACAAAATAAAAAATCTCTAAATTCGTTTTCTGAAAATTTCATATACCTCCCAATTAAGTGTAAACTTCATACTCAAACCTCACATCATTATTAAAAACGGATAATTCTTAGCTCATAATGAAACCCAAGACGAATCCCCCCACTTAGTATTATCGGGACTTCATTTTTCATCAAAAATCTCCCAGTGCCCTGTTTTTCTTCCGCCAACTCTAACAATTTTCCCCTCTTTTTTCAGTTTTGATAGATTTCTTTCAACTGTACGTGTTGTTACCTTCAATTCGTCAGCAATATCAAAAATAGTCAGATCAGGTGTAATCAGCAATAGCTGTAATATGCTGGATTCAGTCTTTTCCGACATCTTTTCCGACATCTTTTCCGAACTGGAAACATCAGTAGCCATGTCTGCTTTCTTATCTGCTTCTAAACGCCCCATAACAACAGGATTTACGGGAAGGGTAATTCTCAGGAAATTTGCGGTGAATTTAAAGCACTCTTTTGGATATACATTTAGAATACGGGGCAGACCAGAACCAAGCTGCTCAACCATACCAAGATCCTTATAAATACGCATCAGTTCTTTATTCCTCGGATTGGAATACCCTTCAAAGAACTCATCCTCATTTATACCAAGAATTAATCCTCCGGAGGACGTAATCTCCAGACGATCGTCAAATATCTCAAACTTGGGAGGTATTTCGTTTGAATAATCATTGTGAATCATTGCATTGATGACAGCCTCACGTAAAGCAACATTATCCCACAATCGTTTATTAATACGTTCTTTGTAGGTTATACGAGTGGCTGTAGGATTTTCTAAATCAAGTTTATCAAGAACAAGTTTGGCAGCCTTAACAAGAGAACAATAGCCATATTCATTGCTCTCAATAAGATTCACCCTGTCCAATCCGGCATACTTTGCAACTTTAACGGAATTGCCATTGCTGTCTGCAAGAAGATAACCTGCATAGTTATACTCTTTAGAATCAGTTAAAAGTTCAAGATTTGCAGCAAACTTATCTCCTAAATCAAAGCCTGCTTCATTATAATAAATCTTTAACTGTTCAAATGTAAGATCCTGTCTGGGGGATCTTATCTTTCCAATTGAATTACGGATTCTCCCAGAGAAATACTCCTCAATCATTCTCTGAGGCATCGGCTCAGAGGCAGAACCAACACGGATAAAACATCCTTTATCAGTCATACCATACTTCTTCAGATAATATGGTTTTTCAGAACCACTCGCAATATTAATCCTGATGATATCCTTATTCCCCCTAACCTCGTGGATAACATCAAAGAGACCCATAACCGATGGGCGAATATTATTCTTAAGCCGATCCTTAATTTTGAGTTGAACCCCATCAGAGTTTAAAACCCCAAAAGCATCACCTGAATCCTCAACTCCAATATAGATCACCCCGCCTTCACGATAGTTGAGAAATGCAACAACCTCTTTTTCAAGCCCATCATTTAGCTGACGTTTATACTCAACGCGGTTGGACTCTCCCATATATACCACCTATAGGCTCAGATATCATACCCGTATCCATTAAAATTATCACAAATACCAGCATCAAACCTCTGCCTTTCATCAAACAATTATTTGTGAAGTTAGACATGCCATTTTACCTTTTTCACAGCAACGCCTGATATATCAGAGGAGAGAAGATGCGTGACACTCCCTTGCCAAACGTCTCTTCTTCCCAGTCACGAATCTGCCTGCAGAGGTCAGTATCTGCAAAGTATTCCGCCTGATAATGACGCCGCAGAAGGCGTTCGAGATCACGGCCCCGAATCTCTTCACCATCACGCAGGGAATAGCGCAGATTGAGATCGCGAAGCAGGATACAAATCAGGTCATGCCCCCGACATATATGCCACGGGTATTCAAAATAATACCCACCTGAGTCCCGTATAATCTGATCAAACGAATCAATGAACTCCTTTCCCCGTTCGGCATTCTTCTCAAAAATCACCATTTTCAGGGCTTCGACATCACATTCAAGCGTTTCAGCATTGACAAACCGTGAAAATGTATCACGTTTCTTGCAGTTGATGTGCTTAAACGAAATATTGAGACCATCCTGATTGTTCACAAAGACTGCAAGACCCAGGTACCGGGCCGCCCGTGTCAGTGCCACCCGCAGGTTTCCCTGACGCAGTGATCCATAGGCCTTCTGGGAAAATGTCTGTGGCAACGCATTCTTCTCAATGAGTTCAATGGCATTTTCAAGGGCACCAGACACAATGAGCATCGTTTCCAGATCATGAGTATCAGTCTGGAAGACATTCTTCTCTTCCTCTTTCGGTGAACGGTCAAAGAGGGAATAATCACGGTCAATTATGCCGATGATACGCCGTTCACTTCCGGGACTGCCATGCCCTAGTCCCGCTACAGTGGATGGTGCATTCCCTGTACAGATCCCTTCCACAACATCACAGACATTCTCCTTTGAGTTCGCAATCCGCAAAAAACAGGTATCACTGTTAAAGCAGCGATCATACACATCAAGGTCATACGGCCCTTCGGTGATCACAAAAACTTTCCCCCCCATCCCGGGATAGGTCATCTCCATCGTCTCAATCATGCCCCGGATTTCATCGGGATCAGCCCAGATCTCTTCCAGGCGATACCCGGCAAATCGGCGGTTTTTACCTTTCATCGGGATAGTTCCCTGATAAGTCAATAGTCTTGTCCCAGTGCGTGTGAATCAACTGGGGGGAATGGGTGGCGAGGATGAAATCCGAACCCGTTATACCAATAATCCCCAGAATAGTGTCCAGGAACTTCCGCTGCCAGACCACATGCAGAGAAATTTCAGGTTCATCAATGAGTACCAGTGTGCCAGGATCAGTCTTGAAAATAAGGTCATAATACATGACCAACTGATTCTGTTCGCCGGATGAGAGTGCTTCCGGCGGTACAGGCTCACGCCCCATGAACATTAAAAGGAACCCGCTCTCAATGTCAACCGTGAGATCGATATTTAAAAAGAGCTCGTTGATGATCCCCTCCAGGAGGTCAATCTTCTGTTTCAGCCCCCCAAATATCTGATATTTTTCCCGCGAATCAGCGACATACAGATAAATTGCTGCCCTGACACCTGAGTCATCCGGAATCCTGCCGGGAGTGATCATCACATCCCCGTCATCAAGCCGGGTATACGGAAGAAACCCAAGAGTCTCGAATGATTCACGTTCTTTCTGTAGACATATAAGATCGGCCTCAATCTCTGCTGCTGACGGGGTAGGAGCACCATCTCCAAGTGCCTGCAGGAAACGGGCGGGGTATGTGGCATCCAGTTCCTGTGCAATTGAAGCATAATCGGTGAGAAGTGCCTGAATCCGGTGGATTATGTCGTCTGCATACGCGAGGATCGTGAGCTCGTATGCCCCCTCATGGTTACGGTCATACGAGGCCAGAAGATCGCCCGTTATGCCCATCTTGCGGTTCCGGTCATGCCAGAGACGCTGGGCAGAGATATACTTCACCGGCACCGGCGGAATTATTCCCGCAAGTTTTGTCGATACCACATCACTGTCATATTCACCATCTTCGAGTACAAAGGACCGCACATTTCCATCTCCCCCACGAGTATAGATAAATGAGATATCAATTCTCAGCGGAAACTGCGAACGCTGGTGCTTTTCAATCCGAAGCATGTCATGCACATCCGGTACAGAAGAATCATCCCGGATAAACTCCAGTTCAGCAGATTTAAAGGGAAGGGTTCGGAGCTCATCGACATTGCCCACAAAAACAGCCCGGAGTATCCGGAGGATGGTCGTCTTCCCATACCCGTTCGGTGCAGTGATAATGGAGAGGGAATCTTCCGGAAAAAGAGAGATATCATGGGTCAGTTCCCCGAAAAGACCCCCAACCCGTATCCGGGAGAGATGAATGATATTGCTGCGCAACGGTGTCCCCCGTGTGAGGGAGTCAACAAGATGACCAAGCATCTCACCACCTGATGCAGCATGCTCAAGCGGCACCTCCACCCAGCTGCCGGTAAAGGTCTGCCTGACCACATCAATGTACCCCCCGTAATCCTCACGATTCCCGAGGAAAATGACCGAATCATACCCCAGTAAACCGTCATACTCTGCATTTTCACGGATAGTATCAAATTCGAGGCTGTATTCCCCAAATTCATCATTGGGGTAATTGCGGACCTCGTCCTCCGGCAGGAGATAGCCAGAGTTTGGCGAGAGAATCGCCCAGTCATTCGGATAGTGGATACGGGCATACTGGGCACAACGGCGGGCGAACCGACCCGTAAAGGCATCTGCCGCCCGTACTGCATCCGGCGGATTCCTGCCGGGAACATCCCAGACCTTCTCCTTTCCCGCGGGAGTAACGAGGAGTGTCTTGAGTGACATAGATACCCGATATTCTACCCGAGAAGATATTAGGTTGTGCCCGGCGACCGAAGTGGAGAAAACGAATACAGACCTGAATAGAGCAATTTTGATCACTAGGTCGGCCCACACTTTTTTTGATTTCTCCATTATATCCTCTTTTTAGAGATTGGGGCATGGAATTTAGGCATTACATTTTTATAACATAGTGATCAATTGATCACTATGAGCTGGATTCGGCGTGTCAAACGAGGGAATCAAATTTACCTCTATGAAATGACATCAGTCTGGGAAGATGGTCGCCCAAAACAGAAACTGATCCAATATCTCGGTGTTGAGAGTGATGTGGAGAAAGTCCCCAAACCAAAGACAAAACGGTTTCATCCTGACTTAATATTTCCATCAGAAAGTAGTGTGGCCGGAAACGTCATGCTTCTCTGGAAAGTTGCAGAATCCCTTAATATCGTCAATACAATTGATCATTTTACCACAGGGGTAGAGAATGTCGAAGGGCCTTCACCAGGCAAATATCTGTTGACCTGGGCGATAAACCGTCTTATCGATCCAGAAAGCGCCACCCAGCTCAATACATGGGTACGTTCTACCACCCTTCCGGATCTTGCCGGAATGGATCCTCTTGATTTTACCAAAGACGCCTATCTCCGTTCACTTGACACGATTTGCTCACAATCCCTTAAAACAGGTAAGATCAAGAGCCAGATCCCAACGATCGAAGCCGAACTCTATCAAAAATGGCGCATGATCCATCCTCTTCCTGCACAAAATCCTGAAATTATTGCCTTTGATCTCAGCTCAATCCCAACCTACGGTCAGGAGTGTCCATTGATAGAACCCGGGAGTAAAACCCATGAAACACACCTTAATCAGATAAATTTGTCAGTAATAACTTCATACTTTGATTCCTATCCCATCTCACACTTTGTCCATCCAGGAAGTTTTCACTCAATTACGACAATCCCTGATCTGATAATCCGCCTGAAAGAACTGATGGTAATTCCTGGAACAATTGTCTGGGACCGTGGCTACACAACCGAAGAGCAGATTAATCGTGTTGAAAAGGAAGGCTGGAAACTTATCTGTGGAGTTACCAAAAGAACAAATGAAGCCAAAAACATCGTTTTTCAGACGGAGCCACCTCTTGATCCGGATCACCTAGTACCGACTCAATGTATGAATATTTATGCGGAGAAAGTCGACACCACGCTCTTTGGCAATGATGGTTCTGTTGTAGTATATCTGAATGTTGAGCGGCAATTGCGGGAGATGAAATCACGGCATTGTAACCTGCTCCGGATTCAGAAAGATCTTGCTGAATTACAGAATTCATGCGCCAGGATGGATACAAATGTCGTATCTGAGAATATTGCAAAAGTGGTTCCAAAATCATATGAGAAGTTCTTCAAAATCGAGATCAGGAAAGATAAAAATGGCGTTAAAATTGAATGGGCAGCTGATAACGAAGCCAGAATCAATGCAGAACGTATGGATGGCAAATATCTCCTGTATGCATCAGATCCATCTCTGTCAGCAACGGACGTTGTCCGGATGTACTTTGAAAGAGACTTCGTTGAGAAAGTTTTCCGTGATTTAAAGACGTTTGAAGAGATTGCTCCCATCCGTCATCGTAAAGAATCACGGGTTCTTGGGATTATGTTTGTATGCACACTTGCCCTCCGTTTGAAGATAGCATTACGGGCAATGCTTGAGACTGTTGAGGAAAAAAACGTGAGTGTTGAGGTGTTGTTGAAACAGATGGGTCGAGTGCACCGGGTAGTTCTTCAGAAAGACACAGAAGTAGAGATCTGGTACACAGGTCTTCAGGAGAAACAAAAGAAGATTCTGAAGAAAATAGGGATGAAAGATCTATTCGGAGATAGGGTTAGATGAACCTAGTGATCATTTTCTGCGCTGTTTAGGACAGAATAATCCAACGTTTCATCTGAAAAAGACAGGGACACATGATTTACAGCATATATCGGACAGCAACGGACCACCGATACTACCGCCTGAGAAGCTATACCGGTTTCCCGCAGATCCGGTCCTGGGTTTTTTTTAAGTTTCACACCACACCGGGAGACTTCAAATACCTCGCGCCCGGAACCATTACACACTAACCTGCCGGAAGAGAGGAGACGAAATATGTACGGAGCACAGACTGAACGAATTATCCTTCATGTAGACATGGATTGTTTCTTTGCATCTGTTGAAGTCCGGGAAAATCCCACCCTTGCCGGCCGGCCGGTTGTCGTCGGTGCTGACCCGAAAAACGGAAGGGGACGCGGTGTTGTCTGTACCTGTTCATATGAGGCACGTGAGTATGGCATCCGGAGTGCAATGCCTATCAGCGAGGCATATGTGCGCTGTCCGGAGGCAGTTTATCTGCCGGTTCGTCACGCTCTGTACTGTGACGTTTCAGTGGACATTATGGACAGCATCAGACCATTTGCGGATATATTTGCCCAGGTAAGTGTGGATGAGGCATATTGTGATATTTCTTCGTGCGGGTCATATACCGCAGCAGAGGCCATAGGGATAAAGATTAAAAATCGGGTCAAATCCCGCCAGGGCATTACCTGTTCTGTCGGTATCGGGCCGAATAAGACAATTGCAAAAATTGCATCAGATTACCACAAACCGGACGGAATGACCATCGTCAGGCCGGATGATGCCGCAGCATTCCTTGCGCCCCTCCCGGTGAGAAAAATTCCCGGTATCGGAAAAAAGGCAGAAGAACGGCTCGCATCACTGGACATCATCACCGCAGGAGATCTTGCAGAAGCAGATCCCCGTCTCCTCAGGACAATGCTGGGAAAATGGGGTGTGGTGATGCATGCACGGGCAAACGGCACTGATGATACTCCTGTCACTGACAGGGGTGAACGGAAATCCATCGGAAAGGAACATACCTTTCCTGAGGATGTGACCGACAGGGAAAAACTCTGCCATACCCTCTCCACCCTCACGGCAGAGGTATGCAAACGCCTCCGGAAAGATGGTGGGCGGTGTCGCACGGTCACCATAAAAATTCGTTACCTGGGTTTTGTCACCCGGACGAAGGCCTCATCTTTTACCCATGCGACCGACCGCGATGACCTTATTGAACAAACAGCACAGTCACTCATCCTTCCGTTTCTCACCACCACCCCGGTCCGCCTGATTGGTGTATCAGTTTCCGGACTGGAACGAACCGGTGCCTGGCAGATGACACTGGATGCGTTTTCGGGCGATTCCGGACAGCTCTGATATTGAAAGACAACACCCCCCCATCCCGGACAATCGTTTCTATCCTCTCTCTACCAGTATGAATATTATATATCCTTCTTCACCGGGTTGTACAACAAACGGGGATAATTATCTTAATATTGATCAAAAATTTAACTATACGTATGCAACTTTTCCGGATAGTGTATGTTCTTCTGATCATCGGATGCCTCGCCTGTATACCAGTCACGGTATCCGCACTCTATACATTTGAAGGAATTCCGCTCACTGTGACAGCACAGGGCGAAGTAGAGGGCGACCTTCTGACATTCGGAACATACGGACTCTCTGAACCACCGGTTGAAGTGACATTTACCCTACCCTCGGATCCCTCATGGGCCAGAGTATATACCGCCGTATGGGGTGGAACGGAGCAATACTCCGGATGGGCAGAGATTTCGGCAAATAATATCAAAAAGACAAAATTCACATTGTATGGCAAGGATGATGTCCAGGAGAATGTCTATTCATCCAGTCACGGAACCTACCTCATCGCCTCGGATGCGGGGGATGTCCTCCACGAGGGAAAAAATACCGTCTGTGTCACCACCAGCAGGGGCGAGGAAGGGAACTCCCTTGACGGACGAATATATGCCATAATGGTGGTTGCAGCCGTACCGACAGACGATGGTCATGTCACACAGTACTGGGTTGCAGAAGGCAATGAGAACCTGCATGGTGAAGGATGGGCAGGCACCAACCCGACACGAAAGGACCGTGCCTCCTGTTCGTTCACCAACGCCCACACACCCGGGGTAACCGGGGCAACCCTCACCACTCTCACGCTCGCATCGAATGAGGGGCAGCCGGATTATATCACTTTCAATGGAGCAGATCTGGGCATCCCGGCATCGTCAGGCGGTGAAAATCCATCCCTGCGGGACATCAACAATGAAATATCCTTTGATGCGACCGGTACCGCAGGAACACCATCACGATATGTGGACTGTGAGGTCTTTGGCGTAACAAAAGAATTCGCCGCCAGAAACACAGTAATATTCGAACGGGGCCGTGACCTCAACGGAGACGGCATCATGGATACTACCGGTGACGTGATAGAGGCGGAAGACTATCTCCATCCGGTCTGTGCTATCCTCACGGCAGAGCGGGACGGGACAGCCCGGGATCCGGCATATGTTGCAGAAGAACCGGTCGCAGAGAATGCCTATGACGGGGAAGAGGCATCGGCGCGGGCCACCATCAGAAACTATGGGTCATATTCAACAGACCCGGTGCATGTCACCTTCCTGCTCGACGGTAACCCTGTCGGTGATGAACAGGTCTCCGTCGGGTCGGACGGGAGGGGTGAAGCGTCTGTCTCCTGGACAGCCGAATCCGGGACATATGCACTCTCAGCCATCGTAGACGATGACAGCTCCACAGTCACATCACCGGTGAAATCCCTCACCATCGGAACACTACCTGACCTCTCAGTGCAGGCAGGAACCCCGGTGCAGGCAGACGGGGACGGGCAGGCACCGGAAGCGACCACCTCCCCTGCACCATTGCTGCCGGCACTGCTGGGCATCGCAGTCGCAGCAGTCGCTCTGCTCCGGGAACGAACCCAAAACAGCATTGCAGCCATTCTCTGCATCGGCTGTCTGCTGATGATCCCCGCAGGAGATATTCTCATCGCGCCGGTGTCTGCAGGTGCATTTGCAGAATATAGTCTGCCGGTAACGGTCACCAATAGCGGTGGGAGCGATGTGCAGGAGTGTATGGTAACAGTATATCTGGATGGTGAGAAAGCGGCAGTGCAGCTTCTGGAGGTAGGCGTCCCCGCATACGGAACACACACCACAAAAATTCCACTCTTCACCACTCCCGGCGCACATCAGGTGACAGTCATCGTAAATGAGGACAGAACGATAAAAGAGTCTTCCTATACCAACAACCGACAGGAGGGTTCGTTTGCCTTCCCATAGGTGGAAATGGGGGGTAATTCTTTTTCTGGCTCTTCTTTTCGGCGCACCAGTCTCTGCAACCTATGCAGGGGATCGACCGCTGGAGAATGTATTCCATGAGGATATATGCGGCGGATACATCTACACCACCGGGGACAGTGCATACAGCGGCACGCTCGCCCCGGAAGACACATGGACAGCGGAGATGGACGTAACCCTCCCTGCGAATGCCACACCCCTCTATTCCCGCCTATTCCTCTACTGGGCATGGAGCAAAGAAGGGCAGACAGCGGCATACCCAAACTTCACTACCACACTGGCGGGAGCAAACCTCTCTCCCGAACCATCAGCCCGTTATACTGACACAAAGGGATTTGTCAGCAGAAACGACTTCTTCTCCGGCATGGACGCCTACACTATCTCCGGGCTCACCGGTGGGGAGAACATGCTAACACTCGCCGTCACAAACACCCACCCGGAGAACGCCACCGTGGTGATTCAGGGGGCGGGCATACTCTCCGTCTATGAAACAAATTCCGGCACAGACGGAACAATATGGGTGAATGAAGGATGCGATATGCTCTACAGCAGCTATGGCGTCACCCCGGGAATGGCAACCGGCACCGTTATCTTTCCCGGCAAAACCAGCACGGAAGATGTCAGCAGTGCCACCCTCCACCTTGTGGCACCATCGGCCGGATATACCAGTGCCGACACCCCTGAGAAGAATGCCATCATGGTTAACCGACCGGAGAAAAATACCCTTCCCGATTTTTTTGAGAGGATTCTCACCATGCTCTTTCCCGGATATAACGGATGGGAGTGGACGGACGGATTCTCTTCTGATGAGGTGCATCAGATAGGTGAGGATGTCCGGGACATCGCACCCTACCTGCAGGCAGAAGACAACACCGTCACCGTGCGGGACAACGGAGATTACATGCTTCTCACAAACGGCATTTTATGGATTGAAAGGGCGGCAGACTGATGGCTGAAACAATACTTGAAACAGTCCGGCTTGTCCGGACATATGCAGGCGGTGTGCAGGCGCTGAAAGGTGTCTCCATACAAGTACCTAAAAGCAAATGCACAGCCATTATCGGAAAGAGTGGAAGCGGAAAAAGCACACTGATGAATATTCTGGGATGTCTTGATGCCCCGACATCCGGAGAGGTCTTCATCCGTGGTGTTCCGGTGGATTACACAGACACGGCCCGTCTCATCGACCTGAGGCGCAACGAGATCGGGTTTGTATTCCAGCAGTTCAACCTGATCCCTCACCTGAGTGCACAGGAGAATGTCGAATATCCCCTGCTCTTCTCATACCGGCCGGAGAAGGAACGAAAGGACCACGCATCCGCACTGCTTGCCCGTGTCGGACTTGAACATCGGGGCAGCCACTATCCTGGTGAACTTTCCGGGGGGGAACAGCAGCGTGTCGCCATCGCACGGGCGCTCATCAGCGAACCCGCTGTCGTTCTTGCTGACGAACCCACCGGCAATCTTGATTCACGGACCAGCGATGACATCCTTGATCTAATCCACGAAATAAACCGGAAAGAGGGGACCACATTTTTAATCGTCACCCACGACGCAGACCTTGGTGATCGGGTTGACCATCAGATCACTCTCCATGATGGCGGGGTGATCTGATGGGCCAGACTCTTGACTTTGCCCGTATCTCCGGGAGGCAGATCCTTCGGAGACGCGCACGTCTCATCCTGACTATCCTGGGCATCGCGGTGGGAGTCGCTGCTGTTGTGGCCATCGTCTCTTTGGGTGAGGGCATACGGGCGCATTCCATTGAAATGATCAGCGAACAGTCAGACCTCACCCTCATCGAAGTGACCGGGGATGTGCGGGACGGGGCCATCATCCCGCTCACCACCGCAAAGGTGGCCGCCCTCCGTGGCATCACGCATGTAAGGGGGACGGCACCGGTAATAACAGTGGATCTCGCGACACCGCATCAGACCTATATAGGGGCCGTAGGAATTGGATGGGATGACTTTTCCACGGTATTCACACCGGATTTCAGCAAAGGGAGAGGATACAGTGAGAACAGTGATACCGCCGTTCTGGGAAGCGAAATCGCAGAATCACTGCGCAAATACGAAGGCATACGGGTGGGGGATGACCTCACCATCCGTATCCGCGAATATGATGCATCCGGTGCACCAGTTGATACTGAAGTAGTCTTTCCGGTTGCAGGCTCGCTTCGTCCCCGCGGAGATATGTTTGACACACTTCTTGTGACAGACAGCACCCACCTGGAAGAATGGCGTGAAGGCTATGGGGTGTATGATACTATCTACCTGCGAGTGGATGCACCAGAGCATGTGTTTGCCGTCGCAGATGCCGTCCGCGGACTGGGCCTGCAGGCACAGGGCCCTTTTGAGGAGATTAAAGCAGTTAACCGACTGATGGACGCGGTCATCATCATTCTCTCGTTCTTCACCGGAATCTCACTTATTGTTGGTGCGATGATGATCATCAACACGATGATGGTGTCTGTCTATGAACGCACGCGTGAAATAGGAATCACAATGGCCCTCGGGGCATCACAGCGGCATGTGCTCACCCTCATCCTCCTTGAATGCCTCTATATCGGGATCCTTGGAGGTATCGCAGGAGATATTTTAGGCGTTCTCCTCTCGATGGGAATCAACACTCTCGGCAAATCATTCATTATCGAACAACTGGGGCCCGGGTTTGCAGGATTTGCCAGTGCTGATATCACCCTTGTGACACCAGCACTTCTCGCTGCAGGACTCGGCATTGCAGTAATTCTGTCCCTTTTGGCAGGCATTTACCCCGGCCTGAAAGCAGCCCGCCTCAATCCGGTGGACGCCATCAGGCGGGGCATGTGACATACACATTACCCCACTATATCACACACAATAACAGAAATACACATTTTTGTATTACGCCAACAGTATCTTATTACCAATACCGGTGGTGCCATGAAAATAGATTCCGTATCAGTATACGAACAAATATTTCGTCGGACGGGAGCAACCCTTTTAGCAGGTATACTCCTCCTGATTTTTTTGACTGTGCCTGTGACAGCAGATAATTATGTCGGAGGCATACCCCTTGATACAGCTGAAGAGGGAACCGTATCAGGCGGTGTCTGGATCGATTCCTACTACGGGATGAGCGGTGCATCGCCGGTGACTGTGGAGCAGCAGTATCATCTCCCTGATTATACGGCAGTTCGCTGGGCAAGACTGTATGTCTGTGTTTACTGTGGCCATATGGAGAATAACCTTGCGGGAACCGCAACAGTTGAGTTTAATGGTGGGAATGGATACTCGCAGATAGGCTCAGAGTCACTCAATGTCCCCTACACATTTCCGGGAAAAGACTACAACCCGCCTTCAGGAGAATACGGAACCGGTCCTGCTACGGTGAATGACCACTGCGTACGGGTCACAAGTGATTACCTGATGTGGTACGATGTAACCAGCAGTATCACAGGAAGAGACGTTCTGGCACGGGTAAGCACGGCATACAATGATCAACAGTTTGACGGAAGAATCAAAATCGTCACCCTTGTGGTGGCATATGATGACGGGGACGGAGATTCTGTCCGATACTGGGTTATGGACGGCCATGACACCGATTCCTACCAGTCGGATGATATTCTGGGAGAGAATTATTTTATCCGCACCACCTTCCCCACCGGAGAACTCCCTCCTGAAGAGGAGTGGGCCGATGCCCGGCTGCAAGTTGCCCATCTCGCCAGTGAGGATGCCACATACACCCTGAATGATGACGAACCGACAGACCTCATCACCTCAGGTAAAGGTAATTACTGTGGGTACAATGCATGGGATGTAGCGGGCATCGTCACCCCATGGGAAGACACCACTCTCTCATGCGACAGGACAGACAGTTTTTATAAAATATTCCTCGCCACCCTCTCGGTTCGGTATCCCGAAAAAGAGACCGGCACCCTCACTGTAACGTCATCACCCCCGGGAGCCACTCTTCTCATCGATGGGGAAGAGACTGAATACACCACCAATTGCACCATCCCTGGTCTGCCGGTTGGGTCATATGCGGTGAGTGTGGAGCACGCTCAGTATGAGGAGGCAGAGGAACAATGGGTTGATATCGCCGCGGATGAGGAGACACCGGTTCATTTCAGTCTCCTCCCGCTTACCGGCAGTATCTCAGTCACATCTGACCCTTCCGGAGCAAAGGTCTTCATAGACGGTGAAGATTCCGGACTGACAACGGATGCACTCCTCGAGGATGTTATCATCGGGGATCACACCGTTTCCGTTCGCCTTACCGGCCACCGGGACGCAAGCAATACGGTCTGTGTTAGTGAAGACGAAACATCAGAAGTCTCTTTTATCCTTACACCAGAGTCCGGTCAGGAAGGAGGCGGGGGAGAGAGCAGTGGTGACGATGGGGACACCGAAAACACTGGATACACCGGAAAAGAACTCACATCATCTAACCCTATCACATTCAGGGGGGATGTGGTCACCATACCCTTCGGCACCTATACAGGTCTCATTGAATCAGATGCCACATCACAGTTTACCTGGAATGTGCCCCTAAAAATTGACGAAGAACCGGTACTGGCACGTCTTTTCCTGTACACCACCTGGGGACATAATACAAATGATAAAAGCGGAACAGAGGTACACCTCAAATCAGCACTGGACAATGCCCAAATCACCCCGGATGCTACATATACAGACAGGAAAGGTGAGGGTGCATACGACTACATCCTCTCAACCGTCTGCTTCAATGTCACCGGCGCCATCCAAAAGAACGGTAATAGAGATTATGAACTCGCGGTCACGAACAATGGTAATCCAGGAGATGTCTGTGCTCTTTACGGTGGAACACTCGTCATACTGTGTAAGAATGAATCTGCTCCGCTAAGGACAGTCTGGCTTAACGAGGGGTGCGATGCAATTATCGCTGATGAGGCTGCAGGCATCACATCGGATGATGCAACCACAGTGTTCCCCTTCCCCGGCATTATCAATACGGACGGGGTCAAAACAGCAAACCTGACGATCATCAGCACCGCAGCCACCGGAAAGGGCGATGATGCACACCGGATATTCTTCAACGACTGGGAATACTACAATGTCCTGACAGGAGGATCATCCGGGATCAGCATGTGGACGGAATCTGTGGAAAATTTCCTCCGGACTAAAGCCAACACGGCCCGGGTACAGAGTGCACTTACGGGCGCAATCGGAGATTACCTTGAGAACCGCAATGCACTCCTTGTCATCACACATACTACCACTTCACTAGATGCATCAGTGGTTACCCAGCCGAAGGAGAGCAAAGATCCCGAAACCAGTGGGGGAATTACAGCAGACACAGAGTCTTTCACACTCTCCGTGTCCGGGGACCGCCTCCGGGCAGCGGAACTCAAGACAAAGGACGGGCGATGCAGGCTGTATATCCGGGAGGGTACCCTGTTGCTCGATAGGGACGGCTCACCTGTCAGAACAATTACTATCCAGCAGATAAACGGTCCTCCCGGTGCAAACACGGAATGGACCTACACCATCAGCCCGGCAACCGCAACGGCGGACATCCCGCTCATTCTTGAAATTTCTGGTGGAATTGACAGACAGGGGGATGAAATCATGCTCAGTCGATATGACACAGATTCCGGAGGGTGGGAAGATACCGGATATGTACCCATAGAAAATGGGGCCGCGATGTCGGGGATTACCCGTCTCGGAACTTATTCGGCAATCGGGACCAGTGAGGCATCAGTTGAAGAGGGAACAGGAGGCATACTGTCCGGTGTCACAAACTTTCTGTATGATATCCTCCGTTTTACAGGCCTCTCAGAAGTCCTGAATATCTCCCCAACTGCAGATACTCAAGAAGAAGAGGTCCACATTCCGAATGTAGCATCCAATTCACCTGAAAGATCACCCGTAGAAATCCAGGAACCCAATGAGACCCTTATCGACTACAAAAACGGGACTTATGATCTCACTGTACTCTCAAATCCACCAGGAGCACTCGTTATGCTGGACGGGTTCTATACCGGAAAGACAACCCCCTGTGTTCTTACAGACACCAGAGGAGGGAGCCATACACTCTCCGTATCACGAAATGGATTCCGGGAGGCAGGACAAAAACTGACTATCACTGACGATAATGAAATACGGTTTGATATCTCACCCGAATCCTCAAAACTAAATAAACTGAAATTTGACGGATATGTACCAAACGGATATAATGACGGAATCGGAGGGGTCTATGTGACATCATACCCGGATGGTGCACAGATCTATCTTGACGGACGGAACACCGATCTGACAACTCCGGAAGTCATTGTCGGGCTCAAGAAGGGGCGCCACACAATCAAGGTCCGCAGTGAACAGGCAGAGTATCCCTGTGATATCAAGAGTGTCTGGGTGTATCCGGGATCAATTACCGGAGTCACCTTTGACCATGCATATATCACCACACATATTATCGATTTCTCTTCCGATTTCTACCAGGGTGCTGATTTCACCGTTAACGGGAAATATCCGTCCTATACTTTTCCAAAGGAGGTTGGTATAACAGGAATAGATCCCTATGTCACACTTCGGCAGAACGGGTCATACATTTCACAATCAGGAAGTTTATGGCGAGACGGAGATGCGATATGCATCGGCCCAGAGGAGATGACATTCGGTACCGTGCATGTCACATCAGAACCACAGGGTGCAGAAATTTTCGTGGACGGATTCCCTACCGGTCTGCACACCCCATACCTCATCGATAACATCTCAGAAGGGCTGCATACCTTTTCGGTCTCATTACCCGGCCATCTTCCCGATGAAGAGGTTTTGCACCTCATACCTGTAAACCGTCCGATCGACGCAGAACTCTCATTCCTCCTTGAACCGTACACCTATGGAAGCCTGAGCATCTCAAGTGAACCGGAAGGGGCAAAGATATACCTCTACAACAAATATTCGGGGATGAAAACCCCGGCAGTATTCCGGTATATGGACATCGGCAGTGTTCCGGTGCGGCTTGTCTCCGCTGAGGGGACGGCAAACGTCGAAAATGCTGTTGTATCTCCATTTGAAACCGCAGAATTCCACATTGTCCTCACTCCGGATGAGTAGACAACCTGTCATTCGATTTTTTTACCTACTGATAATTGTGTAGGACTGACTTCTGTCAGATGCTCCGGTCTGCAGAATTCTTCCCGTTATTTACTTGAATTCTCTCCGGAAACCGGGCACAACGGGATGATATATGGATAATCGGCATCGTGGCTGATCCGGGCCTCGATACCATACACCTGCCTGATAACATCCTCTTTAAGCACATTCTCCGGGGTGCCGAATCCACACAGGTTCCCTTTATTGAACATGACTATCCGGTCACAGTAGCGGGCCGCGAGATTCAGGTCATGCAGGGACATGAGAACAGCGATGTTCTTCCTTTCTGCAAGACTTCTGGCCACCCCCATCACCTCCATCTGGTGTCGGACATCAAGACTGCTGGTGGGTTCATCCATCAGGATGACGGGAGTCTCCTGAACAATGGCACGTGCAATCATCACCCGCTGACGTTCGCCCCCTGAGAGCTCTTTCACCTTCCGGAAGGCAAATTCCTCAACACCCATCATCTTCATTGCATTGTAAACCTTTTCTTCATCCTCCGATCCAGTCTTCCAGTTCAGATACGGCCGTCTGCCCATCATAATTGTCTCAAAGACCACTGATGACAGGCCTTCCGGGAAGGACTGGGGGACATAGGCAATCTTTCGGGCAATATCCATCCGGCTCATAGATGCAACCTCGCCACCGAATACACGGACCTCACCTTCTGGTTGGAGGATCCCGTCGATGCATTTGATCATGGTGGTCTTTCCCGAACCATTCGGCCCTACCACACCCAGCACCTCACCCTCCTGTGCCTCAAAGGATATGTCAGAGAATACCGGCTTCTTCCGATATGTATAGGAGAGATCTTTGACCGATATCGCTACCATCCGGTATCACCCCGTTTCATAAACAGATAGAGGAAGAACGGCACTCCCAGAAACGCTGTCATTATCCCCACCGGAATCACCGACGGATATATCAGGGTTCTGCAGAGATTGTCAGCGCCGAGGAGAATGGCAGCCCCGACAAGACCTGACGCCGGCACCAGCCACCGATGGTCGCTGCCGATTGCCATCCGGGTGATATGCGGGGCGACAAGCCCTATGAACCCGATGGTTCCCGTGAACGCAATAATAACTGCGGTGATGACAGATGCAATCATCATAAAGATGGTCATCGTCCGCTCAACCGGGACACCGATGCTCTTTGCAACCTCATCGCCCTCGGCAAGTGCATTCAAATCCCAGGCACGCATGACCGTATAAGGGGTCAGTATTGCGACGACCGTTGTAACAATCAGGAGTTTCGGCCAGGTGGTCCCGTCGAGGGATCCAAACATCCAATAGACCACTGCTGCTGCCTGATCAGCCGATCCAAAATACTGAATAAGCGATGTGATAGCCGAAAAGAGGTACATGATGGCGATACCTGCCAGAATGAGAGAGGATGAATTCAACCCTTTCTTTCGTGCCATGCCGTAGATGATGAATGACGCCACCATCGCGAAGAGAAACGCCATCACCACCACGAGCAGGTTTCCGCTCACAAGCGTAACACCCGCAAAAAGAATGATCGCAACCGATGCTCCGCATGACGCTGCAGAGGATATTCCGAGGGTGAACGGGCTTGCCAGGGGATTTCTCAGGATTCCCTGCATAATAGTCCCTGCAATAGCGAGCCCGAATCCGGCGACGAGGGCAAAGAGAATCCGGTGGAGCCGGATATCCCAGATGACAATCTCCTGAGTATCAGATGCAGTCTCTGCCCAATTGCCAGTGAAAATCCATGAAACGAGTCCTGAGAGCCTTGCAGATAAGCCCCCCCAGAGAGCGCCGTAGGAATCCGTGACAGAGAGGTTTCCTGACCCAAGTGTTATACCAACCAGAGCAAGCACAATGAGCAGTGCTGCTGCCACCAGAAAAAAGGAGAGACGTTTTGTTTTGATACGGGAAGATTCCCGGGTAAAGTCTTCGATTGTTAATGCCATTTGTTCATCCTAAAACTATGCGGTTGTAGGGTACACAAAGATCCCGTGTGACGAGAGATCGTAACTGCTGTGCTGATAGGTGGTGAGATACTCCTGGTGTATCTCCTCTGGATTCACATCGGCAAACACATCCGGATAGAACCAGGTAGCGAGGTAGAGGATGCCGATAAAGTGTTTCGGCCCGCCGAAGATGTCACTGTCAATGATATGGACACGACCGTCTTTGACAGCAGTTATGGTGTTCCAGCCTGGCCTTTCAAGGAGGCTCTCATACACTTCAATGGTTTTTGAGGAGTCATCATCACCATATCCACCAAAGTCAAGCTTCCCTGAACCCTGTAGTTTGAGAACCACAGTAGGGTTACCAAAGAGCACAGACTCGGGGTTGACCACCGGGTATGACGGTGTGGCATTTTCAAAGATATTTTTGCCCCCCGCAAGGGTGATCTTGTCATGATACCCGGACCCTTCTGCACAGCTCTTGTAATCATCTGCGTTTTCAAAGTACACGGGCACCCGTTCATCCTCAGGTATTGTTGCCACCCTGTCGGTGACAGTGCCCATCTGTCGGGTATAGAATGTAGCGAAATCTGTTCCCTCCTCTTCCCGGTCAATGGCTTCAGCGAAAAGCCCAACTTCTTCCGCATAGGTGTCGGGTTCAAAGAGGTCATACCGCAATACATGAATGTTCGGATTCATGGACTGAATCGTCTCCTGGATCTCGTCCCCTTTGGTGTCCATAAAATCCGCATAAATGAACACTGCGTCAGGGGAAAGAGAGATGATCTGTTCATAATCCGGCGACCAGATACTGCCGACATTCGGCATACCCACATATTCCGGGAAGAATACAGGGTCTTCCAGAATGTATTTACCGACACCGACAACAGCGGAGTTGTCGTATCCCAATGACCGCATTGTCTCTGCAGTTTCTGCATTCATTACAACAGCACGGTGGATGGGCCGTGTCAGGGTTACCGTCTGCCCTGAGAAGTCATGAACCGTCTTTGCAGTCTTATTCCAGCAGGTATACACATAGACACCGTCGGTGAGGTCATTGTAAAGGATCGAATCAGCGCCTGTACCTGCATATTTTTGCTCCAGATAATCCAGGATTGCCACAGCCATCTCGTCACTGCTGATGAGAACATCCCCATCTGCATCCAGCGGGAGGTCTCCCATATCTGCTGCCGCTACGGGACCTGCAACAGCGATTCCAAGAATGAAAAATACAAGCCATGCAGACAGATATCGTCCGAATATTTTCATTGTGAATCACCCCTTCTTCTCCCGGTATACACACAGGCAGCGGCAAGTGATACAATCACTGTGAATACTATGCAGGCAAAGGGACTCTGTTGCACCGTTACTGATGGGGAATTCCTGTTACCCCCCATGCCTGTATCCCCGGGAGATGAAACGGCTACGTCTCCTGCATCAGAGACTGATATCTCCGTATCCCCGGAAAGTCCGCTCGCGAATTCCTCCCACAAGATCGAGAGTGTCCCAGGCTGGAGATCCGCACAGTTGATCTGAAAGGAACAGGTTTCTTCATCGATGATGGCACATGCAAGTGAATTTCCGTTCAGCCGATACTGGCTCTCCGGGAGTGTAGTGCTGACTATGCTAACAGGTCCCGGAAAGGTTGCGAAAATGCCTGCAGGCCTGGTTTCTGCACTTTCACAAGAGAGAATGTATTCGCCCTCAGCGCCTGTAACCGAGACCATACTGAATAATACACCGGAATTCTCACCAGCAGCAGTGACGGTGGTACCAACACAGGTGATGAGTACAGTGATTAAAATAAGTGAAATGATGACCCTGAATTTCATGTAGTAATTAAGGATAGATTTCGTTTTAATAAAAGATTTCCTTATTGTAATACGAAATGCTATAATTGTGATTATTATTCGCCGGATTCTGCAGTTCATCAACTTCCCACGGGAGAATACTAATCTATTAGGTAGCGATTTTTTCTGCAACAAAAATCCAAAAACCAATGATCTGTGATCCTGTCTCCAGGCGTTGGAATAACAATACTGAAAGACGATACCCCCCTGCAGTTACCACCCGAAAAAATATTGTCAAAATAATGCATTGAATTACAAATGACAATACTTATGTTAAATCGTATGAATAATCACACCAAATGTGTGAATCTCATGTGGTGCATGTCCAGGATAAAATCCTGCAGAAATGAGAGGAAATAAGCCTGAATTAATTGTTTTGGATGTGCGGCCGTATGAAATATCGAACTGGTGAATGTATGAAAATGAAACAAACAAAATATGCAGGACACATTCTGCTCCTCGCATTTATTCTCGTTGTTGCAATTGTACCGGTGGGTGCAAGTGCAGCAGATATTGATCTGAACGTAACAGCCATCACACCAAACAGCGGTGCGGGCGGCGAACTCTTCGCAAATGAGACGAACACTGTCACAGCGACGATACTGAATGCTGGCACGACGGACGCAGATGCATTCACGGTGACCGTTGAGGTCGCAGGAACCGTATACACCGCGAACGTTGACAGCCTCGCAGCGAATACGTCCACTACCGCCACGGTGACAGACACCGTTCTCTACAACGGCGCTGACAGTGTCACCATCAGTGCGACCGCCGACACAGGCAACGTAATCGATGAGACTGATGAGACGAACAACGGTCTCACGGTAACACAGACTGTGTACAACAACGGTTACAAGGGCAAACGCTGGACCGGTGGCTCTGACATGGAGACAACAGCTGTCTTCGACGGGCAGTATAACCTGACATGGTCTGCAGGGAACACCGCATATAACGGGGCCGTATGGACCGAACAGACATACGCATGGTCTTCAGATGACCTCCCGATTCCGGAAGGAGCAACCGTGGTAAACGCCCGCCTCTACCAGGGATGGACATACAACAAGATGAGTGTCAATCCGGCATTCACCATGTCATTCAACGATAACATCGTAAACACGGCAGCGACATACCAGGACATCAAAGGGTTTGGGTCATACAGTAATCCATACGGCATGTACGTGTACAATGTGACAAGTCTGTTTGACACCACAGGCAACAGCATGACCATCACGCCTGAGGCGGACAGCAATTACGGAATCTACGGGGCGTATCTTGTTGTCGTCTACGAAGATCCGGAAACCAGCACGAAAGCCATATGGATGAATGAAGAGTTTGACATGGTCTACTCACGACCATCATATTCAGTGAGTGAGGCCGAGGCGACAGCATATGCACCGTTCTCCGGCGTGGACACCACCGACATCGGGAGTGCCACTGCCATTGCCATACTTGCCAGTGCAGCTGACACCGATAAGAGCACATTCATCTTCAACGATCAGGAATATGAAGGGTTCTGGTCAGACTACCAGAGAACACCACAGGTCGGATTCTCGGTCTATGACGTGACAACAGAAATC
Organism: Methanogenium sp.; assembly: GCA_030595665.1. Taxonomy (GTDB): domain Archaea; phylum Halobacteriota; class Methanomicrobia; order Methanomicrobiales; family Methanomicrobiaceae; genus Methanogenium. The sequence goes on from JAUVCV010000035.1 coordinate 25,293, forward strand.
ACGGACGGAGACAATGAGGCAGCGATGCGCAGCCTGACTAAGGACGGAAAGGGCGACAACATGTATGCCATGGCCACCATTCTCGTGGTCGAATCCGCAGATCATTCACTATCTGCTGACTTCACCGCGACACCTACGTCCGGCACCGCACCGCTTACCGTTCAGTTCACAGATCTGTCCACGGGTGCAACATCATGGGCATGGGATTTCGAAAATGACGGAATTATCGATGAAACCGCACAGAATACCAGTCATGTCTATCCCGCTTCCGGAACATACACAGTCAACCTGACAGTAAGTGATGGAATTGGAAGTGACACAAAAATCCGCTCAGGATACATCATAATTTCTCCGATTCGTAATACCGACAGCGGAGATGACGATTGGGAACCAGTTGTTAAGAAGGCCAATACGGGGACACTGTTGACCTCACCTGAAGGGAAAATACTCAGAGATACAACAATCAGCTCAAAAGACGGTATTGCATCGTTAAATCTGGAAATGAATTCCTATGCTCTGGACAGTAAAGGAAATGTGATCAAAGAAGTGACGATCACATCTCTTGGTGAAAATGGGGTGAGAAATTCGCCTGGTGTGACATTCTTGTTTACCGGCAACGCATACGAGTGCACGCCATCAGGTGCAACATTCTCGCCTGCCATCACCCTGACATTCACCTTAACACCGGAGCAATGGAATACATTTGCTGACGGAGAGTTATCTCTCTGGTTCTACAACGAGAAGAAGAACATATGGGAGGAGATTCCCGTGACTATCAATCCCTCTGAGCATACCGTGACAGCAAAGATATCCCATTTCAGCCGGTTTGCCTTATTCTCCAGTGCGGCAGAAGAAATCACTACAAAGTCGACAGGCATACAGACACCAGCACAGACTCCGGACGTTCCCGCTGAACCTTCTGTAACATCTCTTTCAGAAACATCATCACCCGAACCAACACCATCACCGGGTTTTGGTATTCCGGCGGTATGCTTTGGGCTTCTGTTCATAGTGTTTATCATGACACGAAGATCATAATCCGACAATCTCTTTTTTTCCCGGTAATATTCCCTTCATTAAACAAACAGACCCAATATCTGAAACAATTGAAGGGGTCTGGACAGGGACCATTCTGAGATATCAGATTTTTCTAATAGCACAAATATTCTGCACCTACTATCATGACGATGAGGAGGGGCATGGTTCACTAACAAAGAGAAATATCCCAGATATAGACAGTATCTCCTGAGTTATGTCAATCAGGGCATGCCACACGTTTATTGTCATATCGATCCAAATTGGCCCAACCTCCCCGATTTTCGGTTATTTTAAATACCACATTCACATACCATTGCGTTGGAGAAAATACAATGACTGATATCGTTGAGAACGAGACAGCAGAAGCAATGGGTTTCACCCCGTCGTGGTGGACATTTGTTCTTCTGGGAATTATTGCAGTTATATTTGGCATATTCTGTGTCATCATGCCGGGATATGTGACGATCTTTTTAGGCTACTTCATCGGTGCTTTTGTGGTGGTCTGGGGTATCATGACAATCGTGCAGGCGTTAAAACCGCACGAAGGCGGCGCAGGGCGTTCGATTGCACTCATCATTCTGGGTGTGCTTTCGATTATCGTCGGGTTGATGGTATTCAGCAGTATCTTCAGTGCATGGTTCCTCATGACCTACATGATTGCCTTTTGGGCATTTCTGACCGGGTTTACCAATATCTTCCAGGCATTTACCGGGAAAGATAATACCTGGTATAAAGTGCTCCTCATCATTGCAGGCATCATCGCAATCATTCTTGGATTCTATGTGATGATCTACCCACTGATGGCAACGGCGACCGTCATCTACGTCCTGGGCATCTTCCTGATTGCATGGGGTATCGTCGTCACAATTACCGGTCTTATGGCCCAGAAATAATCATACCTTTTTTTAGTACTGAATTAATCATCCCGGATATCTGCTATGCATATCCTCCACCGGCTGAAAAGAATATCACAGGCAATTATTATTGGTCTTAGTCTTTCGCCGGGGATGAGAACATGCAGGTATTTTAGTGGGCAGCACCATATCTATGATTACCATGGAATGGACCATCAGATCAGAAGAACCGGATGATGCTGAAGGTATTGCCGCGGTCCTCACCGATGCATTCAGCCGGAAAGATGAGGCAGAACTGGTATCTCTGATCCGTAATTCCGATGCCTATGATCCTGAACTCTCACTCGTCTGTGTTGAGGATGGAACCATAGTCGGCTACGTACTCTTTTCACCAGTGGTTATCCGTGCAGCAGACTGCGATGAGACAAAAGCCCTTGCCCTTGCACCGGTGGCGGTGCTCACGCAATTCCGGAATCAGGGAATCGGTACCGCACTCATTGAAGAAGGCATTCACCGATCCCACCAGAAAAGAGCAAAAATCATCGTTGTACTTGGTGAACCTGGATATTACCGCAGGTTCCGATTTGAATCAGCAAAAACGCATGGAATAGAACCGCCATGGGAAGTACCGGAGGGGTCATTCATGATCCTCGGTCTTGAGAAGAATGTCCTCCGTGACGTACATGGCATGGTCCACTACCCGGAAGCATTCTCCAGTACAGCAAACACCCTAAAGTGAACTACCTCTGGGCTAAAGACCCAGAGGCTTCCTGCTTCATACCCCGAACCATTGTTCGCGAGTCCACAGGCCCTTCCCCTCGTCCCGAGGGTGCAAATATATTATATTCCAATTAGGTTTTGTTTATCAAGAGCG
>JAUVCV010000053.1 GCA_030595665.1 Methanogenium sp.
ATTGAATATATACTGGACAGTACGGGGAGAAATCGCATGCCCCATCTGGCCCACAAACAGAGGACCATCTATCCGCCCTCCAATAAATTTCAGAATATATTCGAGAGTATCATCATCAACAAAAACCGTCCGAATTTTCCCACCTTTTCCCAGAACACGGATCGTGTAATCATCAAAATCGATATCAGAGAGCGTTATCCCACACAGTTCAGAAACACGGACTCCGGTAGCATATATCAGCCGGATAATCAGTCTGTCGCGGGGATCAGTATCAGGAATTGAATCCAGGAGTCGCATCACCTGATTATGCTTGAGATATTTGAGTTCTCTCTCCTTAATTCTGGGACGATCCACTGCCGGCAGAGGATTGGATTCGACGACACTCTGAGCATACAGATACCGATAGAATGATGAAAGTGATGAGAGAATCCTGTGCAGGGTTTTGGCCTTATAATCACGCAGTGACATTAAAAAAGCCAGATAATCATCTATTACTATTGCAGTAGTATTCACCGCTGTATCAAGGGTACCATGAGCCGGATCCTGCCAGTATACCTCACATTTTTCTGCACCTTTGGTACGACGGATCCAAAGGTAATAGCCAAATTTTCGAATCACCTGTCCGTAACTTGCTATCGTACCAGGCGAATAATTCCTCATTCTGAGATGATGTAAGAATCGTGGAAGCCACTCTGAAAAATTATTGCCCTGCATAGATATTTCTTTATTTTAAGCATTTATATCCCTTTTGCGCAGAATAGTCATTTCGCGCAATATTTTTCACCCTCAGACACAGTCAAAAATCACACAGAACACAGATATCCGGAAGACACAAAAAAACCGATTTTAACTGATATTTCTAAATTTAAGAGTCTTAATAGCGATTAAATATGCAGGAAAACCCGCCAACCCCTCGCCGTAACAATATGTAACCTCTGGTTTTTTGACGAAATTATAAAGCAATTCAAATCCTCAAAATTTCATAACAATTTATTCAGACAGACAAAAAAATACGGGCAGATACTGAATAGACAAAGGCCAATCTCCAAAAAAAAGGCTTACAAAAACAATTTTTTGAAAATTGTTTTCATCCCACATATTCTGATTTGAATCGCACCCCTCAGACAAACAAAATGACCCAAATGGATTCAAAAAAGTCTATATCCTGCCGGGGTAACAAATAGTAACATCCCCATTTTGTCGAATATTCAGGCATATTTCAACCATTGAGATTGAATAATACCCACAATAAAAGACAGGAAAAACAGAGTAAATGCAAAAAAAAAATCCCCACCAGCATAATGTAAGTTTTAATTGCAATTTTTTTAGATAATCACATTCATTTCAGGCATTCCGATTTACATTAAATACCAAATGCAGGCAAAAAGAGCAGAAATCTTGGGAAAAAACGACTATTCCCCCCCGTAACAAATAGTAACACAACCCATTTACTAAAATTACAAGCCCATTTCTGTTACCAGATCTGAAAGACACTCATACATACAGATCATTCGAATCCCTCAGGAATCATGGACAGGCAAAATATCACGCAACTCACTTTACCATAAAATCCTAAAGTAAAATAATGGAAAACAGGTGACACAAAGAATATTTTTATTACAGGCCGAACAGTTCAGAAAAAACGATGTACCAAAAATGAGTGGCCGAACAGCATCGGCCATCTGACGGGCCAGGAAATGGGCACACAGAGGCACCTCTGTTGCCACTTTGGCATACAATATATCAACAGCACACCCCCCACACATCCTAAAATTCTAAGGCCCTATTTGCACTTTGCAAATTACGAACCCACACGCCAGACTAAAATCACAGAGTATCCCCTGACATCTCATTCAAACCAATAATTCATACATTATTTTCACCACACCATACCACGCATGAACTCCCCCGCCCCTGACGGAAGATGACCCCTTTCAGTGGGAGCCATTGCCATCCGCCACTTCACCCAGATAGCACAATCTCATCCCATCAGAACATACCAGTACACCCCTAATCTGATACCCACAACGAAGAAAAAACAGGACAGTACTATGATCATTACAAGCTTCAGGATGCATGAAATCATCAGTGAAATGACCTCTTGGACACCCTCCGGATGAACGGAATCCTATAGGAATAAAAAACTCCCCCAACGGCCCCTCGTCCCACATAATACGATAGCAATTATCAGCAGACAGCTCCCCATCCAATATTACTCATCCCTAAGCCAAACCGTCCAAATTTTTGGTGTTCCTGCTCCCACAATATTGGTATTGTATTCAACTTCTGCAGCAATTTTATGCAAAAGAGAGACACAAATTCACCACCCTCAAACTGCCACATTCCTTCTTAGCCATTCAGAATATGATACAGAATTTGAGCTCCCATTATTAGTACCCCGGATGACTGCCCCAGCCACTTCTCCCTTTGCAACGCATCAATCCGGCCCGGAATAATACCGAACTCATTTCTCCCCGACATCAGCAGATTCTCAAAAATATTCACCACAGAAATATGGGCCATACATAGATTTTAAGAACACAATCTCTGATATTTGCAATTATTTTAGAACGGGAACTCCGTTGATCCAAACCCGTGTTGCCCCGAATTCTTCAGATTTAAAGTAGAAAAAAAGAATCAGCCGCACAGATATTCTCTTCTGATTGTAGCACCTTCTGAAACGTTTCAGCATTCGTTTTGACCATCCCCTCATCCAATTCATCACCGAAATGCGTCCGGGGAAAGAGCAGCACCCCATGTTGATTTTACACCATTCACAGAACAAACCATTTGATATCTTCCCCAAACCCCATCCCAGGATGGACAGAGGACATCCACACCAATTTTGTCTTGAAATCGTGTTCATATTTCCCGATTACAATGAAGTCAGCAACATCCACACAAATAGCAACGTGAGCCCAATTCTGGTAGAGAAAGACACCTCCTAACGATTTCGTTAAAGAGTCACCTGAGCCACAATCTGCACGTGTATCTCAATTTTTTGCAGAATAATTTACTGCAGGTCTTTTCCTGGAATATCCTCCCACACCATTACCCTAAAATCCGGAACCAGAGAGCATATCACACCGAGAAAAAACAAGAATAAAACGATCCAAATGGAATAATAATCAAATTACTGAGAATCAACAATATAACCTACCCACCCCCCATCCATCCAACCCCCGGTATGAAACGAGCAGGCACACCACACCGAACCTATGCAAAAATACCATACATAAATACGTCACTGTATTCCTTATTTCAGGAAGAAACACCACATCCCTTCCAAATAACCTGTCATCAGATAGTCCGGAGCCCTCACCCACAGGTAAAAAAAATAGCCGCAGAACACGGTCTTTCAAAGAGTAAAGTTACCAAAACATACCCTGAATTCTGTGAATCATCAGATACCACACATCTGAATGCAATTATTTCTTCAAATCACAATCTTTGAGCGTCAAACGACAGAAGAATTGCCACCCAGTCATCATTATTTTTTCATCACCCCACTCCAACTGCAATTTCTAACGGAGTACCATCACCCAACACAAACACCATAGATAAAATACGAAATTACGTCACAATCAAAGCCAAATTTGCATAATATTCGCAAATTGTATTTTTATTTTGAATCACAGACATTTTTGACATTTGCCCGATAAACCATATGATGCTATACATAAACTGAGCCTCATTACATTTCATTCTGACATAATTTCACATAAATGGAACAATGAAATGTTTACACAGCACCCCCTGACCATTCAATACGAATTCCGGCACCAGGGAACGCATACTATCACATAAAAAATGACAGACCTGCAGACACATCAGAATCCACAAGACAAAGATGTAATTTCACCCTTCCACCAATTGCAAACAATGTACGATGTTCACTCCTCTTCCACGTCTCGCACCCAGGCAGAGGATGGTCAGACCTAAGAAAAAGGATCATGGAAAAGAACAATCTCCACACCATTTTCAGAAAATACTCAAAACCATTCTTTCATCACCAAACCAGGAAAAAACTGCCATGCAACAATTCAAACGCATTAAATTACCAACCCAACCAGAGTGATTTTGATCAGCCATACATCAGAATGAATTCAGAATAACCAGTTTTGGTGCTAAAAATAACCGAATTGACAGATATTCAGAGAAAACGTCAGAGCCACATGATATCGCACACAATCCTGCAAGAACCATATGATGCTATATATTTTCACCAAAAAAACAGGAACTATCCCATAAGGTTGATGAATGGAACAACCCCATATTAATTGATGGTTGTTGAAGGGAATTTCCCGGAAAATGAAGACGGGCAGAATGAATCTTCTGAACGAAAAGAAGAAACACCCCGGGAAGAACAGCATGAATCAGCCGCATTAAGCAATACTATCAGCATAAAATCCACCGTAAACTCAGACGAACAGAACAAAGACAACGAAATCAGCGAAAACACTCAGAAAGAACCATCTGAAACAATACCTCCCAAAATCACACCCACGCCTGCAGAAATCATAAATGATCCCACCTCCGTAATGTCAGATCAATCTTACTTAGAGATACAGGAGAAAGTGCAGGCCCTCCTCGGTTTTAACGCTGATATGCCTGCCCTAATGCCAGGACGGCCTCCACTTTCTCCTGAAAATGAAGAACGGATTAACAAATACCGCAAATTTCAGAAGGTGGACGGTGCAGCATATCGACGGGTAAACCAGTTTCTCCGGAAACGCACCTATGTGACTGCACGTGAATGGGCAATTGCCCGTTTGTGTGCAGACTTTTCCACACGAGGCGGTGCAGAGATGACATTTATCGGAGAGAATCTCCCGGACCTGGTTCCCTTCATGACAGACACCTATTCACCACAGGCAGTCAATCAGGCACGCAGTTCATTCAAACGAAAAGTTCGAAAATCAGGTGCCACATTTTTTTATGGAGCTCTCTGTGGCTTCTTTACCGCGGATGAACTCGATGATATTCTTTTTGAATCCTCAGAAGTGGCCCGTTTCCTCCTGGAGGTCGAAGGCACATCCATCGACATCGACGATGAAATCGATATTGAAGATCGCATAACAGATGTTATGCGCGAAGTAGCTAAAGCAGCATCCATGATCAGAAATCATGAACCACCCATTTCTGATGAAGAACAAAAACAGAACAAAGATACACAGAAAGACGGAGAAGACATATGAGAATCATCCATGTAGTTGGCAGGTCAAACAGCGGGAAGACCACCTTTATTCATACACTCATTCCCCTGCTCAAAAAACACGGGAAAACAGCAGTGATAAAACACCTTCATTCGCACTATTTTGAACAGCCTCCCGGCAAAGACACAACAACCCACTATGAACACGGGGCAGATGTTGTCATTGGTACAGACCCGGAAAAAGCAATTGCTGCTATACGGAACGGATCACTTCATGACATGTTGAACCTCCTCTCCGATCAGGGAGTAGAGTTCACCATCATTGAAGGGCATAAAGCGGAATCATTTGAAAAGGTGGTCATCGGCGATCTGGTGATTGAGAATTGCATACTCAGAAATCCAAAACCAGAAGATGTCCTCACCCATATCAACGAATTTTCTGAAGTATTTACCCTTCAGGGACTGGTGGAAGAATTAAAACGTGACTGCATGTCAGATGACACCGGATGTATCGCTGCTTTTAACGGAATTGTCCGGAAGGTTACCGGCACTGAAATAACAGAATCGCTGGACTTTTCAGACACCGCAACCATCCATACACTCTCTGAAGATATACGAAACGACATGGAACAAATTCCCGGTGTCCTTGGTGTGCGCTTCCACCACCAGACCGGGATCATTCCCGCAGGTGATGACCTCACCTATATTGCCGTTATCGCCCAACACCGCCCGGAAGCCTTTGCAGCACTGATGCATGGAATCGACCGAATGAAAGATGAATTACATGATGTAGGAAAAACACTTGTTGGAGAATACCATGGAAACGCCTGAAAAACAACTGTTCGGAACAAACGGAGTCCGGGGTATCATCGGCGAACAGATGAACCCTGAACTGGTGATGAAGATAGGAATGGCACTTGGGACTATGAGAAAAGGGCGTATCGGCGTGGGACGTGATACACGCACATCAGGCCCTGCACTTTCACGCGCAATAATCGCGGGACTCCTTGCAACCGGGCATGATGTCGTTGACCTCGGAGTTCTCCCTACCCCTGCAATTCAGTATCTGGTGCGTGAACACTTTGATGCAGGCGCTGTCATCACTGCGTCCCACAACCCACCTGAATATAACGGCGTGAAAATTATCGAAGGTGACGGTACAGAGATGGATGATACCCAGACCATCTGTCTTGAAGGACACCTCTTTGCTGAAGAATTCACCCTTGCAGGGTGGGAAGCGATGGGCACCCTCACTTCCGCACCGGAAATGATACATGAGTATATCAATGCCATTGCCGGATACTGGAAAGATATCAATGCTGACGGGATGACCGTCGTTGCCGACCCCGGCTCAGGCCCTGCCTGTGAGAGCACCCCCCGGGTTCTCACAAAGATGGGATGCCGGGTAGTCACCATAAACGGGATGATGGACGGGACATTTCCGGGCAGAATGCCAGAACCATCACCAGAAGGTCTGCAGCCTCTTTCAGAACTGGTTCGGGAAACAGGTGCGGCCTTTGGTGTCGCCCATGACGGCGATGCAGACCGTGCGGTGTTCGTTGATGAAACCGGAGAATTCCTGGAGGAAAACGAAGAGTTTGCACTTGTTGAACGATTTATCTGTTCAGAAACACCCGGCATTGTCGTAACGCCGGTCAGCACCTCATTCCTTGCAGAACGCATCGCAGAAGAAACCGGATCTGTTGTTGAGTACACACGGGTTGGAAGTATCTCTGTCGCACGGCGGATGCTTGCCCTGGCAGAAGAAGGGAAAACGGTTGTCTTTGGCGGGGAAGGAAACGGTGGCCTCATTCTTCCGGGCAATCAACACTGCCGTGACGGCGCCATGACTGCCGCAACAATGGTTGCACTCCTGAAATCGAGTGGAAAAACACTCAGTGAACTCAGAGCGACACTTCCCCCTCATGCAATGCTGAAAGATAAGATTCATACAGATTCACCAAAGGCACTTCTGGAAACTGCAAAAACAGCTTTTTCAGGCGAAAATCTTGATCTGACAGATGGTGTCAGAATCAACAGGCAGGGAATGTGGGCACTCCTCCGGCCTTCAGGCACAGAACCCTTTATGCGCCTCTATGTTGAGGCAGAGACAGAAGAAGAAGCTGAAGCATTCAGGAATGAGATTTCCACAATCATCTCACCCTGAATTCTGCTATCAGTTGTCATCCTCTTTTTTTCCAATAATCATTCTGCTTCCCTTACTGCCCGGATAAATGCCCGGATTTTTGTATGATCCTTAACGCCGTGAGACAGTTCAACTCCGGTCGCCACATCCACACCATCCGGACGGATAGACCTCACTGCCTCACCGACATTTTCCGGTGTCAGGCCTCCTGCGAGATAGACCGGAACTTTAGCCAGTTTACTCACTGAAACTGAATATTCAGGATCATACCGTCGTCCCTTCCCCATACTTGCATCAACAATCACCCCATCACAATCATCCGGTACAGACATCCCCCATGAGATGACCCGGACAACACGAATCGAAGGAGGCACCATCGAACGGGGAAACGGATAACTCATCTGGATCTCATCAGGACAGAGTGCACAAACAGCCTGAAGTTCACCAGAATCCTGTGTGTGGGTGACAATGGCACGAATCACGTCAGAACGCACTGCCGAAAATATTTCATTCACTCTGGCATCCGACAGGTTGCGCCGTGATTCGGGCGAATAGCAGATCACACCAATCGCATCTGCACCGGCAGCAACCGCAGCCTCCGCATCTTCTTTCGTGGTAACACCACAGATTTTTATCCGCATATTATGTGTGGCCTCTGCAGTAACTCTGTTTTTGCAAACCTATAATAATCCCCTAAAGAGAAAACCCATGCAGGCTGCACCGCACCCGCCAGCATTTCATCCCTGGCACATATGTATGGATATCTCAAAAATAGATTCTACAAGTGAATAAAAACTCACTCTTCCGTTTTTGGATCATATTTAAATATTCATTTACCACATTGGCGTTGTGGTCCAAGATGCAACATCCAGCCAAAACCACTGAAGAAGATATTCCTTCAAAAGAGGATATTGAAAAAAAAAGAAGAGATGATATACAGAAGCTCATCAGATACCTTGAAAGTGACAATCTTACATTCAGATGGAAAGCAGCTGAAATACTAGGTGATATTCACGCCAAAGAAGCATTAGAACCTCTAATCAAAGCCCTTTCGGACGAGTATGTTGACGTCAGCTGGATCGCCGCCAAATCTCTGGGTAAAATTGGTGACAAAAGAGCAACACTTCCCCTGATACAATGTCTTGACAGTAAGGAGCAGTGGCTGAGAAAAGGGGCGGCAACAGGTCTTGGGATGCTAAAGGATAAAAGGGCAGTTGTTCCACTCATCAGACTATTGGAAGATGAGAAAACAAAAGTCGTAATTGCAGCCATAAAAGCATTGGCATTAATCGGCGACGAACGTGCAGCAGAACCCCTTTCCCAATGCTTAAAGGACAGAAATAAATAAACAGTTAAATGGCGCATAAATAGCACATCCTACGGATCTTTGCCCCGGAAAAACGCACCAACACAGAAGCCCGGAGTGGCCGGATCTCAGTCGAGACAACCAATACATCCTCCTCTAAATACCCACCAATAGCGACTGCTCAGTAGTCCACAATTATTTGTCTGTTTAGACCTGAATAGATAAAATTTACACCCTACAAGCAAGATTTCTCGCCACTATTTTTCCTTAAGCTCTTAAAATATTAATTGAAGGAAGGAAATGCTTATTTTGTTGTGTGTTGTAATACAACCTACATGGCATATATCAAACGCATCAAGAAAGGAAATCATGTATATCTCTACAAATATGAGAGCTATCGGGAAAATGGGAAAGTAAAAACCAGATATCTTGAATATCTCGGAGTTGAAAGTGATGAACGCGGCGTACCGAAACCAAAGAGATCCCGGACAAAGACAAAACCAATGTACCCCAGACGTTCTCAGCGTGCCGGCGATGTCAAACTCCTGTGGACAATCGCCGAAAAGGTCAGGATACCTCAGACAATAGATAAGGTTTGTATCGGCCTGGAAAACGCTTCCGGACCAACACCTGGCAAACTCCTCACCGCCTGGGCAATCAATCACATACTGGATCCAGCCAGTGCATCAAAGGTTGCTCAGTGGGCAGAACCCACCATTCTGCCTGATCTCCTTGGCATTGCACCAACCGATCTCAAAAGAGAGAACCTGTATGCAGCATTGGACGCTGTCTGCTCGAAGGATATCTGTTCAGGGATGAACACCGATCTTATTGCCCATATCGAAGATGTTATGTTCCAGAAATGGCGGCAGGAAAATCCTGCCAAACACGGAGAAAAAGAGACGGTTGCCTAT
>JAUVCV010000015.1 GCA_030595665.1 Methanogenium sp.
AGTGTTTTAAGCCATTTGATCAATAATTATATGAGAATGTGATATTCTAAGACAATTAAGTTGATGTGCCAGAGTCAAAACAAAAAATGAAATCTGGTTTTTATTGATTAAGTTCTGAAAAAACAACGGGGCAACAGCCTCAGTACGGATGTAATGAACGCTCTCGGGCTGCGAAGCGGTGACGTGATTGAGATATGTGGCCGCGAGAAGGCCGCAGCGATTATCTGGCCGGGATTTCCGGAAGACCGCGGGAGGGCTGTCATCCGCATTGACGGAAATATCCGGGGCAATGCGCATGCAGGCATTGATGAGAAAGTTACAATCAGAAAGGCTGAGGTGCACGAGGCAACGAAAGTGGTTATTCAGCCGACACATCCGGTCCGTCTCAGTGGATTCGAACAGTCGTTTGCACGGATGATTGCGGGCCGGCCGGTTGTCGAAGGCCAGCAGTTCCGCGTCGCCCTCCTGGGCACCACACTCACGTTTGTTATCACAAAGCTCTCACCGAAGGGTGTGTGCATTGTGACACAGAATACCGAAATGGAACTCAAAGATGAACCATACAGTCCAAAGGAAGGGAAAAAGACAACAGATATTCCTGACATCCACTACGAGGACATTGGCGGCCTTGGGCGTGAACTCGACCAGGTGCGTGAGATGATCGAACTGCCGCTGCGTCACCCGGAAATTTTTGAGCGCCTGGGGATTGAACCGCCCAAGGGTGTGCTCCTCTACGGCCCTCCGGGGACCGGCAAGACCCTGATTGCAAAGGCAGTCGCAAACGAGGTGGATGCACACTTCATCGCCCTCTCAGGCCCGGAGATTATGAGTAAGTATTACGGTGAATCCGAGGGGAAACTCAGAGAGGTCTTTGAGGAGGCACAGAAGAATGCACCAACCATCATCTTCATTGATGAAATCGATTCGATTGCCCCCAAGCGTGCAGAGACAAAAGGGGAGGTTGAACAGCGCGTCGTTGCCCAGCTTCTTGCACTCATGGACGGGCTGAAGGGCAGAGGTCAGGTCATTGTCATTGCCGCAACAAACCTGCCGGATAATATTGACCCTGCACTCAGGCGCGGAGGCCGGTTTGACCGGGAGATTGAAATTGGCATCCCTGACAAAAAGGGGCGGCTTGAAATTTTCCAGGTCCACAGCCGCGGTGTCCCGCTTGACCTTGAGTCTGTCACACTCACAGAAGAGGATCATGTGGCCGAGGGAGAGGGAAGCACCGACGAAGAACGCCGGCGAAAGAAGTTCCTGAAGCCGTACGCAGCAGCCACCCACGGATTTGTGGGTGCCGACATCGCACTTCTGGTGAAGGAAGCCGCCATGCATGCACTACGAAAGAGTATGGTTGGCATCCAGATGGACGAGGAAATCCCCCTTGAAATCCTTGAAACTCTGCGGGTAACACATGAAGACTTTGATGAGGCCCGCAAAAATGTCGAGCCATCTGCCATGCGCGAGGTACTCGTTGAGATCCCCGAGGTCACCTGGGATGATGTAGGCGGCCTTGAGGATGTAAAGGCTGAACTCACCGAAGCAGTTGAATGGCCGCTGAAGTATCCGGAGGTATTCGTTCGGCTCGGCACCCGGCCGCCGTCCGGAATCCTGCTCTTCGGCCCGCCGGGGACAGGAAAGACCATGCTTGCTAAAGCGGTCGCTCATGAGAGTGAATGCAACTTCATCTCCATAAAGGGCCCGGAACTCCTCTCTAAGTGGGTGGGGGAATCTGAGAAGGGAATCCGTGATATCTTCCGGAAGGCACGCCAGGCTGCACCGTCAATCATCTTCTTTGATGAGATTGACTCACTCTTACCACGGCGGGGCAGCTACGAGGGCTCATCCCACGTCACCGAGGGTGTGGTCAGCCAGATCTTAACCGAACTCGACGGGCTCGAAGAGCTGAACAATGTCACCATCCTTGGTGCAACAAACCGGCCGGATATGCTTGACGACGCGATGATGCGCCCCGGTCGGTTTGACCGGATTATCTATGTGGCCCCACCCGACAAGGATTCACGCAGGAAAATTTTTGCCGTGTACATGGATGGGGATGAATCAGTCCTTGCAGGTGACGTCGACACTGAGGCACTGGTGGACGCAACAGAAGGATATGTCGGTGCAGATATCGAGGCACTCATCAGAGAGGCTAAACTCGGCGCAATGCGGGAGTTTATCACTGCAATGGCTAAGAAAAACGAACATGAACGCAGCGAGGCTCTCGCGAATGTGCGGGTGACAAAAAAGCACTTTGAAGATGCGATGAAGAAAGTGAAGGCAACCCTTGACAGGGAAGCCATCGAGAAGAATGAGCGCCTTGCATGGAGCATCATTTACCATGAAGAGGACCGTTCAGTCCTGGAAAAGGCAGGTTCGGTGCTCACCCGTGCGGGATTTGGCCACCAGGACAATGCAGCCGTCCAAAAAGCCAGAAAAACACTCCGAAGTGCCACATTCGGGAAGACAAAAAAGGACATCCAGGCAATAAAGGAACAGACAGCAGCCCTTGAAAATCTCATGGAATCCTGAACAAAACGGAAAACCTGAAAATATTATGACAAAAGAATCCGATGAACAAATCCATCAGTTCACTGAACTGATACGCAGACTCTTTGAAGAGGCAATAGATACCGGCGAGATGCTGTCCGGAGAAATCAATATCATCATCGCTGCAGCAACCCGTCCGGAAGATATGGAAACAGGGGAACAGGGGGAGAGGAAGAAACCGTTCATACGCGAACCGGCATCTGAACGCCATGAACACGGGGGCATGGTGACCATCACCACAGATCTTCCGGGCACAACCCGGGAAGATATCCGGTTTACCCTCAGCGAGAAGGTGCTCTACCTCTCTACACATACAGATGGCATCATCTACCGCGCGGTATACCCAACTGAAGATGCGGCAGCAGGAACCCTCACCCACACATTCAAAAACGGCATAATCGAGTTTACCTACAAAAAAGAAGACCAGAATCCCATAGAAATAATTCCCGATTCCGGCAGCAGCAATGGGTGCTGATCTCCGGGAATAGGGGAACGGATAATTACCACTGCAGATATATCACGATGCATGAAGACCCTGCGGCAATACCTCGATAAGACTGCATGTGAGGAACCGCTCAAAGACCTCATTGAGCTCATCGCGAATCAGTCCATTCCCATCCGGGATGCATTCATTGACAACCAGTCGTATGCAGGAACGGAGAACACATATGGGGAAGAACAGGCAGCCCTTGACAAATGGGCAGACAATCATATTATCTCTGTCCTTGGTAAATCCGGTTCAGTAAAGGAAATCGCTTCAGAAGAACAGGCAGACATCGTCCGGTTTCCCGATGCATCCGGGGATTACGCAGTGGTGATGGACCCACTTGACGGATCATCACTGATTCAGGTTAATCTCGCAGTGGGCACCATTATTGGCATCTACCGGGGAGGAAATGCCCTGCAGAAAGGAGAGGACCTGGCGGTTGCTATGTATATGCTCTACGGCCCCATGACTGTCCTTACCATAACGGTGGGAGATGGCGTATCCACCTTTGCCTTAAATTCTGAAGACAGATTTGTGCTCCTGAAAGAGAACATTCAGATACCCGAAGGAAAGCTCTTCGGAAGCGGCGGCATCCGGAGTGAATGGCTTCCGGAGCACAACAAATTCATATCTCTCTGCGAGCAAAAAGGCGGGAAACTGAGATATTCGGGTTCATTTGTCGCCGATTTCCACCAGATTCTGACATACGGCGGTGTCTACTGTTACCCGGCAGCCCAGGGGAAACCTGAAGGGAAACTCAGGCTGGTCTTTGAGGGAAACCCCATCGGGTTCATTGCAAAACAGGCAGGCGGAGCAATCAGTGACGGCACACAGGATCTCCTTACGGTTATGCCAAAAAAACCGGATCACCGCACACCCATTTACGTGGGCAGTAAAAACATCATTGAATCAGCAGAATCCTATATAAAAGGGTGCTAAATACCACCCAAATCTAATTCCATTGAACGGGGAGGCTCCCCCACACGGCAGGCGAAAGAGAGATTTCTCCCATCCTGCCATATACACCAAAGAAAAGTTTAACTATATTATAACACCACTTTAATGAAGATGGTAAACAGTATAGTCCTCCCAATCAAAAAGGTATTCGCTCTCGTGGATTCTCAGATTACTGTTGAAATTAAAGACGATCAGCGGATACTTCAGGGGCGGCTTGTCGCAGTGGATGAGCACCTCAATATTCAGATGGACCAGACAGGCGAATATACAAACGGCCAGATAGGAAGGACACTGGGGACTGTTGTTATCAGAGGAAGCAACATTCTGACAATAGCACCCGTCCTCTGAAAAGGCTAGTACTATGACAGATCTTGCACAAACAGCACTCAGGGAAATTCAGTCACATCCGGAGGGAGTACTCCAGAGCGGGCTTTGGAAAACGCTTGAAATCGATAGCAGAAAATGTTCGCGTATCGTCAAAGCACTCCTTGACGATAGTAAAATTGAACGGATTGAATACCGGAGGGAAGGCCAGAGAACCTATCTCCTGAAAGCAAAAAAATCTGCAGTAGATCCGGCACTTCTGATTGCAGGGGGAGAACTGATTCCCTGCATCTGCTGTGAAGAAGAGTGCGAAGTGCTTGTCTGCCCCTTGCTCCTCGACTGGATTTACCAGCTCGCCATCGAAGAGTACGAAGAAAAATAGAAACATTTTTCTCCTCTTTTTTCTTTAGTAACAGTATGAAAGATGATCGTGAGTGCGCAACATCACCAGTCACAGGGACCCTGTTGCTCGTTGCAATTACGGTCATCCTTGCAATTATTCTCATGTTATCTTTCCATATGCCTGATTTTGACTGGGAGTATACCGAACCCCCTGTCATCTTCAGTATCACCTCCATCGACAGTGTATCCCCGACCTTTGAAAGTTGGATCTACCTGAGAAACATTGAAAACAAAGATTTTCAGAACGGGGAGCTCTCAGCAAAGATATACCGCAACGGTGAGCTGCTCCCCTGTATCATTGAGACCCTCTATATCAGTGACTTCATATCCACTGCACACTACGGGGTAGAAAAACTCAAGGGACAGGGTGGGTGCACTGACCTATGGAATTATAATCAGCTGCTGAAAATGGATCTCTCAAACGGGTTTATTCACCCGGGGGACGTCATCAGAGTGGACATTATTAAAACAGCAACCGATACCGTGATTTCACGGGATTCAATGAAAGCATAACCTTTCCTCAAAAAAGAGGTTCATATACATTCAGTAACAAAATTTTTGCAATGAAGGTAAACCTCAAACGGTATGGACTGTATCTTATCAGATGGCAGTTATCTACGCCAATTCTTGCAGGAGTGGGCATAATACTGGTATCAATGGGAGCTCTTGTGTCAGCAATTGTGGCGAACCTGATTGGCGGCCTCATGTTCTTCTGGGTTGACCGCGTCATCTTCACATCAGAGGCTCTGGATGCACAGTGGGAAGTAAAGGAAAATATCCACTGTGTTGACTGCGGAAAAGTTACACGGGGGTACCGGCTGGTAAGGGCAGAGTCCTATGACCGCTCAGATGATCCGGAACCTGAGTTCAGGTGCGAGGAGTGCTCTATTAAAAAATCAGAGGAACTGAAACGCCAGGGACATAACCACTGATTTTTCGGAGAGGTGTATCACCGGAACCTTCAATACTATTTAACAGAGTGGAGACACAATCTATATACAATGGTTATCGACCATAGTCAGGTCTGTATCTTTATTCCGACCCTTAACGAGGAGCCGACAATCGGAGAACTCATATCCCGGTTCAGGGAACAGGGATATTCACATATTTTTGTTATGGACGGAAACAGTACTGACAGGACTGCAGAAATTGCAGAAAAAGCCGGTGCTGAGGTGGTATTACAGCAGTCGCGCGGGAAGGGGAATGCAATCATCGAGAGCATTGAACACTTCCGGCTTCCGTATATCCTGATGCTGGACGGGGATATGACCTATCTCCCAAAAGATGCGGAACTGATGCTCGAACCCCTCTTTGCGGGGTGTGACCATGTCATCGGAAACCGGCTTGAGTTTCCTGATAAAGATGCTCTCTCACGCCTCAATTTATTTGGCAATAAGGTTATAAACGACCTATTCCGGATGGCCCATGGCCGCTATCTGGCCGATATCCTCTCCGGATACCGGGCATTCACCCTTGAAAGCATCCGGCGGATGAACCTCCGGGAAGAGGGATTTGGAATCGAGACAGAGATGGCATCCGAGTCCATCCGCAACCAGCAGAAGATAACAGTGGTTCCCGTTCATTATGTGAAACGGCCCGGAACTGCCACAAAACTCCGCCCATTCCATGACGGAGCAAAAATAATCACAACCCTTTACCGCCTTGCAAAACGCAGCAACCCGATGTTTTATTTCGGGATGATTGGTGGTTTCGTCACCATCCTGGGTGCACTGACAGGTGTCTATGTCCTCTATGAATGGCTGAGAGGTATTGAGCACCTGCCGTTAACCATCCTCACGGCCCTTCTCATCATGGGAGGATTACAGATCTTTATGTTTGGCATCCTGAGCGACATTATGCTTTCAAACCAGCAGGAACTCAGGCAGGAGATTCAGAGCCTCAAAAATCAGAGGCCGCCACTATAGATCAATATCCGTGCGGCATGCTCGGCGACAGCCGTCAGAATATATGCGTCCACAAGAGTTTCTGCCCGCGCAAAGGTCCCGTGACCCCGTGCAATGACAAGAGGACAAGAGACAAGAGCAGCGGCAATATTTTCCGCAAGCTCATCTGTTCCCGGAGCACCCTCAACAACAGGAATCTTTGGTAAGAGCATCTTCCCTTCACTATCGGCCGGAACAATGGCATCACAGGAGAGCGAGAGCGCCACCGAATACGGCGGGTGAGCATGGACAATTGCTCCTGCATCTGTTCTCCCGTAGGCCTGCAGGTGGACACGATATTCACTTGATGCACCGGCCCCGGGAACACCCTCATCTGAGACAAAGACCGGACGCGCCGGGGCATCCAGAAACGAACCTGTCGGCGTTATTTCAAATCCGCCTTCCACACGTCGGGAGAGATTCCCGAAGATCGACGCCACCAGCCCTTCCTGGTGAAGCCGGGTACCTACATTCAGAAATTCAGTATCATGCATTCTTCACACCTCTTTTTTACACAGTAATTTTTCGCATATTCAACGAACCAGGCATGGCACTGCCGGTGGGCCTGGTGTTCTTCGGGCAGGAGACGCTGGAAGAGTGCCTGCAGATCGGCATCTTTCCGGGATATTTTAGCACAGGCACAAATCCGGTGAGTATATGCATCAATAACAAAGACCGGACGGTTAAATCCATAACAGAGAATACTATCCGCAGTCTCCGGCCCCGCTCCCTTTATCGCAAGAAAAAACGCGCGCAGACGGGGCGTCGGATATTCCCTCAGACAGTTCATCCCGCCGCAGGACAGAATAGTGGATGCCAGGCATTTCAGCCGTTCACACTTTATCCGGTAAAAACCGGTGCAGTAAATCGCGTCCTCAAGGGCCTGGTCAGAGGCCCCGACGATTCCCGACAGAGAACAAATGCCTGCCTCCCGCAGACGAACCAGTGCAGTCTCAACATTTTCCCAGCGGGTCTGCTGGGTCAAAACGGCACCAATAATCACCTCTTCAGGGTCGCCCGGCCACCACGCAACATCACCATATAACTCCTGAAAAAGGGAAATAATCAGTTCTGCCTTCTTTTCTTCCGGAATCATACTTATCTATTCTGTCAGGGGTTCAAGCATACGTTTGAGCGAATCTGCCGGAGTCACACCTTCCAGGCGCTCCTTTACCACCCCATCCTTTTCGATGATCAGTGTTGGCACAACCATAATCTTATACTTCTGTGCAAGATCGAGATTATCATCTACATCAATCGTCTTTATTTCAACTGCATCTCCCATCATCTCTTTGAGTTTCTCAAGTTCCGGGATCTGAAGTTTGCAGGGTCCACACCACTCTGCGGAAAAATCCATCAATACTGGTTTCGCCATAAAAATTCCTCATGCATGTGTGAGGATAAGAGAAATATAAATATTGTGATGGGGGGCCACTGTTTTTTCAGTGGTCACCCGGTTTTTTTGAAAGAATTGCCATAATGACCTTTCCATAGGCAGGCCGGGTGATAATCACACCAATCAGCACACCCAGAATGGTAATAATGGCAAATCCACGAAGGTTTGCAAGATCCATTACCGCTAAAGGCAGCATCGCAATGACTGTCGTACACGCCGCCACCATGATAATACCCAATGCACGGTTAAACCGTTTCAGATACAGATTCTGTGACGGGACGCGACCTTCATGGATGACCTCATCAGTAATAACCACCAGCTGGTCAATACCAGTACCAAGAACAGCAATAAGACCGGCAATACTTGCAAGATCCAACTGCTGGATATATGTCGCAATGCCCAGCAGAATAATTATTTCCGCAATGGTTGTTCCGATCATCGGAAGCACAATTGCCGGTTCACGATACCAGTAGTATACCGTGACAGCGACAGCCATGAGGGCAAGAATGCCTGCAATAACTGACATTACCTTGAAGTGCTCACCCAGGGTTGCAGAAACGGTACCGGACCCGGCAATCTCCACATCAACAGGCAGTGCACCGGCACGCAGATGAATTTCAAGCTTCTGTGCGTCTTCAAGCCCTTCCTCACCGGCACCTGTTGTTGCACGAAGTTCACGGACGGGAATGGTCTTCAGTTCTGCTGCCAGTTGTGGATTCAGACTTGCACTGTAGACAATCTCATCGTCCAGGAGCATCATTATCTCATGCGCATCCGGATTACTTGTTGCGCCATAGGTATTTGCAGCATCCTGGAATGCATCAGCGCCACCTTCAGTGAGGCTAAAACCGACTCCCCAGACATCACTGCCCGGCGGACTCTGTGTTGGTGTGGAGACACTCTTGATTGAGTCACCGTAGAGCACGTGTTCAGACTCATTTCCAATCGTCTGAATCCGTATCTCAAACTTACCCTGCGCACCAACGATCTCCTGTGCTGTGGTAATGTCGACACCAGCCAGTTCAAGCCTGATATACTGAGTCACACCATTGAGACCGGTGATAGTATTAATCCGTGCGTCCTTTGTTCCGAGATTATTAACCTTATTCTCTAAAATCAGCTTAATCTGATCAGCAGTATCCTTTGAAACACCATTTTCATAAGTGACAAGGGACCCACCGTTCTCAACAAATACCAGTTCCAGTTCTTCACGGGTAAACGGTGCCCGTATCTCCAGCCGGTCTTCTTCAAAGAGGAAGACCTCAGCATCCAGTGCATCTCCAATGCGTGCAGCAAAGACCTCCGGGTTTTCATCTGTTTCAAACCGGACTACCTCTGACTGGAATGACAGCTGAATCCATGAACCACCTTCAAGATCAAGTCCGAGCTGAAGGTTTCCGGTCATTCCGTTTGAAATACCCGGCGGAATTACATAGATGCTCACCAGTGAGAAGACCACCAGAATGAGCATCACAGCAACACGCCAGTCTTTCAGTGTTTTGACAAAACCACCCTCTGTATCGTCACTCATCTTTTGTCACCTCCTGCATATCCGGTTAATATTCCTGCATTCAGCATCCACGTATTCATCAGATCAACGAACAGACCGAGTAAAAGGACAGCTGAAATATCACGAATAACATCTACCTGCCCAATCCATGAAACAACAAACATGAGGAAAACGGCGCTGATGGTTGTGGAGGTCATGGTAAACCCGGTACGGAATGCACCCTGCATCTTCTCCGAAAACTTCCCTTTCCGTTTCAGAACACGGGTTGTCAGGAGGATGTCACTGTCTACCGAATAACCGATAAGCATCAGAAGAGCAGCTGTTGTTCCAAGGGTAAGAGTAATACCTACTATATCCATGAGTGCTGCGGTGATAACAATGTCAGAGAATGCGGAGAGTACAACAGCAATGGACGGAACAAAGTTCCTGAAGACAATGAATACAACAAGGGCCATCCCGATAAACGAGAAGAGAAGTGCCCAGAGTGCCTGTGCCTGCAGAGTCTTTCCAAATGTCTCTCCAATCTGGTCGACCTTGGCATCAGGGTAGTGTTCACTTATCACTTCAGACAAGGACATGAAATCCTCATCCGCCATATACTCAAAGACAACATAATATCCTCCGTTCACCCCTTCCCCAACACTTTTCAGGGGGTAACCGGCGAAGTATCCCTCAACGACTGCCTGAGAATCTGCTGTCGGCGGTATTGTCACAGCAACACCTCCTGCAAAATCAATTCCCGGGTCAACAGGCATCCCTGTTGTGAAGGTATTGAATCCAAGGAAAAGAAATGAGACTATCAGTAATGCGATCGGCAGAGCAAGAAGCTGCCGAACCGTATATTTACTGATATCATAGGTTGGAAATTTCATACATATGAATATTGGGAAATAAAGAGATTAAATATGATGCATCACTTAGATGAAGTCAGGCAGATTCATCACTTTTTGGCAGTAGTATATGAAGGATGACGCAGATCTAATCAGTTCTTTTGTCTCTACCCTATGGAGGGCGATCTATCATGGTTGATCACAAACAATCCAACACCATTAAATACCATTCATTCAAAAGAGCGTGTATGCGATCCGCGGCTGATCTAAAACATGAGATTGAGCGCCGTTTAAAAGGATACCTTAAACGGGACACATCAGGCATTCGGCATGAACTCCTGAGTATCTTTATAAAAACCAAATCGGTTACCATCCCGGAAGTATTTGATCAGCTAAAAACGAAATATACCATCACCCTTCCATCCATTGCGTCAATGATTGGGACTGTTGCATCACGAATCGGCATACTCAGGGTGCAGAAGAAAAATGCCAATTCCACCAGTGTCTATGTCCTGAAGGACAAGTATACTGACATGGTTCGCTCACTGATAATGGCAGTGTGAAACCTGCGGCCTCATCAAAACCTATTTTTACCGCGGTATTCAACCAGTTAGGATATGGAAAATTGTGATGACAATCATGTCGCCGGGCATGACATTGTTGTCTCTGACGACGTTAAATCCTATATTCTTCAGAGAAATATTGATTTCAGGGTATGTACATCATGCGGAGGGCCCATCCTCCTGTCCACCACCATAAAACCTCCTAAAGCATCAGATTATGAGATATATATCGGCGACAACATTATCTATGTCTCCATATACCAGGCCAGGTACCTCGACAGAATTGATATGGATATGATCCCTTCATACGGTGATTATCTCTAAAAGAGATTCCGGAAAACAAAAATGCCATTTTTTGAACGCGAACACACAGCAGACGTCCTCATGCAGGTATGCGGTGCAACAAAAAAAGAACTCTTTGAAGATGCGGCACAGGCTCTTTTTTCGGTGATGTTTCCTTCCCGCGCAAAAGAAGAGGCCACGATTCGTTTTACTCTTCATGAAGAGGACGGAGAACAGCTGCTTCATGAATTTCTCTCAGAAATCCTTTATTATGCTGAGGTTGAATGTGTGGCACTCTCCCGGGCAGAAGTTACGTTCACGTCGTCCGGCCTTTCAGCAGAGCTCTTTGGGGAACCCTTCCGCAGGGAAAAGCATGCAGGGGGAACCGAAGTGAAGGGAGTGTCACTTTCAGGAATGGAAATTACGAGGACTGACGAAGGATGGAGTACGTTGGTTCTCTTTGATGTATGAAGTGGAGACTGACAAATAATGATGGAAAAAATTATACAGAAGGGAGAATACGAATGGGAGCTTCCCATTGGCACCATTCCAAATATGCGGGTACCGGGCCGGATTTATCTCTCACAACAGCTGATGGGAACCCTGGAGGAAGGAGCAGTAACGCAGCTTGCAAATATCGCAACACTGCCCGGTATCTGTAAACATTCCCTTGCAATGCCGGATATCCACTGGGGCTACGGATTTCCCATCGGGGGCGTGGGGGCCTTCACCATGGACGAGGGTGTGATCTCACCCGGAGGGGTTGGATTTGACATTAACTGCGGCGTGCGTCTTATGGCAACCCCACTACACAGGAGCGACCTGGGCCAGGTAAAAAAGGTACTGCAGGAGCTCTATAACATTGTACCAACAGGTGTCGGGACAAAAAGCCGCATCACCGCATCTGACCGTGACCTCAACAGAATAATGACCGAAGGCGCCCGGTGGACTGTCGACGAAGGCTATGGCACCGAACGTGACCTCCTCTGGTGCGAGGAACAGGGCTGCATCGAAGGGGCTGACATCTCTCATGTCAGCCAGAAGGCGCGCAAACGCGGCAGGCCACAGTGCGGCACACTTGGTTCGGGCAACCACTTCCTTGAGATCCAGTGCGTAGAGGAAATATTTGATCCGGAGGCAGCGCAGGCATTCGGCATTGAGGCAGGGCAGATATGCATCATGATCCACTGCGGATCGCGGGGGCTTGGCCACCAGATATGCACTGACCACCTGAAGATTCTTGAGGATGCGTCAAAGAAATATCAGATTCCTCTTGCCGATAAACAACTCGCGTGTGCACCTCTGACAAGTCCCGAAGGAGAGGCATACCTTTCAGCAATGGCGTGCGCTGCAAACTATGCATGGACCAACCGCCAGATGATCATGCATCTGACTCGTGAAGTATTCTCCAGGGAATTCTCCCTGTCAGCCGAGGAGATGCCGCTTGTCTATGATGTGACTCACAATGTTGCAAAGATTGAGGAACACATAGTTGACGGAAAGCGCACAATGCTCTGTGTCCACCGGAAGGGGGCAACACGGGCATTTGGTCCGGGCACTCATGACCTGCCGCCGGGCTGTGATACGATTGGTCAGCCAGTCATTATCCCCGGAAGCATGGGGAGTTCATCGTATCTTCTGAAAGGGACGGCAGGTGCAATGGAGAAGACGTTCGGCAGCACCTGCCATGGCGCGGGCCGGGTTCTCTCGCGGTCACAGGCAAAAAAACTGGCATCAGGCGAAGACATCCGGGAAACGCTTGCAAGAAACGGCATTACCGTTCTCGCACCGTCTCCCGGATCCATCGCAGAAGAAGCCCCGAATGCCTACAAATCATCAGATGAAGTGGTAAAAGTGGTTCATGAAGCAGGCATATCAGCACGGGTTGCACGCCTGAATCCCATCGGAGTAATCAAAGGATGATACAGAAAACAGGACTGGCATGGGAATGTTCTGTGCCATTTATCAGGTATATCGAAGACACCGGCATTGCATGTGAACTGATCACACCGCAGATGATAGCGGCACCGTATTACCGCGGAAAAATGGTATCCCTCATCATCCCGACAGGATTTGGCAATACGGCATACTCCGGCCTTCTCCCGGCACTCAGAGCATCATCCGGGAGAATAAATAAATTCCTGAAAAAGGGCGGGCGTGTCATTGTCTTCGGTGCGATGTCGCCGGAAACGGATCGCTACGGCTGGCTTCCGGTTCCGGTCACCTATGTGAGTGAATACTTCACGAGTCCGGTGACGGTTGACGGGGCAGGCCCTCTCACAACCATTCTTGAGGACTTTGATACCAGTGAAGTCGACTGTGACGGCTACATCAAAGACCCGGAAGGTGATGTCCTGGCACAGACTGATGACGGGAAGGCCATCATGGTCTCCTACCCTGTGGGAGAAGGGACAGTCGTCGTAACAACCATACATGAATATCCCTCACGAGGTTTTTTGCGCCATTTTTGCACCTGTGAAAGCGAAACCTTATTTTAACATTCAGTCATTCTATTTTTTTAAGTTCCGAACCTTCAGGTGTTTTCCATGAGTGACAATATCATATCCGCAGATTCTAATGCAGGTGACCTCACCGGGGTTGCCCTTGCAATCCATGAAATCATAAACCGCCTCCCTGTGACAACACGGTCCCTGAACAATCCCGGAGTGAGGATTGAAGAGGGTGTAGTAGTTGATGATGCATATACCGGACCGATTCTTGAACTCGCAATGAGGAAGAATCATCTGATAAAAACCGTTCCAAAGACCGGGCCGTATGCAAACGTACCGGTTGTGGTTGCCCCGGTTCATAACAGCGAGGGAGAAGTGATCGCTGCCATCGGGCTGGTGGACATCACCGGCATCTTTGACCTTGCAACCCTTATGGAAAACCAGTCGGCAATTTTAAAACAGGTATGCGGCAAAGATCCCTGCCCTCTCCCCACTGAAGCCGTGGCCGCAAAGAAGTGATGACACTATGAATACGACCGCAAACCAGATTCTCAGCATTCTTGAAGAAGCCGGAAAACCCGTCTCCGGCGAGGAGATCAGTAAAAAAACCGGCGTGACACGGTCAGCAGTCTGGAAAAATATCAAAGAACTGCGTGAACTGGGGTATGAGATAGAAGCATCCCGGCCCGCAGGCTATCATTTACTCGGACGCACCGACAAACTCGTCCCATACGAAATAAAACGGCACCTGAAGACAGATTTTATTGGACAGAGGATTGAGTATTACGCTTCAGTTCCTTCCACCGGCCTGATTGCAAAGGACCTCTGTGCAAAGACACCTGTTGCAGAACTGAACGGGACCGTGATCATCGCAGAGGAGCAGTCAGGTGGCACCGGACGTCTTGGACGTCACTGGGTCTCTCCTCCCGGGGGTATCTGGACGACCATTATCCTAAAACCGGAGATTCCCATTGATCATGTCTTTATGGTGACAATGGCCTGTTCTATTGCGCTTGTCCGGACCATCCGGAAACTCTACCAGATTGGGGCCCTCATCAAGTGGCCCAATGACATCTACATCGGTGACCGGAAAGTGGCAGGGATACTGCTTGAAATATCAGCGGAAGCAGAGGATGTCAAACACTGCATTCTGGGGATAGGCATCGACGCAAACGTTCCGCCACAGTCCCTTCCGGGGAATCCGGAGACACCTATCACATCACTTCAGGCTGAACACGGCGAACCCATTGACCGGGCTGCGTTCCTTGCATACCTGCTGCGTGAGTTTGAAAGGCGGCTCCGCCTGATTGAGGCAGGAGAATATGAATCCATTGTGCGCGAATGGAAGAGTCTCTCACTGACACTTGACAAACGGGTAAAGATTAAAACCCCCCGCAAATCCTTTGAAGGCATGGCAATTGACATTGACGAATATGGCGCCCTTATTGTGCGGCGCGACAATGGCAAGGTTGAGCGGGTATTCTCCGGGGACTGCACCCCGGCCTGAATCTTTTATCATGTCAACCGCCGCACAATATTAGGTTGACATGTACGGCGATGAACAACGAAGCCACCGGATATCCCTGACGGCAGCATTTGTAGCCCTGATTGCGGTGGGCGGATGGGTATCCCTGCCCATCCCTCCGGTACCCGTTACCCTGCAGACCTTTTTTGTTCTCTTAGCAGCAGTTGTGATGGGACGGTATGCAGTACTGCCTGTTTTTGTATACCTGCTCCTGGGAATCCTGAATATGCCGGTCTTTCACAATGGCCTCGCAGGAATCGGTGTTCTTATGGGCCCGACAGGGGGATACCTGATTGGATTTATCCCTGCAGTCCTTCTGGCAGGCCTTGCCTATGAACAGGAGAACATAATAGTCAGGGCGGCGGGAATTGCTGCAGCCACCCTCACCATATACCTTTTTGGCATCACATGGATGGCATACTCGACAGGGATGGCACTGGCACAG
This sequence comes from Methanogenium sp., assembly GCA_030595665.1. Lineage (GTDB taxonomy): Archaea > Halobacteriota > Methanomicrobia > Methanomicrobiales > Methanomicrobiaceae > Methanogenium. The sequence continues at coordinate 15,668 of JAUVCV010000015.1, forward strand.
GCCGTGCTGCTTGGTCTGGTGCCATTCATTGCAGGAGATGTCCTTAAAGGGATTGCTGTGTATATTATCGGGGAACGTATCTGATGATTTATGCACAGAATCTGCGCCACCGACTGCTGGATATTGAATCTCTTCATATTGGGGGAGGGCATACCGCAATCATCGGCCCCAATGGCAGTGGAAAGACCACATTCCTGAAACTCTGTGCAGGCATTGAACTCCCGCACCACGGGACGCTCACCATCTCCGGCAAAGAGCCACGTGCAGTGCATACCGGATGGGTCGGCGAAGTTCCGGACAATAATCTCGTATTCCGGACCGTATATGACGAAGTGGCCTCAGGCCTCCGGTTCCGGAGAACTCCCGTGGATGATATTGAACCAGCCGTTTTGGGTGTGCTCTCCGACATGGGAATCCTGCACCTTTGCTCCCGCACCAGCCATACACTCTCCGGTGGAGAGAAGGTCTTGGTCGCCTGTGCCGCAGCCCTTGCCCTCTCACCTGAATTACTCATTCTGGATGAGACAGACACTCACCTTGACCGGAAAGCAGCGGAGATTCTGGAAACCATCATACGAAAGCGGCCGGCACCCTGCATTCTTCAGTGTACACAGGATATGGATACCGCAGCCCGCGCTGACCGGGTGGTGTTTTTTGAAGGCGGTCGCCCCCGATACGCCGGCACCCCCAAAGAAGTTTTTTTTCACCTGTCAGAAACTGAGATGTACCCGTCGTTGTGGAGGATTGCAGAATGTATCTGAAAGCAGACCGGCTCACTCTTTCGCACGGAGAGTGGAATCTTCGTGCCGACGGAGTCTTTGGGCAGGGCGTGCACCTTGTAACAGGCCCTGTGGGAAGCGGGAAGACAACGCTTGCATCTGCTCTTGCCGGAATATTTGAACCGGCATCCGGACGAATAAACCGAGACGGGATCTTGCACCTCACCCTCTCCATGCAGTTCCCTGAATATCATGTGACAGGGTTTCTGGTCAAAGACGAGATTCGGTCATGGCATCTTCCGGTTGCAGAAACACTCAGACAGGCAGGACTTGACGGCAGGCAGAATGCAAAGACCCTCACTCTTTCACGGGGGGAACTCAAACGTCTGCACCTGACCTGTCTTCTCGGGAACCTCTGGGATGCAGTAATACTGGACGAACCCTTTGCGGGCCTGGACTGCAGGGAGAAGAAACGAGTCTGCGCTGCAATTGAAGAGGGAAACCACCCGCTCATTATTATTTTCACCCATGAACAGGCAGTCCTTCCGGCAGCAGACGTCATCTGGGAGATAGAAGAGGGTGCGCTTGTCTGCCGGGGCAAAGTCCCGGAAGCGATTCCTGCATGGAAAGGAGCACCCCGGTATCTTACCCGGGCCACGGAAGAGGGCGCACAACCGAAAAATATCAGATTACAGGATGCAACGGAGGCCTTATGCAGGATGCACGCCTGAGAATCGGGGCAACACTGCTCCTCTCATGTGCCGCCTTCAGTTCCGTCTTCGGTGCTGTTTTAGTGGCACTCTGGTGGGGAATCATTGGCCGCGGTGAACGCAACCTCCCGGGGAGGCATGCCGCTGCAGTTATTTTCGGTGCAATTATTCTTGTCGCAGGGTTTACCGAAGCATTTGGCGGTGACGGCATATCATACGGATTCCGGATGACCGTCGTCACCCTCATTGCATTCTGGGCATTCGGACACGGCCGGGAGGGAGACCTGATGAACACTGCAGTCTGGGCCTTTGGTGACCGCATCGGGTTTGACCTCGGACTGACTGCAGAGATGGCTGTTTCCTCACTCAGGCGTATCGAAAAAGACATCCGCGACATTAAAAATGCCCTGAAACTGAAAGGGAGCAGAGGGCCTGTCCATGACCTGATACCCCTTGGCTTCGCCCTCACCATCATACAAATTCACCGGGCACGGGAACAGGGCATAATACTTGCGACGCGGGGGTACCGGGGCGGGGGGACATATCTCCCCACATTTCGCCGTTCCAAAACAGACAATGTCGCCTTTTTTGGTTCTATTCTCATTATTGTAGCCGTTTTCGTGTCATTCGTTGGGTATTTATAGAGTCAGAAGTAAGTTATTAAAGACTCGACAATATCAATTTCCTGCCCCATAGAGGTGTTTAATGAGTACTGCCAATCCTGTAAAAATTACTGACACGACCCTCAGGGATGCACATCAGTCTTTGATTGCAACCCGTCTCAAAACAGAGGATATGACGGAACTGGCGCATGCCATCGATTCTGTCGGATTCTTCTCAGTAGAAGCGTGGGGGGGCGCAACGTTCGACAGCGCGATACGGTTCTTAAATGATGACCCGTGGCAGCGCCTGCGCACCTTGAAGGAAGGGCTTCCGAATACACCGATACAGATGCTCCTGCGCGGGCAGAATCTTGTCGGATACCGCCACTACCCTGACGATGTTGTGGAAAAATTCATTGAGGCTGCCAGCAGAAACGGTGTCGATATCTTCAGGATATTCGATGCCCTCAATGATGTCCGCAATATGGAAAAATCAATGGAATCGGTGAAAAATATAGGTGCACACCTCCAGGGCACAATATCATATACCACCAGTCCGGTGCACTCCACCGAGGGTTTCATTGAAATGGCACGGGACCTCTATGCCCACGAATGTGATTCCATATGCATCAAGGACATGGCGGGCCTCATCATGCCGGAGGAAACACGCCGACTCATCACCGGAATTAAACGTGAGATTGACATACCTGTCGATCTCCACAGCCACTCAACAAGTGGCATTTCACCGATGAGTTATCAGGCCGCAATAGAGGCAGGGGTTGACATCCTGGATACTGCGATGTCCCCGTTTTCGATGGGCACGTCACAACCCCCAACCGAGAGTATTGTGGCGAGTCTCATCGGGACACCGCGTGACACCGGCATTGACCTGATGAAACTACGGCCGGTACGAGATATCTGTCTTACCATCCGGGAAAAGTATGGAACACTGGTGGATCCGATCTCTGAACGGGTTGACAGTGATGTCCTTATCTATCAGCTGCCGGGCGGCATGATCTCAAATCTTGTCTCACAGCTGAAAGAACAGGATGCACTGGACCGGATTGAAGAAGTGCACAAGGAGATCCCACGGGTACGAAAAGACCTCGGGTATCCGCCGCTTGTCACGCCAACGAGCCAGATTGTGGGAACACAGGCAGTCCTCAATGTCCTGATGGGCGGAGAGCGCTACACGAATGTGACCAAGGAAGTCAAGGATTATGTGCGTGGCCTCTACGGAAAACCACCGGGACCGATCTCGGATGAGATTCGTTCGCTCATCATCGGGGATGAGGAACCATTCACCGGAAGGCCCGGAGATCTCCTTGATCCTGCCTATGAGAGGATGGCAACAGAGGCCCGGGAAGAGGGAATTGTCACAAAAGATGAGGACATCCTCACCTATATTCTCTATCCGGCGATTGCACCGTCATTTTTGCGTGGCGAACGTGTTGCTGAAATAATTCCACGGAAAGTGGATGCAGGGGCTGCACAGGCAGGCACGATTCCCACCTCAATGGATGTCGAGGTTGACGGTGAAGTTTTCGCCGTCCGTATTCTCTCCGTCGATGGCGGCGAGGTCAGGGATGCCGCATCCACCGGGTCAAAACAGATCCCCCGGACGGCGATCAAAGGAGGGGTCAAATCAAATATTCAGGGCATGGTCCTGAAAGTAGAGACCCGAATCGGAGCTGAGGTCAAAAAAGGAGACACCCTCGTTGTCCTTGAGGCGATGAAGATGGAGAACCCCATCGTTTCAAAGAAAGACGGAAAGGTCACCAGCATCTTTGTGGATGTTGGTGACGCAGTCCGGAACGGGGACGTTCTGCTGGTGATTGAATGACGTATTTCGAGAGGGTGCTCGTTGCAAATCGTGGAGAGATTGCAATCCGCGTGATGCGGGCCTGCCGTGAGATGGAGATTGAGACGGTCGCCATCTACTCTGAACCAGACAAACATTCTCTCCATGTCAAGTACGCTGATGAATCGTTTCTCGTCGGAGAGGCACACCCATCTAAGAGTTACCTGAATCAGGAGCGAATCATCGATATCGCGAAGAAGAGCGGTGCTGAGGCGATTCATCCCGGATACGGGTTCCTTGCAGAGAACAGTGGATTTGCCCACCGATGCGAGGAGGAAGGACTGACATTTATCGGCCCGTCCTGGCGCTCTATTGAGGCGATGGGATCAAAACTCAGATCAAAGCATATGATGGAGAAGGCAGGGGTGCCGGTTCTGCCGTATACCCCGGACGGGGTCACCTGCTTTGATGATGCAAAGAAGATTTCTGCTGATATCGGCTACCCGGTGATTGTCAAGGCATCAGCGGGCGGCGGCGGTATCGGGATGCAGATTGTAGAGAACGAGGCAGGTCTCGAGGAAGCAATCGAAAAGGGTATGCGTATTGCTGCATCTGCGTTCGGGGATTCTACGGTCTTTATCGAGAAGTATCTGGTCAAGCCACGCCACATTGAGTTTCAGGTGCTTGCAGACCAGTGCGGCAATCAGATTCACCTCTATGACCGTGAATGTTCCATTCAGCGGCGTCACCAGAAACTGGTGGAGGAAGCACCCTGCCCCATTATGACAGACGTTCTCCGTGAAGATATGGCAAAATCAGCCCTGAAGGTAACGGAAGCCTCAGGATACTATAATGCCGGTACAGTGGAGTTCCTCTACGCAGACGGCGACTATTACTTCATGGAGATGAACACCCGCCTGCAGGTCGAACACACAGTGACAGAGATGGTGACAGGCGTTGACCTGGTGCGTCAGCAGATTGCAATCGCTGCAGGTGAAGAGCTTCCTTTTGAGCAGAGTGATATCGCTCTGAACGGCCATGCGATCGAGTGTCGGATTAATGCAGAAGATCCCCTGAATAATTTTCAGGCAGACCCGGGCAAGATTGTGCGTTACCGTTCTCCGGGAGGGCCCGGTATTCGTGTTGATTCCGGTATCCACATGGGTTACTCGATTCCGCCAATGTATGACTCAATGATCTCAAAACTCTGCGGGTGGGGCCGTACGAGAACGGAATCCATCGAGCGCATGCGGCGGGCTATCTTTGAATATGTGATTCTTGGAGTGCAGACAACCCTACCACTTCACCATGCCATTATGAATAACCGGCACTTTATTGCGGGGGATACCCATACGCATTTCCTGCAGGAAGAGCACATGAAGGAGAATCTCAGCAGGTATCTCCGGGAAGAGGAAACACGCATGCAGACCCTTGCAGATTCCCTGCGCCATGGGAAGGAAGCAGCGGCGATATCTGCTGCTGTCAGTGTGTATATTTCCCAGAAACATGGCAGGGACGAGTAGGGCTGTCCGGGTTTTTTCTTTTTCTTTTTGATTTTTTTTCGTTTGCTTGTTTTTTGTTCTTTTTTTCACTCTTTTTTGCTCAATAGTAAGCGGATCTTCACGTCGTTATTTACCCGGCAAAGGAGGAAGGGCTGCAGGGGAGCAACCCCTTTGCTCTTAATTCACCCCTCACTTTTAACCCCACCATCGCTCTTAATTTTCCCAGGATAAAATCCCGGATGAAAAGAGATCCTTCACTTATCCAGACATACTCTTCCGGGAATTAAAAATCACAATCACATCTAAGACCAGGACAGAGACACCGTGCAAGAGAAAAAAGAGAACGGAATAAAAGGAGAGGAGATACAGCAATAAACACGAGAAAATAACCCTCCCCAGTATCAAATACCCGCATATTTCCGCCACACCAAATCGAAATCAGAAGCTTTAATACGCCGCCCGTCGTCCTTATTGTGCACATTGTGTGTATAATTACATGCTGTCGTGGCCTAGTTGGTTAGGGCGCCAGACTCATAGGGTTTGAGCAAATTTCGGAGCGCTTTATCTGAGACATCTGGAGGTCGTGGGTTCGGATCCCATCGACAGCATAGGACATTTTGTGTTCTGAAGCTATGATTGGTCGCTTTTTAAGGGTTTTGGCTCTTAAAAAAATGATCATTATGTCTGACTTGAAAAACCCTCAATTCTATAAGTATTGCCGGAAATACGATTATTTCAGGGCTGTTGATACTGCTCTTTCTGAATCTATCATTTCTGATTCTGGAATATGTGTTGGAACGTAAGGCACTGAATAATCTATCTGATATCCGGTGTAATAAGATCGCATCTTCTCTTATCGGGTTCCGGCGGTTCATGGAGATTAGCTTTGCTGGTAGCTATGAGAGTGGACCCGAATGGCACGTTGTCTTTTATCAACCTGTCACATGGTGATATTCTGAATCTTGCCCTGGGGGATCTCCTGACCCGGAAAGGTTACGCCCGGACGGGGAGTTCAGCTGGGTGTGTGTGAGGGTTCCCGCCGCCGATGATCTGCCAGGAGAGAGGAAAGTATGGCAGGGATGGCAGTGAACGGCCGGGCAATCAATAAGACCTGTGCCTGACTCTCTTTTTGACTATGAGGATATGATCTATTTTGAATTATTTGGTAACTATTCAGCCATGAGTTCATGAACAGTGAATGGTTTCCCTTCGGCCAACCTTTTCAATGCCTCATACACTGACTTTCCATTCTTCCTAACTGTCAAAATATACCCTCGAATTCTGCCGAATATCTCTGCCCCCTCAACCGATCTGAACGTCCCTGAGATCTTCTGCTGCACTTTCATCATTCTGACGTCCCGTTCTGCCAGATTGTTCGTAAAGGGGACGACTGCGTTGTACATAAATCTCAGAATATCTTCACGATATCCATCCAGTCTTCTCAGGAGATTGACTGGTTTTGACCTCTTTTTTCGCCCTCTTCTCCTGCAGGTCAGATGATCCGGGGGTGATGGATTTTCCCAAAATCCTTCATCCAGAATATTTTGATATGCCTTTTCAAATTCGGTCAATCTCACAGGATTTCGCTTGTTTTGAATAAAGATGTACTCATAAACGTCTTCAAAGAGCGTTTTCATCTTTCCTGCCCAGTTCTGGTTATATCCGTCGACAATCCCCACTAATTCCCTCATTATGTGAGCATTACAGAGAGAATGCTGACAACCATACATGAAGTATGTTGCCCAGAAGTCGTGTACGAGAATTCCGTTATAGTTTGGAATAACTCCCATGGCATTAACAGCTTTTGAGCCTCTGTTTGGATGAACAGCATATAGCGTAAGTTTCTCGTTGCCTATCGTATGCAGCCACCATCTTAGTCCAAGAACGGTTAATCCGGTTTCATCAGCGTGTAAAACAGGAGAATGAAGGAGGATTCCTTTAATCTCTGATTCAAAGGACTCAAGAGATTTATACGCCTCACGGCAGATATTCTGAATCGTTCCCTGACTTATCTGCTGGTGGTATCTGTCCTTAAAGAGTGTTGCCCCCTTTTCGAAAGACGTGAAGATTTCATCCTTCAGATACAGCACATCTGCCTTGAGATTTGGTCCATATTGAGTTGTATTAGTCAAATGCAGGGGAAATTCACCCATATTTTTCCTTCCACATACAGGACAAATCTTTACTTCAGCCCGGTGTTCGGTCACTGTGATTTTGACGGGGGGAATATCAAATTCCTGTCGTCTCACAATTTTGAAGGGTTCAATTGCCTGGAGGGAATGCCCACATTCACAGGTTGAAACCGGATGAGAGACAATCTCATCCGGATCTTCCACCAATTTAAGGGTTTTACCCGGATGGTTTTTTTGGCCACCAGGTTTCTTGCCGCTCTTTTTCCTCAGGCTCTGGGGTTTTGGTTTGAAAAAATCACTTGAAGGTGGACGACTGCTATTACGACTATTTTGCTTTAACTGTGCCTCCAGATTTTCAATCCGTGCTTCAAGCTCTACGATTTTCAGAGCCTGTTTCTCAATGATTTCAGCTTGTTTCTGAACAGTGAGATATAGGTCCAAAATGAGATCCGTTGTGGCTTCTGGATCGGTCAGAACTAAATGCAATATCTGGTCCCGATTGGGAGGCACATTCATTAAAAGTTAATGTGCTGTCATAATATATGGATCTAATGAACAATTGGTGTTAAAATTGATGGGAGCTGAATAGTTACCATTTTTCTGTGAATAAAAGAGATGCAATTGGGATATTCATTCCCAATATGGAGATCAAAATTGATATTATTCCGAAGGAGACCCATTATCTTCATATCTTAGCAATTCCTTTTCCATTTCCAAAGTTGCATTCCCAATTAATGAATGGGCCTTGAAATTATCGGGATTTATTTCAAGAATCCGATTACCGATCTCAATTACTCCAGGGTAATCATTTAATGAATGTTTTAATTCGACACCAAAATTAAGGGCCTCGTAGGAAATAGGATTTATTTTTAGGGCTTTCTCCACATATTCCATTATTTCTTCTACATTCAAGTTATCAGTGACCCACATTGATTTTGCTTTATTCATGTGCAACAAATATTCTTCGGAATAGTATGGGTTTTCACAGCTATTTTCGGATGCAAATCCTATCATATCATTAAAAAGAGTTAAGCCACCGACATCATGGATTTTTTGTAATTCATATAATATTCGAGCTTTTTTATCTGCATCAATCGTAATATTTTTTATCGATTCGCTGCTAATTTCAGGCTTTCCTAAAATGAATAGCGAATGCTGTTTTGGTATTCGGTTATTCAAATCAGAAGGTTCCCATACCCAAAGAAAAGCGTCCCCATTTTTCATATATTGTTTAAATTTCCACTCAGACTTACCACTATCAATTTTTTGAAATTTGCCGAAATCTAGTGTATTGATGATGTATACAACACCGTCTTTATCAGGATCATTTACAGATGCAAAATAAAGTGCAACTAAAGAAGAATACGTGAAATCAATTAATGCAGTTGCAGCCCCATTATGCTGGAGTTCTGCCAAAAGCTCAAGGTCTCCCAGAATTCTATTTCCTTTCTTATCATAGCCCTTAAGTTTTGCATCAGAAATCAAATCGCTGTTATAATCATTAAATTTACTCAGCGCGTCCTTTCCTAATTTATTATAACCAAGTCTTCTTGCAGCTGTGGAACTAATCGGATGTGAGACATCGCCCTGCCCTCTGAACGCAAATTTTCCAAATTCATATTTCAATGATTCTGTTACTGCTTCCAAGTATTCAGCCACATTTTTTACAGATTTATTATCTTCTGCAGGCTCAGCTTCTTTTTCGGTCAAATAATCACATCCTTGGAGATCCAGAATTCAATAAAAATAGACTTAGATTTCTACCCATTAAAATGACCTATTTACTTTCTTGCACAAACGGAGTACAGCATACATTTTTACGGTTCGTTTGTTTTCACATTTTTCGTATTGAAAGACAACTTTCAATCCATTTATCACTGGTTAGTGCACACATTTCTGAATGCACCGTGAATCAGAGACACCCACCCCTGAAAATTTTGAGGCAGTGCTTGCCTACCGGGGGCTTTTAGACGGAGCAGCAATCCTGAATGGCCACGAGGAAGATATTCAGAAGAACGGCACCTGTCCGCCGGTGAACAAATTCGTGCGGACGCTCTATGACAATAACTGGCTCATCAATACACACTGGCGGGGATGGGCGGATGAGACGACCGGATATTTTGAAAAACCATCCCTTCTCTGCGTTGCTGAAACAGAGACCATTCGCCGGATTCTCACCGTCCACGTCCGCATTGACCGCATGATGCCCGGAGAGATAACAGACATCATTAAAAAAGGATACATGCTCTCTATTGTGAACCGGATTGCTGAAATATATGAGGCGTAATGGATTTTTTACCAGCCAATAAACGACGGTATCACATATAGATTTCGAGCATCTTATTTTATCGGCAAATGAGACATAAACATCTCATATTAACAAGAAATATCATGTTAATTCAAAAAAAACGGGTATATATTTTGCCAGAAAAAAAGGGATTCATTCACTCCACAACACCCGCATAAATCCCCGATCCAACAAACCATTCATCCATCACCGGCAGCACATAACAGAACTTAAGTTCCTCATTCCCCGTATCAGGATTCTCATAGACCACATACACATACCCGCCACCCCGCTGTGCAGCATCAATCTCCAGTTTGACTGCGCCAACGCCATAGGCATCGGTGAAGTTCAGGCGGTCTGTTCCCGCCATCTCCGGCTGGCAGGGGAGAGAGAGGCATGTCCCGTTCATATCATAGGCAAAGACATAGCTGGCATCGTCCCCGAATTTGTCGTTCATCACTGCAAAGAGTTCACTCTCATTCCCGTATGCAGATGATGTCAGGGCAAAGGCCTGCGCTTCCTTCACGCGGGAAACAAGGGAATCAATGGCATTCTGGTTCAGTGCGACATCCATCTCCGGAATATAGATGCCGGAACCCACATACCACGTCTCGTCAACCGGGCGGATTGCGACAAGTTTCAGTTCCTCACAATAATTTTCAGACGGATTTACAAAGGTAAAGTACATGTACCCACCGCCACGGGACGCAAGGTCCATACAGCTCTTATGAATTTCAAGACCGTTTTTGTCTTTCAGATCATTCCGGTTTTTGCCAACAACTCCCGGCTGGTAGGGATGCGCAAGCGTGGTGCCGTTCATATCGTAGGCAAAGATGTAGAGTTCCCCGTCAATGAATTCACCACCCGGATCGTTGAATACTGAAAGGGCAGCATCACGGCCGTTTTGTTGACCAAATAAAGCCGCGTTTTCGACAAAAGATGTTAATGAGCAGATATCCGCACCCAGTGCCTCGTCAGATCGCGGGGTGGAAACCGATGTCGGGGAAAAACTGTCGTCCATGTCACGAATGACTGCCACACGCCACTCGATCCCGTCAAATGCAAGCGTTGACCAGTAGAGTTCACGCTGAACTTCCCTCTTCCAGTCCCCGTCCCAGAAGATATACTCTCCCCGCCCAGACGGTTCTGCTACAATCTTCTCTGCCAGTTTCGGGATCTCTGTTGCCTGATAGATAGGATCGGTAAGAGCATTCTTCCCTACCTCCTCTTCATTGGTCTCATAGAGAATCATGCCGTTTGTCTGCAACACCATGAACTCATACCCCGTCTCTTCCGTGATGGGGCTGAAATACTGGCGCAGGAAAATTTCCGGCCGGAAGGTGAGATCAGTATATCCCAGATAGGTATCGTCACCGGAAAACACCGGATAACTCAGGGATATGCCCGGGAACCCTTCCTCAAGCATGAATATCCCGGAAAGCACCGGTTCTTTAACCTCGTTTGCATACTGCACCTCAGACTGGTGACCAAGGTCCATGCCAACAATTGCTTCGTAGTGCACCGGCGCTGCTGCCGTAACAACACCTTCTGTGTCTATCACCAGGGACGAAACGACATAGGGCGAGACACCGGCAAGTTTCTCCTGCAGCACGTGTGCCGCCGGATCACCAGTGATTCCGGTTCCCGACAATTCTTTTGCACTCTCTGCATTATTTTCCTGCAACTGGGACAATCCTGCAGAGATTTCTGTATCTGCACGTTCAAGAAGTGCTGTCATCTCTGCATCTTCAGATGTCGCTGCCGGTTCATCAGGGGTGGTGGTGCACCCTGCTGAGAGTAAACAGAGACAGAGCCCTACAAGAACAATACCAGTGATTCGGTTAACCATTGCTGTAAACTCTCACATCAGCCATGATAAAAGAGTTGAAGTGTCCACAACAGACCATGGAAAAACCCGGCAACCGCTATCCGGGACAAACCGAAAAAAATAGTTCCCTATTGGGGGGTGGTACGAATTTCTTCCAGCACTTCAGCAACAATGCCGATGCCGGTCAGGATCTCGTCTTTATCAGAATTGGAGAAATTGATCCGTGCCGTAGATTCACCACCGCCATTAGTATAGAATGGTGTCCCCGGCAGAATGGCGACCTTTCGCTCCAGGGCAGCGTCAAAGAGACGCGTGGAAGATACCCCCTCCGGAAGCGTCAGCCAGACAAACATGCCGCCCGTCGGACGGGTGAAGTGCACATCGTCCGGGAAACACTCCTCCATCTTCGCAATCATCCACCCGGCACGTTTCCCATATGCCTCATTTATACCGGCAATGTGTGCATCAATATCATTTTCGTCCAGATATTTGGAGAGAATGCGCTGGGAAAGATAGTTAGAGTGCAGATCAGACGCCTGTTTTGCGATGAGAATCTTTTCCATGACCTCATCAGGTGCACATACCCACCCCATCCGCATACCCGGTGAGAATATCTTGGAGAATGAGCCTGTCAGAATACCCTCTCCGTCCATATAGGCGCTGACCGGTTTTCTCGTAACACCGTCAAACTGAAGCTCACCATATGCATCATCCTCTAAAAACGGCATTTCATATTCGCAGAGAATGGCCCCAAGATCGCGTCTCCTGCTCTCCGAGTAGGAAATACCCGAAGGATTCTGCGAATTCGGAATGCCATACATGAATTTTGCGGATGTCGTATCAAGGACATTTTTCAGACAAGCCATATCCGGCCCTTCCTCATTCAGGGGAACCGGAAGGAATTCTGCCTGAAACATGGAGAATGACTGAATGGCCCCAAGATATCCGGGATCTTCAATGATGACAGAATCTCCTTTGTCAATGTATACCTTTCCGACAAGGTCAAGGCACTGTTGAGACCCGTTTGTGATCAGGATATTATCAGCATCAACACTAAGACCATACCGGGTGCGGTATCGCTCTGCAATCCATTCCCGCAGGGGCGGATGGCCCTCGGTGGTTGAATACTGAAGGGCGGTCTTGCCGTCTTCTTTCAGTACTGCTGCGGCGGCTTTCTGTATCCCCTCATCATCAATGAGATTGGGATTGGGAAGGCCGCCTGCAAAGGATATAATTTCCGGGTTTGCGGTGACCTTCAGTATCTCACGGATAAAAGATTTCTGTGTTGAGCAGATTCGTTCCGAGTACCGATGGTTCATTAGAATAATATGTGCAGGTATTAGGGAAAACAATGTGCATTTGATCTAAACTATCATTCCCACCATGCGTTATTCCCTGCCTCTGAAAAGAGGGATTAAGGCATCCGGGATCAAATCTCTGAATCATTCAGGGTGAAGAAAAAATATGACAGGATCTACAAAGATAGGATATACCAATGAAGGTCTCCTGGTGACTTTTGAAAACGGCCGCGTCTACGATGTCCACCCGGGTAAAGACGGAGGCGTCTCCTGCACATTACAAAACGGCCCCATTGAACTGATTCCATTTGCACAGACGATGAAAGGCCTCATAGGTGAGGAGATAATCTCAGAGATTGAACACTGCGCAGAACTCTATAATCAAAAGTGCAGATAAAGATGATACAGCCCTTTCATCGGCTCATCCCTGATGAAAGGGGATTTCCCCAATGAAGGCTGCATCCGATTTAAATCAATTTTTTCTGAATGGAAGGGGTTAGACCCCATTCTGGTTAATGAGGTGGATAAGAGAGGAGAACCCATCGATTTCCATCTGGAGCACTTCATTCCGGGTCATGCCCATGGAGGTCTCTGCATCAGCGGTGAGGGTATCAGGTCCACGGATGATAGTCCGCCGCACACCATCTGCCGAGAGTATCTCTGTTGCTTCCATCTCATGGACAAATGAACGACCCGGGATGATGACAACTTTTTCAAGCGAGGAGAGGTCAATCTCTTTCAGGTCATCGCGGGTAATAAGACAGGCAATCTCTTTTTTCGGGCTGTGCACCCAGGACTTGTTTCCACAGGCATCAAGCACTTCCTGCACATAGCGGGCAGCGATAGAGCCGGAGATGAGACTCACCTGCTTCCGCACCCGCGGGAGTTTTTCCAGAAGGTCCGGTTCGTCAAGGATGGCAAACGGTGACCCGAGTGTGGGGTCCCAGAGCGGTGTGCCGTTGATGCGCAGATTGTAACGTTCATTGAGATCGGTCACCATGTCACGGAATGCCGATACGGACTGCACCCGCTGGCCCTTAATGATGGGCCCATTTTTAAGAATAAGCCCCTGTTCCTCCCGGTTCGCAAACCGCATCAGAATGAGACCTTTTGCCCCTTTCTCTTCCAGCCATTTACAGGTGCGTTCGAGATCTTCACCGTCATTGACACCGGGAATAACCAGCACTGCGGCGTAGACATCTATTTTCTGACATAGTGTTTCCAGGACAGCAAGGGAGGCCTCCGGTGTCTGATCCCCCATCCATTTTCGACGGAGTTCAGGATTTGCCGAGAAAATCGTGAATGAGACTTCAGAGAGGCCCTGTTCGACCATCCGGTCAGCCATATCCGGGTCATCGAATCCTTTTCCGCTGGTGTATCCGATATGAATGGGCACCTCCATGCTGCCTAAGAGATCCATAAGATCCTCAAATGCCGGATAACAGGACGGATCACCGCCGCCGGATATCGTGATCCGCTCCAGACTGCCATCCATCAGCTGCAGGTTGCCCAGTACGTCATCTGCCACATCGCGGAGATCTTTGAATCCAGTGTAGCGTTCCCGAACAAAATTGGTGCAGTAGTCACACCCGACTGCAAACGGGACGCAGTGTTTACAGCCCAGGGGTTCTGGTTCTTCTTCCTCGCGAACCCCTTTAAAGTAACAGTATTTACAGAATCCCCTGCAGTCCAGACCGGGTCTGCCTCCGATATCTACAGTCAGGTGTACCATGATTATGTAGTATTCTGATTCTGACGGCATAAAGGGATTTGGAATAGATAAGGGGGGAGAGACCGGGGGGAAGGATGGATAGAATGTTCGATGGAATGATCGATGGAATTTCATATCCTGAACAGGAATATACGGTCTGAGCAGAGAACTGGGCTGGAGGCTGGCCGGAGACCGGACGGACGTGAACCTGCCGAGAGACAAAGATCATGGGAAACGGAGTGATCACTTCGTCAGCCGGTGCCCATCCAGGATACCATATCATCACATCATATCGCCACATTCTTTACCCCTGAGAACTGATTAGATAAAGCGCCTCAGTGGCTTAGTGGAATAGCGGTTGATTTGTAATCAGCAGGTCGAAGGTTCGACTCCTTCCTGAGGCTTCGGTTCTTTTTCATCATTTTTTTATCATTTACATGGCCAGAGGCAAGCCCAGACGAAATATCGATGAGGGGCAGATCAGCCATATGGGAATAATTGGGTAAATGGATGGAAAAATATATGAAAACGGGCAAGATCATATCGCCACATTTTTTACCCCTTACGTCCAATTAGGTAGAGCGCCTCAGTGGCTTAGTGGTATAGCGGCTGATTTGTAATCAGCAGGTCGGGGGTTCAACTCCCTCCTGAGGCTTCGTTTTATCCGGGGTTCAATCCCTGTTTTTTTAATTATTCTGTTACAGTTCACATTACTATCCACACCAATACTAAACTCGTAAAAGAAATTGCAGCCAGCATCTGTGGGCGTTGGATAGTTCCATTTCATCATAAATTATGTCCGGATCATCTTTCAGCTTTGATGTAATCTTAGCATTGATCCGCACCAATCCACCGTCTTTACATTTTTTGTAGGCTACAATAATTGAATATAATCCACATACATTTACAAAATAGAATATTATCAAAGTGCAATTGGCAGAGGAAGAAAAGGAGGAAGAAAACCGGCCAGCAAAAAGGTCCCTGCCAATCCCCTGGACAAAATCGATGAACTTGCCAGAAAAGAACAGACGAGACAGGACCTCAGAGATAGTTGTGGCGATTGAAGAACATCTTAAAAATGAAGAAAGGAAAGCACTCATATTAGAGATAATAGACATCTTCGGATAGTTCTGAGATTATGTAAATGCTCAAGCATAATGCGGAACTGATGGAACGAATTGTGAAATCACAGGAAGAAAAAGAGTATTAACCGAATGTTGTTCTCGACAAATCATTTCAAAACGAATATAATACTACATCTCATTACACTATTTTATTGATCGAAAGATGCACCAGCAAAGACTAGCACAATTCTTCTGATTTTTTAAACCTTAAATTTGGTGACAAATATGCAGGAATCCGAAATAGAGAAAGAAATTCAAACATCTGCCAAGCCTATAAGGAAACAATCCAATTTTAAATTTTCATCAAAAACACTTGGAGAGCTAGAAATCCGACCGTTTACAGTAAATCAATTCATAAAAGCGGAACAATTATTAGAAGAACACCTTGATGAGAGAGAATTTACGATAAAACTGTTCTTTGGCCTTATTGAAGAGCCAAAATTTTCTTTTGATCTTTTTCAGAAGATTCCTGATTCAGAATTAAAATGCATTGCTCGCATAATTTGTGATAATAATACAAAATTAAACAATATTTTTGGTGTTCCAGCAGATGAACATTTTTTTATTCAATTCAAAGATGCAATTCAAAGATATCATGATGAAATAATCAATAAAATGTCAATAAATATTGAGGGATTTGTTGCTGAAATTAACCTTGCCAAAAAGGATATTGGCCTAAGCATTTCGAGTTTTCAAAATTTATTTGATCATAGTATATTTCCAGAAATAATAATACCCCAAATGCAGATTCCTCAAATTGATCCGCTTCAATTGTCGATTCCATTGAATGTTACGTATTTTGATGATTTATTCCAGCAAATCCGGAATTTTTCCGAATCGTTGAGAATTAATGATATTGATTTAAAATATGCAGATAAAATCCTAAAAAAATATAAGTGGTTTTTATCATTTAGTCTTCCAATATCATTTTATTTTGATGTTCTTGAAATTGAAAAATCTGGAAACCAGAAATCGATGAGAATCAATAACCTATTTTTTGACTACTTCTTTGAAGACAATTATAAAGAATTAAACGAATTGGTTGAATCGTGGAAAAATAATCCACTATTCCAACCAAGAATGAAAATTTTTAGGAGTTGTGTGAAAACATTAAAACGTTCAAAAGAAAGAGATAATCCATCAAATGTAGTAATACCAGTATTAATTGCTCAAATTGATGGCATACAAAAAGAAATATATGCGAAATATAGCATCCTAAAAAAAGGTCCAGATCATGACCCGATTTATTTCGATGAATTTGGAAATAAATCTAAAAATAAGGCCAAAGCCAAACGAAAATTGATTGCATCACTTAATAAGCATTCTTTCGCCGGAGATTACTTGTTATTTGATATTTTATTTCAAGATAATAACAATGGTAAAAAAATATTTATTCCTACAACATTTTGGCGACATGGAATACTTCATGGAGAATATGTTAATTATGGGCGTAAAAGTCACACAATCAGGGCATTTCTAATTCTTGACTTTTTGCACTACCTCAAGGAAGAATAATTTATTTCCAGCAAATTACCATCCATTGTGAAGAACTCTAATTGAATCTTCTTCACTCAAATGAACACTGTTTTTTATTAATTTTCTGGAATTCTGCCGGTTGCAACCAGGAACAGGATCCTTGCCTGGATGAGGAACACCCCCGCAGCTGCACAGCAACCATAACCCAGTATGCGACCAGGGAGGGCATGGTGGACAGCCCGGAGACGATGTAAATTTAAATTATTACTGCGGTGATGAAGAAGCGGAAACACCATTCTGCAGGGTAGAGGAGCGTGGACTAATCGTAGGTCGTGATGTTGCTCATATATTGTCGTTCTTATTGTCGTTCCTGAAATCCTTAATGAGGCCAATTTGATAATTTAATGGATTTTCAAGCACATTACGATCTTTGTCTTCAAAAACATCAATAGAAACGGTCCCATCAGAATGAGTATATATATTATGCGGATACGGTAATTCAAAACTTAATGAAAATAAGCAATATTTTTCCAATTTTGCTTTGTCACCCATTTTTGCCAGATTATTTAAAATATCTTCAAGATTCTCAATTTCATTTACATTAGGATTTAATAATAATGTATAGTCATTGATATTTCGTTCGTTCGAATGCATATGGTATTTTTATTGAATTTGAACAAATTAATAATTCGCCCTTCTTATCCACCGTCAGCTACTCCTTATACCAAATCCTGCCAAGGTCCCGGTCGTCTCCATAGAACGGGAGATGGATTACGCTGTCTGAAAAGTTCCAGTCCGGGAAGACAATATAACAGCAGTCCGTGGGAGTCTCGCTCCACAGGAGACTGAAGTTTCTCAGCTTCCCGCCTTCGGAGAACTCGGCCCCTCTCCGGATCATGATCCAGTCAAAAGTATCACGGCTGGCCACATTTATGACCCACCAGCTTTGGCAGGCCACCACGAACCGAACGCCCAGGGACCGCATGGCCCACAGGCTTTCTATGACATCCATTCCGGCCCGGTAGTGTTCCGGACTTTTAGCAAGATGCTTCGCCGGGCAGATGAACTGAAACTCATCTATGAAGATATCCAGGGGAACAGCAATTCATCAGACATTCAGTTCAGAATCAAATATGAGGAATTCCCATCAATACTCATCCTGCGGTTTTGCCATAACCACATCCTCAACCTCGGGCACCAGAAGCCAGAGTGCCTTCACCACCTTCTTTAGTATAACCGGATCATCGGTGTCAAGCATCGGATCGAGCTTTGCAATCACCCCATCACCGATGAGTGCCTCTCCATCGCCGGTTGCTGCGACAGCGATGATAATATCAAGGGCTGCACCGCTGATGTGGGAGTTTGGATCTTCAAGGAGACCTGCAATCACCTCGATGCCGTTCTGCCGGATAAGCTCATTTGCCCGCCAATCCTCATCTTCTGTGCTCACTGCCAGTGCCTCCACTGCAGCCTCCCTCACGTCCTCTTCCGGATGAACAAGCCGACTGAGGAGATCCTCTGTCAGCTCCCTTCGTATTTGCATGTCTTCCATACCGGTTCCCACCTTCGGCCCGCCTCCCCTCTAAACCCACCTGGTGACGGATGTTGTTACTCAACAGCCATCTATTAAAACAGTTCGGATACCTTCGTCCTCATCGCCCATTGGTCCCATCACTTTTTTTGCACCTCAACAGATAGCAGACCTGCCAACCTGCATATTCAACCCAACCTGCAGATACCACCCGGAACATGAAAATTCCTCAAATGCGGGCATTCACCACATAAATTATATACCTGCCTCTCATGATACTGAATCGCAGAGAAAGAGAGAAAATAAGAGCACCACAGAAAATAATTATCTTCCCACAAAAAAGCAGATGAACAATAAAAAAGACCAAAAAGCATGGCTGATGATGATCCTTACCATCATTTCACTCTTCATACTGGGTGATCTTATAGCCCATATATCCTTTGCTTCACCAGCCGGTGATTATTCATTTGTCTCACGCGGATATGTCCACACCATCTCCATCGTTCTGGATGACATTATGCCCGTTCTCATTCTTTCAGGTGCCATCATCGCAGGGATTGTATTTATCTGGGCAAAAAAATCAGCATAGCATTCACACCAATATTCCGGATAAAAAACCATACAATTTCACACAGCAAGTCGGCCCTAAATCAGGACAAACGAAAATAGTTCCTGCCAGCCGTGATACCCGGAGGAGCACGACAATTTCCTTATACCTAAACAGATAAACGAAGGAGACAGATCCTATGGAAAAAATAGCAAATCACCGGTAATGACTCTTGTACTTGCACTCTGCATCCTCTTCGAATGCGGCTGCACGGCACCTGTCACAACGGAACCAACCGCATTACCCACAGAAACGGTTATCCAGCCAGTCTCCTTTGATGATGCGCTGGTTCAGTACAGCGATGTAAACGGTATTACCCTCACATACCGTGAATTCGGCACCGAAAACACCGAACCCCTGCTCATGATCATCGGATTCAGCAGTACAATGGAACACTGGAATACCACCTTTGTGGGCATCCTTGCGGAGAACTATCATACCTACATCTATGACCAACGCGACATGGGAGAAAGTAGTGAGAGTGACACACAGTTTACGATTCCCCAGCTTGCAGACGATGCAGCAGGACTTATCACGGCACTCGGGTATGAGAGCATGAACACCTATAGTGTTTCCATGGGTTCGTCAGTAGCTCAGGAGCTTCTTATCGCCCATCCCGAAAATGTTCGAAAAGCTATTCTTTCATCTGCTTCATACAGTGCGAGCATTCCGGAAACAGAAAAGCTCCACGGCATTCTTGAACAAGCTGCAGAAAATACGGATGTCCCTGAAGGAGTGCGCAAAGAAGCGGTTGCAAACCTCGAATGGGAGGGTGCATATGACGGCCTTTCGGGCATCACAAACTATGTCATGCTCATCACCGGAACAGAAGATAACCTTACCCCACAGTCAGTTGCAGTTGATATTGCAGACCAGAACGATGGCTCATGGCTTATCCGCTACAAAGGTATCCCCCATGCAGGTTCATCCTATGCACCAGCTGAATACGGAACCATTGTGACAACGTTCCTGAAGATGGATGAATCTCCTGCGTAACTTTTTTTTAAACAGATCAGACGAGGCTGTTGCATGAACTGTTTGCTGTAGACAGTGAGGACAATTGGACTGCAAAACGATCTATATTTTGCGTTTAATTGTCACCGAGGTATAACTTATTGCACTTATTTGCCAATAAAATTCATTCGTGCAACAGCCTCAGACAGGGGAAATATATTAGCAGGGTTAAACAGATTCAGGTCAGGGAGCGGTCAATTCCGGTACCAGAATGATACAGACAAAATTAAAGGGAGGAACCAAAAAATAAGGGAGTGTTATTCCTTGTACACTGGATCCATTACTTTCCCGCTGTCTGCGCCAATTACAATCGCGCAACCAAGAGTTGACCGGATAAACCAGCAGGGTTCTGTCACCTCATAATGAAGCACATAGTACAGGGCCATTTCATTGAATGAATCCCCGCAATTAAGCGAATGGAATATTTCAATGGCTTTTTTGAAATCTACCGTGTAACTGTCAAACGGCCTGATGCCAAGAGGACATTTAATGGGTTGGGGCTGCGTCATTCCAGACAGTGGCGGTTGTGCGGCATAATATGAGAAACAGACCCCTCCTGCCTCTTTTACGATATAATCCCAGCCCAGAACGTCTTTGGCCTCTTTTCCGTGTCCATTCTTTAACCGGGCATTCTTC
The DNA here is from genome assembly GCA_030595665.1 of Methanogenium sp. Taxonomy (GTDB): domain Archaea; phylum Halobacteriota; class Methanomicrobia; order Methanomicrobiales; family Methanomicrobiaceae; genus Methanogenium. Next base: position 36,646 of record JAUVCV010000015.1, read on the forward strand.
GACAATAGTCCTTTGAAGACTACCTTCTCACCCAGTTTATTAGCAGCTGATTTTAAAGATTCTTCATTCATTTTTTACCCCCCTCAATAGATGATCAAGGGCATTTTTCACTAAAAATACCGGAAAGAGAGCCCCCATATGTTTTAATGAAAAATCTGGACATGATATATAACATATCATTCCGAACCCTGGTATTGACATACTACTTAATAAAACGTCCCTCGCAATAAATAAATATTACGAATAAATAAAAATTTGGCGTCGAATAGGGAGGAAATGTTACCATTTCCTCCCTATTCGACATTACAGCAATGATTGACACCATTCAGAATCTGTAGAAATGTTGTCTGAATAAAAAACACCGAGAATGAACAGACGGCAATCAGGCCAGTTCGGTTCTGCTATCTCTTTCATATCCCATAGACACTCCCCATAAAAGACCCATGTAAATGCCTGGTAATCCCCTCCTATATTATATCCCATTTCCCTCCCTCTTTGACCCCTTGTTTTGGGAAATTGGGGGGCTAAATGGGCGTATTTTCCAATCTATTTTTCTGTTGGAAAAATACGGTTATAATGCCCATTATTTGCTAAAAATACGACAAATTATGGACTGCTGAGCGGTCGCTATTGGCAGGTTTTTTGGGAGGATGGATAGGCTATCTTAACTGAGAAATGCCCACACCGTGCTTCTGTGTGGACACGTTTTCCCACCCTTTTTAACCCCTTTTTTTGGGAAATTGAGGAACTAAATGGGCGTATTTTCTGATCTTTTTTTCTGTCGGAAAAATACGGCTATAATGCCTTTTATTTGCTGAAAATACAATAAATTGCGGAATACTGAGCGGTCGCTATTGACAGGTTTTTTGGGAGGATGAATAGGCCATCTTAACTGAGAAATGCCCGCACCGTGCTTCTGTGTGGACACTTTTTCCCACCCTCTTTGACCCTTTGTTTTGGGAAATTGAGGGATTAAATGGACGTATTTTCCAATCTATTTTTCTGTCGAAAAAATACGGCTGCAATACCATTTATTTGCTGAAAATCGGACATATTGCGGACTATTAAGCGGCTGCTATTGGTGAATATTTTAGGAGGACGTATAGGCTGTCTTGAATGAGAACAGCCCACACAGGCCTTCTGTGTGGACACGTTTTTCCACCCATTTTAACCCATTTGATTGACAATTTGGAAATGAAATAAACATTTTTTGCTCTTTTTTACCGTCGAAAAAATCACCACGGCATATCTGCCTCACTAAATGCTCACAATCAGATACCCACCGTCCGCTGTTGTAATCACATCATACTGCATGCCATATTCTCCTTCAAGCCTGATGTCTGCCGAAATCTGTTTTAAATCATCATTATATCTGCAAAGAGTCAGTTTGCCATCCGAAAAGGCAAACGAATCCACATAACCGTCAGCATATAGCAGGGCATCTTCAAAGCGTTCATGGCCCCCGGTTGATTTCTCAGAGAGAAGAGCAACGGTTTCTCCATCAAACTTTCGCAGCGTATACACAACAGACGTGTGATCCCCAAAGATACCGGATTTAGTCTTCTCTTCTGTTGTCAAAAGGAACAGATTCCCATCATCCGTCTCCTGAAGTGACCAGTCAACACCGGTCCTCCATATTCCACTGTCATCGCCGGGAAATGCATGGTCCCATATAATTATTCCATCACCGTCAAGCCTGAGGAGATGAAGAATATCTGACTTCATCAAAACCTCAGGGTTGGTGTTTTCCGGGAAAAGCACCACGGAATCTCCATCCCTGAGCCCCAGCACCGGATGACGTGAGGCAAACTCAGGGTCACCATACGCTTTTTGCCATACAACCTCTCCGGTTTTATCAATAAGAACACAAAATTCTCCCCACCCGGCGAGCGTGCGGTCACCCGGAGATGTGGAAACAGCGACAATGGGCCAGAACGGAGGATCGGTTTCACAAAGAACAGTCTCTGCCACAACCGTCCCGTCAGAATCAATAACAACAAAATCACTCTCACCGTCAAAGACAGAGACACTCCCCCCGGAGAGAGCTGCGACCTCGGAATCCCATGAATTGGGTGTGTCATTGTCAAACACGGTCACACTATCAACAGTCCCATCGCCATCCACGAAGGCAAGTTTCTGTATCCGGGTGTCAAGCCCGTAGTCAATACAGACAATGGCAAATCTGCCATCTGTCGTTTCAGTCACGTCTTCAAACCCTTCATATTCAGATGTATCAAGGACAGTGACCCACAGAACAGAACCGTCCCCATTAGTCTTTGTTACCTGAATATCATTGGGCTGAGGAAGAGGAGGCATATCGTCATAACCACCCCCGACACACCCAAGAGTGAAACAAAATAAGATCGCACAAACCAAAACACCAGCAAAAAACAACCCCAAAATCGTTCTTTTCTTTGACAGACTCATTCACCCACCCAAGTCACACAGATATCTCACCCGTCTGGTGTCAGAAATCAATCCAATAGCACAATTTCCCGGTTGATAAAGGAAATAAGTGTCGCTTTGGCATTACCGGGAGATACCTGACGAAACAAACAATTGTCAGACATCCATTATAAAATTGGGGAGAACATATTCCCGGCAATCCCTGTGAGAAATCAGGGCAGATAATTTTCCGGATAATCACAATCAATTAACTACAGGGATCTGATTTAAATCAACGCGGATAAAATAAAACATAATGGATGATAAAACAAAACAGATACTGGGGGTGCTTCTCATATGCGCAGCGGTCATCCTTTTTATCGCGTTTGCCGCAACAACCGGTTTGTCCCGGACAACGCTGAATGATTCCCGGGAAGAGACACAGGATAATGAGAAACACGTCACCTTTTCACACAAGGGTGAAGATATTGTGACGCTCTCGGTGCGTGCAACACCCGGCGCTTATTCTGACAACAGCACCATACCCCTGATGGTCGTTGTGGCTCACCCAAAAAATACGAAAATTGACCGCCTGAAAATAAGCATCCACCCACCACAAACCTCAGCATTCTCATATGGCGATATTTACCTGAAGACACCGGAAGGAAATCCCTATCCCATGATATCCTTCCATACCAATACTGAATCCGGCAAAAGTGTCAGTGTTCTGGACATTCCTGACATGGGAGTGCAGGGAAAAGGAACAGTCCGGTTTGATTTCCTGATGCACCCGTTCCGGGAGGCAGAGAACCCGGAGACACTTATAGTCTATATCAGCGCAGAATTGTCAGGAAGCCGTGAATTCTGGAATACCTATGTCGTGAATTATCCCGTCGGAGTTGAATTTATCAGATGATCAAAAAAGCCATACACCACACCCACTCAGATCAAAAACAGACCAACCGCATCTCTATAGCAGCCATTACAGCGTTATTGATCATGTCATTAGTGCTCTCATCCGGGTGCATTACGAAAGGAGACACTTCGCCTGGCGGGACAAAGGTCACAGTCGTTTCTTTCGCCGTCGACAATAGCAGCATATCAACATCCAACCCGGAGGCAGAAAGTCTGTTCATTGACGGCCTGACATATAACGCCCAAAACGGCCGGTTCGAAGAAGCAATCGCATGTTTTGATGAAGCACTCGCAATAGATCCTGACTTCGCGGAGGCATGGTTTGGAAAGGGCATCAGCAACTACAACCTCCAGCGCTATGATGAAGCACTGACATCTTTTGACGAGGCAATTGCGATAAATCCAGACTTCAAAGACGCATGGTATTTCAAAGGAACAACACTGACTGACATGGGCAGAGATGATGAAGCTGCTTACTATTTTGAACAGGCAGAGAAGTGCGATACTGATAATCACAGCACGAAAAAAATCCTGAATTCATCCATTTTTTGGGGAAAATAATGGATAATATCACACCCCGTCAGCACCACTATACTAAAAACCACATACCACCGGCCGGGTGACTTTAGAGGGGAAAAGTATTTGATGGTGTAACAATAATTAAACACCATTGAATGGACTTCCCAATACCCTACCGGAGATTGCAGCAATCCTCGGATTCCTTGGCAATGAACAACGACTGCGCATACTGGCAGCCATCGCCCATGAAGAGAAGTTTGCACGGGAAATCTCAGAAGAACTCAACATCTCACGACCTCTTGTCGCTATCTACCTGAAACAGTCGGAAAAACACGGACTCGTGAAAGGCGCTGACCGGAGATGTGACAAACCACCGTATCACCGGCGGTATTACCGGGCACAACCATTCGAATTTACGCTGAACCTGGAGACATTATCACAGGCAGAGCAGGAGTAAAAAAATGGAAAACAAACGAATTAAGTTATTCTTTACGGCGATATGGGTCGCCATCATTCTCATATTCATCATAGGAATTGTCGGATATATCGTCACTGGAAACACCGCTGAATTAGGCCCCTGGTTGTATGGCGCATCGTTCGTCACAATTCAGTTCGTAATCATTTCACTGATCATATATATCGTCATCAAAGCAAAGGAATGGGTCGAAAACTACCTGAACGCCATCACGGAAAAACCAAACGAGATCTCAGACCTCAGGGAAAGTATCACCCAGATGCGGATGTCCATTGACGTAATCGGAAAAAAAGTAGACAATATTGAAAAAATCCTTGAAAATGTTCCGGAATAGGGATGTGTTTGTCATCCCGGTTCCCAAAATGGAATCTCCCCGGCAGATGTATTCCCGCCTGACGGGGATAAACAGGTAACCGGATCACCACGCAGCGAATTCCCTAATTCCACACGCCCGGACGATACCCGTTATTCGCAGCATCCCGACAGCGTTTTCCGATTCTGTCCGGGTCCATCGTAAGCACTTCAAGACCCGGCACAATAACCCGGACCACCGGCACCCCGATATCCTCACGGGTGAGGTCCACAACAATACAGCGGTCAAGGCCCACATCTTTCAGTTCATTCAGGACATATTCGATATCAGTGAGGAAATCATCACTCCGGAAGGCACCGATATCCCCATAGACTGACTCCGCATCCTCGTTAAACCACATTTTATTCATCCTTTTCGTGCGATCGTATCCCATCACCCGCCGCATATCTGCACCGTTTGGCTTTGTGCCATCGATAAAAAGCTGGGTGGCACGGCTCTGTGCCACCTCCGTCAGGGCACGGAGCACCGCAATCTCCGGGCAGGTATGCGTCCCTGCACCCGTGCAGAGCAGAGTCGGATCCTTCAGTTTCACATCATCACAGATGGCAACAATCGTGGGGAGACGGATGTCACTTGTTATATCACGGACAATCACCTCCACACCGGCCTCCCGGAATGATTCGATGACCTGAAGACAGCGCTCATCGGTGATATTCCCGACAACCGGCCCCCCATTCCGCGTAATCTCCGCAAGCGACCATGCATCCCGTTCAATGAGTTCGGCGAGTGCATGGAATACTGCCTCTTCCAGAGTATTTCCCGATGCAATTCCGTTGGTATGCGTCCGCATGAGATTCCCGTGTGACGGATCAAGGGGGTGAAATACCGCATGAGCAGGCACAAGCACAGGTTCATCCCGGATAATATCATAGGCCCATACCCACGGAATAGTGCCATTCGGATCCACATTCTTCGGCAGAATCAGATCCTCTGGCCAGAGAACTGTATGCTCACCTGACAGTTCACTAAAGGTTCCCACAATCATATCACTGCCATCCGGTTCAGCGGAATACCGTTCTATCGCTTCCATAATGGCAGATACCCGTGCGGCAACGGGGGTTGCCCCTTTGCCGTTGTGTACGAACTCTTTCCCGTTTATTCCGGGGCGTGTACAGGTAAAGACCGGAATCCCCAGCCGGTCAATATCAGTGATGTCATTCACCTGCGTTACACCTGTCAGAGGCACCAGTGGATCTACACGTTCAAGTGTTGCTTCCGGTGAAACCGTCCGGTGCGTCTCCACAGAGTAGCCTTTGACACAGGATGATAATTTCATGAATAGAAAATATTGGACAGGGCCGGATATACACTTTTCTTTCAGAATGGCACCATGCGAGACTACCGGATGAGACCATACCTATTTATTCCCAAAAATACTCTCATCGTCATTGGGATAGACCATGACAGAACAAAAGCAGAATACCATTCTCCGCCTCCCTGTTACCGGAATGATGTGCGATGGCTGTGTCGCAGCAGTAAAAGCCGCCCTTGAATCTGTTCCGGGGGTAAAAAATGCAGATGTCAGCCTCGAAAAGAAAGAGGCCGCCGTCACCTATGATCCGGCACAGGCAACAACGGACGAAATGAAAACGGCAGTTGAAAACGCCGGATACGGCATAAAAATATAAACACCGGTTAAAACAGGCAATCACTATTCAGGGGGGATATCCATCAGCATAAAAGAACCAGATACCGAAGGGGCAACCACAGTCATCCGGGTGACCGGCATGCACTGTGCGACCTGTGTTGCCACGGTTGAAAAAGCACTCCATGCCGTGGACGGTGTCTATGAAGTCTCCGTCAGTCTTGCCACCGAGAAGGCCGTTGTACTATACGACCCGAATACATGCACTGTTCAGAATCTTGATGAGGCCGTCACCGGTGCCGGCTACGGCGTCCTCCGGGAGACCCTGCAGATTCGTCTCGGCGGCATTCACTGTGCCACCTGTGTTGCCACTGTGGAAAAAGCACTCATGTCCCTTGACGGCGTGTACTCCGCAGAGGTAAATCTCACGACCAACCGGGCGGTTGTCGGCTATGATCCGGACACGGTTGAGATCTCCCGGATGAAGAAAGTCATTGTCGGCGCCGGATACGAATATCTCGGATTTGTTGGGGACGAAAAAGGAAGTCAGGAAGAAGTCCGGAGGTCCCGTGAAATACGAAATCTTCGCAACCGGACACTTATCGGATTTGCCGTATCCCTCTTCCTGATGACAGTCATGTTCTCCGGCATTATGCTGCCCGTTCCGATGACGTATTTCATGTTTGTCGTCTCCACACCCTTCTTCATCTATCTTGCCTACCCCATATTCCGGGCGGCATGGGGGGCACTAAAAAACTCCTCGCTGACGATGGATGTGATGTACGCGATGGGTATCGGGGTTGCCTACGGTTCCAGTGTCCTCGGCACATTCGGTATTGTCCTCACAAGTGATTTCCTCTTTTATGAGACCGCCGTCATGCTCTCCGCATTCCTCACCCTCGGCAGGTATCTGGAGGCACGGGCAAAAGGAAGGACAAACGATGCCATCAAAAAACTGGTCGAACTCCAGGCAAAAACAGCCATTGTCCTCAGGGGAAAAGAAGAATTAGAAGTTCCGGTAGAAGAACTCACTATTGGCGATGTGATCCTTGTCAAGCCGGGCGGGAAGATTCCCGTTGACGGGGATATACTCTCCGGGGAATCGTATATTGATGAATCGATGATCAGCGGGGAACCGGTGCCGGTCTACAAAGAAAACGGCGCAACCGTTACCGGCGGCACGATTAACACCACCGGTGCCATCACATTTAGCGCCACCCGTGTCGGCAAAGAGACCTATCTCGCCCAGATTATCCGACTTGTGGAGACTGCGCAGGCCACAAAACCATCCGTCCAGAAATTTGCCGACACTGCGGTCACCTGGTTTATCCCGACCGTCCTTACAATAGCCATTACCGCAGCACTGGTCTGGTATTTCATCCTGGGAGCAACCGGTCTCTTTTCCATCACCGTCCTCATCTCCATTCTCGTCATCGCCTGCCCCTGTGCCCTTGGACTCGCCACACCCACGGCCATCACTGTTGGTGTCGGGAGAGGCGCTGAACTGGGAATACTCATCAAAAACAGTGAAGTTCTCGAGCTGTCACGAAAAATTACCACAGTCATATTTGACAAGACCGGCACCCTCACACGGGGAGTGCCGGTGGTAACAGAAACAGTCCTTTTCGGAAAGAGTGAAGAAGAATTTCTTTCACTCACATCCGGTGTTGAAGCACGGTCAGAACACCCCCTTGCAGCAGCCGTTGTTTCGTATGCGAAAGAGAAAGGAATCGTGGCCACAGAATGCACTGAATTTCAGTCAGTCAGTGGGAGAGGGGTGAAGGCAGAGGCCGGGGGAGTCCCGGTTATTATTGGCAGCAAAACATTCCTTTCAGAACAGGGAATCGGGTTGATTCCTCCGGTTATTGATGCGTTTGAAACGATACAGTCCCGCGGGGAAACGGCCATCGGTGTCGCCACAGGCGGTGCCATTGCAGGCATCATCGGGATATCAGACAGTGTCAGGGATACATCTGCTGCGGCAGTAGAAGAACTTCACCAGATGGGACTTATCACGGGGATGATTACAGGAGACAATAAACAGACTGCAGCAGCGGTGACAGAACAGCTGGGGATTGACTTTATGAAAGCAGAAGTGCTCCCGGATAAGAAATCGGAGATTATTCAGGCGATGCAGAGTGAAGGAAAAATGATTGCATTTGTGGGTGACGGCATCAATGACGCACCCGCGCTTGCGGCAGCAGACATCGGCATCGCCATCGGAAGCGGCACGGATATCGCCATTGAGAGTGGTGACATCGTCCTCGTCCAGAGCAGTCCTCTTGATGTGGCAGCAGCCATACAGCTGGGGAGGAAGGTAATGGGAAGAATCAAACTGAACCTTTTTTGGGCATTTGCCTACAATGCAGCCCTAATTCCGGTTGCTGCAGGCATCCTCTATCCCCTGTATGGCATCACCTTCCGTCCCGAATTTGCAGGGCTTGCAATGGCACTCAGTTCGGTGACCGTCATCTCACTCTCTCTTCTCCTCAAGGGATATACCCCTCCTGCAACGCGGAAAAAAGCTGATATGCAGAACTATCAGTAAATTCCTTATTTTCCTACAAATTGTTATTTCAGGAGCAAATAGCCACTTAATTTGCGCAAATAAAAAACCAGAATGTAGAAATAATCCTGCAGGACAACTACCCTTTATCACAGAGGTGTGTTAACGTGGTTGAAAGATTTATTGAAGGGAACCGTGCGTTTATTGAAAACGATTTCCGGAAAGACAATGAGCACTATCAGAAACTGGCAACCAGCCAGAGTCCGGAATCCCTCTGGATTGCATGCTCTGATTCACGGGTAAACCCGGAACGCATTGTCTCTGCAAAGATGGGTGACCTCTTTGTACACCGTAACATCGGTAATATTGTTGCAAAGGATGATCCAAACCTTGGATGTGTCCTTGAATATGCAGTCGGACACCTGAAGGTGAAATATATCATTGTATGCGGTCATTCCGACTGTGGCGCCATGAAAGCTCTTGATGCTGACATGTCAGGTGAGGAGTATATCCCCGGATGGCTGGAACATGCCCAGGAAGTGAAAGATACTGTTGAATCAGAACACGGGACCCCTGCAGAGTGTGCCGACCTTGCAGCCCGGAAAAAAGAGATTGAACTAGAGAACATCAAGGTTCAGCTGGAAAACCTCAGGTCATATTCCCCGGTAAAAAGTGCAGAAGAAGAAGGCAGAGTACAACTCCATGGCCTTTTCTATGATCTTGGTACCGGAAAACTGGAACAGATCGTCTGATTTCCCATTTTCATATGCAAAAAAAGGGAAAATAAAAAATAATTATTATTCCTTTTTTTTCTGATAAAGTTCAGTTTTGCTCCTTAATTTAAAAATTAGCTTAAATAATTTGCTGTTTTTCATTAATGTGCGGGCATCATCCTTCAATTTATAAAAAATTATGGGAAAATCCGCGTGTGGTTTCCCATTAGTAAAATATGTATAATTTATTTTACTTATAATTAATTAATAGGCATTTACCACATCCATGGGCGTAAGAAGGAGATTGGTAAAATCGTCTCTGTTTCAATGAGATTTTATCGAAAGTTATTAATATGCTCATACAGACGTTAAATCACCTATAAATTATAGGTACTCGTGTGTTATTTGGCAATTTAATCCAAATGAGGTGAAAAAAAAATGGTATTCCATCCCCCAGCAACAATTATCTCCAAAGTTGGAGATGCAGGTAAGGGCAAGTGTGGCCTTCCAGCATGGAATATGCTCCTGCGTGGTTTCATGGCAGGCGCATATATCGCAATGGGTGCAGCTCTTGCAACCGTTTGTGTAACAGGCACCGCAGCGTTCCTCGGAGCGGGTGTCGCGAAATTAGTTCTCGGTTCAGTGTTCCCTGTTGGACTGATTATCATTGTGCTTACTGGTGCAGAACTCTTCACTGGTGACGCAATGTTCGCCCCAATGGCAGCGTTCAAACACAAAGTCAGTTGGGCAGCAGTCCTTAATCTCTGGGTATGGGTCTACGTCGGAAACCTGCTTGGTTCTCTTGTATTCGCATATCTCATGGCTGTAGGTCCTCTGGTCTCAATCACCGGAAGCACTGCAACTGCAACCGCATTCGGTCTTACCGCAGTAAACATTGCAGCAGGAAAAACCAGCTACATTGGTGGACTTGCACTCTGGTCTGCATTCTGTAAAGCTATCTGTTGTAACTGGCTCGTTAACCTTTCAATTCTTCTTGCTGTCTGTGCAGATGATGCAATTGGTAAAATCGTCGGTGTCTGGTTCCCGATCATGGCTTTCGTTGCCTCCGGATTCGAGCACTGTGTCGCAAACATGTATTTCATCCCTGCAGGTATCCTTACCATGCCTTCCCTGACAGCAGATCAGATCGCTGCAGTCGGACCAAAGCTGGCTAACCTGAACTGGGTAACCATGTGGACAAACAACATCCTCATCGTCACCCTCGGCAACATCGTCGGTGGTATGATCTTTGTTGCTCTTATCTACTGGGTCTCATTCAAGAAAGACATTCAGGCATAATTCTAAACAATGAAATTCAAAGGAACAACGGTAAGGGTTTCAATCGTCCAGAAGGGACTTGTAATAGCCCTTACCCTTATTTTAATCGCGTATGTTATCCTCAACAAGGACTATGGCAGCCTTCTCTGGGCAGTTCCGATTCTGATAATGCTTCTCGTCATTCCAACTGCACTAAACTACATGAGTCAGTCACAGTATGACGATCTGATTCCCTATTACGAAGCAGAAGCAGAAACAGTCAGGATGGCTAGCATTCACCCAAATGACATAGGTAAGATTGTCAGGGTTGAAGGAGTTGTAGAACGTGTGCTCTTTAAGTCGCTCAACCGTCCACAGTATCATATCGCTGACAAAAGTGGTGTAATGTCTGTGAAGATGTTCACAACACCAAAAGAGGATGTGTATAAAGATGACGTCGTTGTTGTTCTTGGCCAGGTAATCAAACGCTACGTAGTTGTTGGTGATCCGGTAATTAACGCGGTTCTCATCCGTAAAAAAGAAAACAAAAAATCCTAAACAAAATTCTGTCACGTAACTATTTTTCACATTTTATCCGTCAGAAACAAAACACCTGTCTGGTAAAAGTAAAATCCATTCTTCTTAATACCCAAAACGACAAATTCATTCTATATCACCCTTACCGGAGATAATTATGACAGAAAAGACTTCATCATTACCGGAACTGCCCAAAAATGCATGGGTATCTGTTCCTATCATTACCTTTGCAGGAATTGCCATTGGCATACTCTTAGATATAAATCCTATAGGAATATGGGGATGTATTATCAGTTCTTTCATCCTCTGCGGCATTGCCTACCTAAAACCGAAAAAAGATCTGGTATCTCTCTTAGTGCCGCTCTTTGCAGTTATTATCTTCAACCCATGGAGTGAATTCAACACAGGGTTAACTATGCAGATTCTCTTTGCAGTCACAATCACCATTATTGCCATCCGTCTGGAAAAACGGTACAGTCAATAATAATTTTTTGCACCACTTCCATACCCATTTTATTGACGCAGTGGACCACATTACCATGCAGAATAATGCTCTTTTGTCGTAGACGACAAGTCGTGCCGTGTCAATATCGCTGAGAACCACATTGCCATGCAGAATAATGCGCTGTGGAAAAGTGAAATCCAAAATGTAAACATATATAAATTAACTTATCGAATAATTAAATATCTACAAATAACGCATCTTTTGGCTTGGAAAGGACAGATTTTGCACACCCCACCAATAATCCCACCCACTTTTAATCACATTTATATGCCGTGAATATAAAAAGCAACATGTTCGAGGTAATGACAATGGACATGAAATACATTCAGACAACCTGCCCATACTGTGGGACAGGATGTTCATTCAATCTCGTGGTCAAAGACGGGAAAGTCGTTGATACCGCTCCGTATCATCGCTCACCCGTTAATGAAGGTAAGCTCTGCCCAAAAGGCACTTACGCCCACGAGTTTGTGAACAGCGAGGATCGTCTCACTACGCCGCTCATTAAAAAGGATGGCAAATTTGTTGAGGCAACATGGGAAGAGGCAAACGCC
>JAUVCV010000004.1 GCA_030595665.1 Methanogenium sp.
ACACCCGGACCCATACCGAACCCGGAAGTTAAGCCCGTTCACGTAGTATGCTGTACTGAGTTGCGCGAGCGCTCGGGAACCATACTTCGCTGCAAATGCTCTGAAAAAAGACGTAAATCTGTTCTGTAACTGTTATACTAAAGAGCGGGAGCTCTTGGTAATGATTCAGATTCTTTCCTGCAATTGTCTGTAACGAAATGAGGCATTCTGTTCTGTATATGATATACAAAAGAGCGTGAGTGCCTGGTAAATTATATTTGTTGTTAAAATTGCCTGTGAAGATGATATTTTGTTCTGTAACTGTTATATGAATGAGCGAAAGCGCTCGTTCTTTCTTTGATAATCATGTTTTAGCACACCCTGGATGTTGTTGATTTATTTTGTATTTTTATGTGCAGCTTTTTTAAATAGAGTATTTTATCAGGTATGCTATCTTATGAAATATGTATGTCAACCCTGGAAAAATAATGGGTTGACAGGAAAATTCTTTCCCGGAGCAAATACATGAAGAAAATACCAGACATACCAAAATGCATGAGTACGCAGCATCCTGATAATGTTCATCTGCCTTTTTTTGCAGCAAATTCATTACTCGGAGGGGAGGACGAAGTACAGGAAGCATATTATATCTATTCTCATCTTGGATGCAGAGAGCAGATGTGGGATTGTGAAGGAAAGGAGGTTGACAATTTTGTTGTCAAAAAACTGCTTTCAAAGTATAGTACCTATTTTTCAGAGAAGCAACTGGGCAAAGATGTATTTCTGACCCTGCGTGTTCCAAATCCTGAAGTTGAAAAGGCTGAAGCAAAAATTCTGCTTGAATCCCTTGAGAGCATACCACGTTCTTTTGATGTGGCACATTTATTCTATGGGAATGATAACCCGCCGATATTTGAAGTAATTCTGCCCATGGCTTCTTCTTTTGCGTCTATTGATAACATATATCAGTATTATCGTGATTTTGTAGTAGGTCAACAGTATAAACGCCTTGGTGGAAGAAACCTGACAATTGCACAATGGATTGGTGATTTCAAACCTGATAGGATCAATGTCATCCCGCTTTTCGAGGATATGGAGAGTCTGCTTAACGTTAAGAAGATTGTCGGGCGTTATCTTCTGGATAAAAATCTGACATATCAGCGGGTATTTCTTGCGCGTTCAGACCCTGCAATGAACTATGGTTTAATCGGGGCCATACTTCTCAACAAGATTGCCCTTAAGCAATTGCATGAACTTTCAGTTGAAACAGGTGTTCCCATATTTCCCATTATTGGCGTTGGTTCAGCTCCTTTCAGGGGAAATCTCAGACCTGATACGGTAGAAAGAACGATTGCAGAGTATCCAAGTGTGCATACGTTCACCATCCAGTCGGCTTTTAAATATGATTATTCTCCGGATGAAGTAAGATCTGCTGTTGCCAAACTTGAAGAGCGGAATGTAGAAGCTCCACACGATATTGACGAAAAACGGAGCATAAAAATAATACAAAAATGCACTCAGGAATTTAAAAGAGATATTGCAGATCTATCTGATGTCATCAACCAGGTGTCTGTATCAGTCCCCGCCCGGAGAAGAAGAAAACTGCATATCGGGCTGTTTGGGTATTCGCGGAACAATGATGGTATCCGTCTTCCAAGAGCGATTACCTTTACTTCCGCACTCTATTCAATTGGGGTTCCGCCTGAAATACTTGGAATTGGCACACTCAGTGATGATGATATTGATTTTGTCAGGGACATCTATGTAAATTTTGATGCCGATCTCAAAGATGCTCTAAGATATTTTAATCCAGATTCCCGATATCTGCCTGAAGGTATTGCTGCGAGAGTCCATGAACTGGTGGATTTTGAAATTGATGAGGAACATAGAGAGATTAGCAATGAAATTATCTCTCTGCTGGATATGGGTAATTCAGAAGATCTACAGGCAAATATTCTTCGTGCAGCTGCTATCCGGAAATTTATCGGGTAGTATCCACAGAGTAAAACGGTATGATGTATCCTGCAGGTCTTTTTGCATACTGGTTCCATACTGATCTGAGTTGATTATTATGACTGCTTTTAGCAGATTTTTTCACCTATTTTTTACATAGGATCCTGAATTTTTAGGAGAGGATAATCCCGCGAATGAACTACGTTTTTCAATATCTGGCTTTTTACAAAGTGGATATACGTTGGATGTGGTGTTTGTTTCCTTCCTTCTGCAGATGTGGATATTGATTCGCGTTATTTTGAGTAAATTTCCTGCATCGGCGACAAAATATGGCTTGAATACTTATTTGTGAGGATATTTGCCTGGGAAAAATATGTCCCTACAGAAGCCCGGAGTGGGCAGTTCTCAGTCAGGACAATCAATACATCCTCCTAAAATATCCATCAATAGCGGCCGCTCAATAGTCCGCAATGAATCGAAATTTCAGCAAATAAACGGTAAAATGGCCGTATTTTTCCGGCAGAAAAAATGATCGAAAAATACGTCCATTTTGCCACCCAATTCCCCAACACAGGAGGTCAAAGAGGGTAACCAAAGGGTTGCAAAAAACAGGGGGGAGATGGGGGGCCCCGTTTCCAATATGTATTCTGCCGTTTTTTCATATTTCCGCATGTATTTTTGCTTCGCAGCATTTCTACAGAGCCATTATTTCAGAAAATAGTGGATGTGATCTTTGGTTATATAATTACCGTTCCAGAAAACGGATTGCAATAGTTATCTGTTAAAATCGACACAATCAGGAATGACAAATGGTACCAATTTCAGATGTCCATTTATTGTGTAAAATCCCTTTCAAACCTTTTAGACGGCTTGAATTAATATTGTAGATGGTAAAAAATATGGTCAATATCTAATCTGAATTCCATTATTTTACTTTCACAGTCCGCATGGATAGGTATTATGTAACATTACCAACAGGTGGTATCTGGGGAGAATCATGCTGAAAAAAGCAGGATATATACAGGGTGGGCGTCGGGTTATCTGCGATTGTAATGGGCAGGAAAACAGTATTATTGAGGTAATTATTCATGGTACCAGATTTGGTGTCAGGCTGCCTGAATTATATCAGGCCATGGCCGGTATCCGTTCCGGACGGATTGAACCAATACGAAGTAGTGCCGGAGCTCATTTGTGTGGTACTGCAGGGATGGTATTTCGTTCATTATCCGGTAGAGCAGTGAATATTGAACTAAATAATGGTGACCAATTTACTGTTTCTGTACGTTCTCTTCGGCATGTTCTTACGCACTATGGCAAATATGCACCTTTGTATTGCATGCCCCGGAATGGGCATCCTGGTGCGCATGCAATACTTTCCCATGATAATAATTCTGAAAAAGAGTCCGTTATCTGCTGAATGATTCCGGACATCATTTTTTGGTTCTGTTTTTTAATGCGGCGTTGGCCACATAGTAGACGTATCGTCTGATTTCAGATTGTTCTGACGTTTTTCAATAATGGCTCTGTGAGTCTTCTTATTCGATTCATTTCCTAAAAACGTCTGAAGAAAAAAGGGTGTGCCGCGCCACGCTGTTTTGATATTATGCCAGGAAACATCGCTTTTGATTTCACATGGCATCCTTTGGGTGGGCGTAGATGATCGGGATTTTTCCGTGTTGAAATTTGAGTCATATTTCCCGGTTACACTGAAGTTGGGGTATCGGTGTGAATGCAATGCGAGCCGAATTCCGTTGGCAAAAGGCATTCAGAACAATTTAATTGAAATCATTCGGTTGGAATGTACTCTGCGATTGTGTCCAGTGTTCTGCTGAGTACATCACCTTTTATCCGTTCTCTGGCAATTCCTTCTTCAGGAAGGTGTGCAACAGTGATATCTTCGAAGAATTCAGGGAAGAGAGAGATAAATAAGGCATGTGATGAATCCCAGACCATTGAGCACCATTTCTTTCACAACCTGAGCATCTGTCAGATTATGGTGGTATGTTTTAGGTATGGCTGTATCGATTATATTCGCGAGTCCAGAAGAATCATCGGCTCCGGCCACTATGCCCGGATGACCAGTGTAATGGACGAATTCTTCATTTAATTTGTCAACGGAGGGTATATTATAGGTATTTGTTTATCTGTCCATGTTACTTTTTGTGGATAGTTGTGTTATGCGTGGATTTTTACTATGGATGGTCGGTTGATGCTTCACGTAAAAATAATTGCATGAAGTGCGTGTAAATGAAGATTCATAAAACAATGTTTTTATCCTAGTAATGCTAATATTGTTAGGCAACACGGATGCCAAGGTGGCAGAGTGGCCACGCGGCTGCCTGCAGAGCAGCTATACTCCAGTTCGAATCTGGACCTTGGCTTCAGAAGTTCCTTTAAGGGATTTCGACAGGGCAAGTAACTTTGTCCTGTATTTGCGGCCATAGCAGCGGGGCAACACCCGGACCCATACCGAACCCGGAAGTTAAGCCCGTTCACGTAGTATGCTGTACTGAGTTGCGCGAGCGCTCGGGAACCATACTTCGCTGCAAATGCTTCAAAAATGAAAAATCTGTTCTATAACTGTTATTTATGATAGAGCGAGAGCTCTTGTTGTTTATTCTTTCCTGCAAAATTAATAGTATTGAGTTATTCTGTTCTGTAATGATAATACCCGGGAGTGTGAACTCTTTGGAATGATACTTCGCTACGAATGCTCGTGAAAATTATCTGCAAAAGGAATTTGTCATATAAATTTACGGCTTAAAATGTCTGGATTCTCTATTTTTAATGGATACTCCTCCGGGTTGATTGCTAAAAATGTGTATACCTTTTGGAAGTCAGAACAGAGTGAAACAAAAAAAGGAAAATATGATTTGCAGAAAAAATAATGTATCAGTTCTGATTGCGTTTCAGCCGTTTTAACTGCCGCAATATCATCTCTCTTCTGACAATGAAAACGCTTGCAAGGACTCCGACAAATACATTGAAATAATACAGAATAAGACGCCAGAGAAGAACAAACACACCTACAATCGATGACGGTACAAACAGGCCATAGAGTGATGTGGCTGTTATTTCTGCAACACCTGAACTTCCCGGGGTAAGGGGGATCATCATGATAATTGCAATAATCAGTTGTACGATAAAAGATTCAATGAAAAATGGTTTGGATCCAATGGCAATCAGAATAACTGATGCAATTAAAAATTCAAATGTCCAATAAATGGAGGTAAGGACAAATCCCCATACCAGTCCTGATTTTGCTTTGCTGGCAAATTTTGTGAGTGCGCTGTTAAAGTTGTCAACTTCAGAATCAATAGAATTCATCAGTTTATCAACTTTGTCTGATTTCCACCGTTTTGTAAGCCATCCGGATATTTTATACAGAATCCGTTTCAGAAATTCTGGATGGCGGATGGAATACACAAAGAGAACCATAAAGGAAATGAGCATAACCCATATAACAAGCAATGGCGTTGTCAGATTCACCTCCAGTGTTGCAACCTGGAAAACAAGCAGGAAAAATGCTAATATGCCAATGAGGCCCAGTACAATCCCATCGATAACCCGTTCCATAATCACAACGGCTGTTGCATCACCTATCGGTACATTCGCCCGATAGAGTTCGTGAATTCTAACCGGTTCCCCTCCCGCCTGGGAAGGGGTGATGGCAGCAACCAGAAGATTTGCAAAGACTGCGTTCAGTGCATGGAGAAAGGGTACATGATACCCAAGAGATTGTGACATCATTTTCAGTCTCATACCCCAGGCCATCAATGCAATAATGTGGAGAACCAGTGCAAGCAGTAAAAATGAGTAATTGACGTTCTTCAGATAGGTGATTGTTTCATCATCAATAGTAAACCAAAGAACGCCAACGAGTACAATTGTGCTGAAACCAACAGAGAGGGCCAACCATTTCCATTGTGAACTTTCCATGAATATATTATCTCCATTCCCGCAGGATCGATGAACCATTTACGTTTTCTGGCAAACTATAAACTCTTTTTACTTTAAATGGTGAATAATTCGTGATTTTTTACCACCTTCAGGATGCCGGTGCGTACGCCCGCATCTATCCAGCCATATGCATAACTAAGAAGTGCCAGCCCATCTGCAAGATTGTTATGTTGAATTTCAATTGTGCCTTCAGTGTAATGTAACCGTGCAATCCGGAAAAGTTCTTCTCCTGCCTGATAAAGGGGAAGTTCTGGATCAGAATTAATGCAGACTGATGCTAATGCACTGGTCAGCATCCTTTCGTATCTGAATGTCTTCTCCTCCAGATGGTCTGAGAGATTTTCCGGAATTTCCTGTGCACAGTCTAATGGAGGGATGCCCATCGGAAGACTGGCTAAAAGACCTTCCTTTACACCCGCATCCAGCCATCCGTTTCCATAGGCAAACGATGCAAGAGCATTTACTTCATCCTTGTTTTTGAGAAAAACAAATCCGTCTGAAGCATATGCCTGTGACATCTCAATAACATCTTTTGCTGCCCTGAAAAGCCATGTATTTGATGGAACAAGAATTTCAGCTATTTTTGCCCGTTCGAAAAAGGTTTTGCCGTATTCCTCAATCATGGTAACCTGCAAATGTCCTGATATAATCCTCCTCTATCGGGTGAAGTGCTGCAGGGACGATGAGAACATGAAGAGGTGGGCCAAAATCTGCATTGAGAAGCGTTTCTGCATTACCGGCAATTACGGTTGGATTCTCGCTGCCGGCACGGGCAATGCCAATGAAGAGTTCCGGCAATTGTTCATTTTTCTTCTGTGCCATTTCAGATATCAGATTGATTGCCTCAGAAACGGACATGTATTTTTCTGACTGGATATCAAGATAAACAAGAGTATGGAGATTTAATCCAAGGTTTGTCGATATTGTTTCAAACGGTGTGATGGGGAACCAGTTTTTTGCAGGAAATGGAACAGAACATGATTTCCCAAACCGATAATTCTGTAACCCTGACAGACCGCAGACTGCACTGATAATTGAAGAACAATGGATTATTTCTGTTTTTATTCCACGTTTGGCAGCTCGTATACGAAGGTCTGCATGTGTGGTTGATACCATTGGATCCCCTCCGGTAAGAAATACAACAGGTCCTTCTTTGGCATATTCAAGTATTTTATCCGGATGCTGTTCAACATCTTCGCGTCCCAGGACAGTCATTGTTTTTCCGTACTGATCTTCCATCTCGCATATTTTGATACCCATCAGGCGGGATGTATATCCCTCCAGAAAAATATGCTCTGCTTCCTGAATTTTTCTGAGACCTTTAAGGGAGATATCTTCCCCGTCATACAGACCGAGTCCAACGAATGAGAGCATTTTAAATCACCTGTCTATTACTATGGGAGACTCAGTTTGTATAATGGTGATGATCTGTTAAAGATTGGTGCGTCGGGTCAGGTCAGAATAATCCCTTTTATCTGTGCTGTTTAGTGGCTTATCTTTGAGATAATTAACTGACATTAATATCCTATGTGGTGCAAAAACTGTATTCATATTATTGCTGTCTGATTGTAGCAGTGGATGTTAGTTGTAATAACCAGGATGAATGGCATTTTGATATAATTCAAAATACCGGTGTTCTATATGATTCGTTATATATATGAGAGATTTCTGATCCGGGGATGTGTTGATATTCCCAGCAACATCTGTATTATGCTCTCTGAAGATGAAGCGCGACATGCACCTGAAAAAATCATTGAGGTTATTAACTGGAGCAGAGAATGCGGCATAAAATCTCTCATTTTTCATATTGATACCGATATGCCGGATTCCCTGATTTCAGAAATCATGAAATTCAGAGATCTCTTTGGGCCTGTTCGTGTTACGCTCTATTCACCTCTGGGAGAATCGGTGCTTCATGACGGATCAGAGCTTCCTGATATTATTATTGCAGTGGGTATGAGCGGCAGGGAAGAGATTGTTCGTTCCGTCCGCGAAATCGCAGAAAAAGGAATCAGTCCTGATGATATTGACGAAAAAATGCTTGAATCTCATTTGACGTTTCATTATGAACCGGATTTTGTGATTAAAACCGGAGATAACCATCTGATGGATTTTATGATCTGGCAGTCTGTTTATTCTGAACTTTTTTTCACCGATGTAAACTGGCAGACATTCAGAAAAATAGATTTTTTCCGGGCCCTGAGGGACTATCAGATACGCAAAAGACGTTTTGGAAGATAGCCACTCTTTACCCGCTCGTCATACACACGTATCCCTCTTAAAAGGTCTATCTTTCTGAAGAGGGGCCAATACGGAGCACAGAAGTAGACCGTGGATTTGTATCCGTTTGCAAACCATGGGAGAAAATTTGATGTTCTCTTCTCGTTTCCGGTACGAATAATCAGATCAACGGGGGGAAGGTGCAGTTCTCCCCGAATTTTGGTGGTAAAAAGATCGGTGTTTATCATATCGATGGTAATTTTGTTGTTTTTCAGGTCTTCGAGAATTTCCCGTGATGCGCGAACGATTTCATTTCTGCCACCATATGCCAGAGCAATATTCAGATGGAATTGTGTATAGTCTTTCGTTGCCTCTTCTGCTTCCAGTATGGTTGTGAGAAGATTTTCCGGAATCTGGCTGCGATCCCCTACCACCTGAAGGCAGATTTTATTTTTGTGAACACGCTGGTCATCGATTAGTGCTCTGAATTTTTCAATAAATAGTGAGAATAAGTCATCGAGTTCTTCATCTGATCGGTTGAAATTTTCTGTGGAAAATGAGTATAATGTCACATTCCGGACGCCAATTTCCTGAGCCCATTCAAGAACCTCTTCTGAGGTCTGTGCACCTTTTTTATGGCCATAGGAGGTATTTTGGCCCTGATTTTTTGCATAGCGCCTGTTCCCGTCCTGGATTATTGCAATATGATCCGGAACATGTGTTACACTCTTCATCAAATGACGTTCGTAGCACTGATTGAGAAATTCTCTTGGTTTCAAAGGGGGATGACCTCCACAATTATCCCTTCACCGGGATATCGTTCAATGATATATTTTTTACCCGGGTATTTTTCCGGGTTTTCTGCAAGAATCCACCAGGCAGTTTCAATATTTCCGTCTCTCTCTTCCCACATACCTTCTTCAATATCATGGGCCTGTCCGGAATATTCCCAGACGCCATACATCAGTGTGCCGTCATCGGTGACTTCTTCAAATTCACGAGCAGTATTTTCTGCAGTGCGAATCAGCCGGTTTCTCAACTGTACTGAGTCCTTGAAACTGGATGAACACCAATGGACTTTGGGATTTTTGAGAATCTCTGTTGCCCACCTCTTTACATCTTCGACTGCATTATGGTAGTTGTCTTCAAGTGAAAGATCCCTCCCTCTCATTGCTTCTGCGTTTGTTTCACTCCATTCCAGTTCATTAATATTGAACCAGTCAACAGAGTCGACAGCAGGGATGAGATAATGAAGTCCCTCTAATGAAGGAACTTCAATGGTGACTTCAAATCCAAGGTTCTTTGCAGTCCGAATTGACTCCGGGAACGGTGATTCCTGAAAATGTTCCCACATTTCCTCAGGTGGGTGGAATCGTATTTCGTCCACACAGCCTATGAGAAGACGCAGAATATCTTCACCCGGAGCAGTCCCTGTGTACAGGTGAATATTGAATGCATCTCCAAATTCTTTTTTCAGGAGAGTGCAGTAATGTTTTACCCGTTCAGGGACCAGAAAGGGTTCTCCCCCGGTTATACCCGCACCCAGAGCTTCCATCGAATATGCTTCCTCCAGGATATCATCATCAGAGCAAATGACCCGGTCATTTGCATATGGAGTATCTTTCCCCTTCTTCTCTGATGAAATCGGGCAGTACCAGCAGGTTCTGTTACACCGTCCGGTGACAAACAGAACCATTTTCGCGCCTTCGTGGCAGAGTTTGCAGGCTGTACTAAGCACTGGCATTCACCGCATCAGTAATTCTCCGGGTGACAAATTCCTCTCCCAGAGCTTCAAGGAACCATCCCAGTCTGGGGCCACGTTCTTTTCCGAGAATTGCAAGGTAGAGAGCAGTAAATATCTTCTTTGGACTCACTCCGGTATCTTCTCCAACTTTATACACTGCATTGTGGATGGTCTCAGCCTTCCATTCATCCATTGCAATATACTGTGAAAGAAGAGCACTAAGTGCGTATTTGTCATCTTCTGTGAATGCAAATACTGCAGGAGGCAGTTCAGTCTGGACCGTGAATTTCACCATTTCAGGTGCATACTCTTTTATCCATATCCGTGCACGTTCTGCACGCGCAAGCACTGCTTCTTTATTTTCCACATTATATCCGCTCCGGGCAAGAATGTCACAAATGGTATCATTGTCCTGAGCAACCTGGACGACGGTGACCATATGCCGGAAGGGGATGTCAGTTGCAATTGAGGATATGGCAGAGAGTTCATATTCACGGCTGTCTTTCGTTTCTGCAAGACGTGCATACTCATCAATAAGTGATAAGAGTCCCATGCCCGGGTCAAAATTAATTGCCCGCTCGGGTCGTGCCCGGACAATCATATACCGGAGAACGTCAGGCGGAACAATGGACAGCATCGCAGTAATGGATATGGCAACACCGGTTGATGATGCCATTGCTCCCTTTCCTTTCAGGCTGATCCATTCATATTTGACCGGGAACGGTGCAACTCCGCCAAATATTTTATCCACTATTTCTCGACCGGTGTCGTATGAACCGCCTGCTGCGGCGTGGTCTTTTCCAAATGGTTCAACGGTAACCCCGAGGTTATACCATCGCATTGGCCAGTCAACACGCCAGACCAGTTTTCCTTCGCCTTTTGAATAATCAGATACTCCTTCATGTCCGCAGGGGCATCGGTAGGTAACTGATGTAGTCTCCGGGTCATGGGAGAGAATTTCTGCATTAGCAATTGTGCCGCATTTACTGCATATCGGGTAATAGGGAACCCATGAATCCGGAAGTGTTCTATGTGATACGCGTTCAAGAATCTCTTTTATGTCATCGGAACGGTTGAGCACTGTCTTGATTTCATCTGCATATCTGCCTGACCGGTAGAGTTCACTTGAGCGCAGGACGGTTGGGTGCACATCCATTTCCTCCAGGGACTGAAGAAAAGGCTCAAGAAAGTGTTCCGCATAATTTGCATGCTTACCGCAGGGGCAGGGAATGTCACAAAGGGGCATTCCAATATATTTAGCATATGAATCCGGGAGAAACGGATACACTTTGCGTAATGGATCAAAATCATCCGCAATGTACACCTGTTCTGCTGAAAGTCCCCGCTCAACCATCGCTTTATACACCAGATCTCCTGTCAAAACCTCACGCATATTACCGATATGGATTGGTCCGGATGGAGTAATCCCGGTGGCAATATAGTGTGGTTTTTCCTGATCAACCTGTGCTGCACAGACATCTGCCCAGTGTATTCGCTCCTGAGTTTCTTCTTCCTGTTGCTGCATTGTGTATAATATTTGGCTCTTCAAGATTAACAATATGTAGGTATTTTCCAATAGCTCTCCCTTTTGTTGTACAAACAGTTTATTAAGGTTATGTGAATATAAGACACATATTTGCCATATGAAGAAGTTTCTGAGTGATGAGGGGTTATCAGAAGTCATTGGGTTTATTCTTCTGATAGGGATTCTGGTAGTAGTTCTTACCATGTATCAGACATATTCTATCCCTGTGCAGGGAAGAGATAATGAAATCAGCCATATGAATGATATTAAAAATACATTTGTATCATATAAAATATCCCAGGATTCCCTCTGGGTAAATAAACGGGAAGGGACGATGCTCAGTACAACGCTTGACCTGGGTACGAGGGGAGGATACAGTCAGGGAGGCATGGGGGATATTAGCTTGCTGACACCGCTCGCCTCCGGAGGCTCTGTGGGAATAAACCAACGGAATGAGAGAGTTCTCGTTACTGTTGGTTCTAATCCGGAGGGGGTCATTATCGTAAAAACCTTGGCTGACTATGATCCCGGTTCACTTGAATTTCAGTCAGATAACAACTACTGGATCGACCAGAATTACTATTATCAGCTGGGTGGCGTTTTCCTTGAACAGGAATCGGGTTCTACCGCTCGGGTTATGCCCCCCCTGACCATCGCACGGTATGGGACGGATGCAGGATATACCGCCAAGGTTGATTTCACCATAATCCGGTTGAATGGCAGGCAATTGATAAGCGGTACGGGTCCGGTGAGGATCGACACAAACCTGAATAATGGTGGAATTACCGTCTCACCTGATTACGAGGCGATAACAAATGTTACCATCACCGTTGGTTCAGATAATTCTGAAACACTTTTGATGTGGAACAATCTTTTCAAGGATTCCCTTGCACGATATGGTATTCCCGATGACTGGTATAATCTGGCGAATAGTGGCGATGAGGTGTCTCTGGATATTACGGGAAATCAAACCCTTGGTGTCTATGCAAATATCATCCTGGCAAACTATACAACGACTCTCCAGACGGTTGCAACAGGGATTGAATGAGGGATGCAGAACAATGAATCACATAATCCTTAATAGAATGGATGAGGGCGGAGTATCTGAAACAATTGGCGCAATCCTTCTTGTCGGACTCACCGTTATTGGTGTGACTCTGATCGGTGTATTTTTCTATTCCCAGCCTGTGGCGGAGGAAGTGCCGGCTGTAGATGTCCTGATCTCGAATGTTGGCACAACACTTCTTTTAGAGCATAATGGCGGGGATTCCCTGAATAAAGAAGATTTTACCGTATATGTAGGGGGAAATCCTGTTGCTGCATCTAATCTGACTATTACGCCTCCCGGGGACTGGCCGTGGTCTGTTGGTGAAACGATTCAGTATGCCGATGCAGGGACGGTTACTCCTCTGGATGAAAACGTCAGGATTGCCTACCGTGAGGATCTGGGTGCTCTTCTTCGTCCGTCATTCGTTGATGATGCAGGCACGAGTACAGATCTTGCTGATGTAATTTCTACGCCTTTGCCCACCCTTGCGCCGGGTGGCGTCCCGGCGATTCCCAGTCCGGAATATGCGGGGGAGATTGTTGCTGAATCTGTTCTGACGGATTCGCAGATCATTGCTGCCTTTGCTTCGTTAGAAAAAGATGGAACAATTCAGGACAAGTATCTGAATTTCACGATTGTTTCTCCTAATTCAACAATGAATTTTGTTGGAACCGGGAACTTCGATCTCCATGTTGACCTGAATGAAGGAGATGAAATTTCAATTCGTACAGGCGCACAAGCAAATGGAAATCGTATTATTATCACAGGAGTGGGTAATACCTTCTTCGGGCTAAGCTTTGAAAAGGTAATTGTCCATATAAATGGGGTTCCAGTGAATTCCGGTTCGGAGATTCAAATAACGAGCGCCTGGATTCTGGAATATCTGGATCTTGAATCGACTCTTGCATTCAGGCTTGTTACACCGTATGAGTTGTATATTAATGGTATACTTGATCCCCGGGGGAGTACGACTACGATAACTCTGGATAATGTCCGGCCAACGGATTCCGGTATGTTTGTCATCAATACATGGAGCTCAAATGATAACTCAAATTCAGTAATTCTTGCAAAAGCAGATATCAGTTAATAATGGTGCGATTATGGGAAGGTTAAATATTTTTAATCCACAGGAAGACTCATCTTTTCTTCCTGCTGGAAATAATGAAGATGCCTCATCAGAAATGATTGGTTCCATCATTCTCATCGGCATCTTCGTCGCTGCGTTTGGAATTATTCTGGTGATGCTTCTGTCTACATCATCTGAGTTTATTGTGCCTGCTGTTGTCATTGAGGCTGATGTTATTGAGACAGATATCATCGCAGAAAATGATACTTATGTTCTCAATCTTCGTTCCGGGGATACGTTGAAAAGAAATGAAACAATAATTCTTGTGAACGGGATAGACCGGACGGGGGATTTCAGTTCCGATGTTGGGGGTCAGGACTGGACTGTGTGGGGGTCTGGTGATTCATTAACACTCGATCTTGCCGAAAATGTTCAGCCGGAATCAGTTCAGATTATCTATTATGAATATCCTGGGGGGGATGGCATCCTTCTCTGGGATGTCGGAACAAGTGTGACGGTGATCCCTCCAACGGGTCTTACTCCCAAAGCGGCATTTTCTGCAAATGTGACGAGTGGATTTACTCCATTATCGGTACAGTTTACTGATCTGTCATCAAATGATCCATATTCGTGGGAATGGAATTTTGGAGACGGGGTGACCTCTTCTGAGAAAAATCCTGTTCATACATATACGACACCCGGTGTGTACACGGTTCAGCTGACTGCCTCTAATCCGGATGGCTCCGGCACCGTGGTAAAATCTGCTTATATCCATGTATCTGATGGGTTCACTGTTGATTTCGTGGCGACACCGCTCTCCGGCACCGCACCGCTCATGGTGACGTTCACCGACCAGACGACCGGAACACCCACATCCTGGCTCTGGGACTTTGGCGACGGTGCAACATCAACGCAGCAAAACCCGTTCCATACCTACACGGCAGGTGGGTCCTATACCGTGACCTTGGTGGCAACCGTCGGTAATGTCACACAGACTGAGCAAAAATCTGCATACATCAATGTCACCTCAAACTGTATCCCCGGTCTCTATGGGACCTATGTGGATGAGTTTAATAATAACTATCAGGTGCCGTTCTCCGGGAACCCGACCTATCGTGTTGATGAAATTATTTGGTTTTCCGACTATTCCGGTGGACGTGAGTCAATAGAAACGGACTGGCCGGATGCAACGCTGGGAAAGAAAAACCGGTTCGGTGTGACCTATGAGGGGTATCTCATTGTTCCCGCAAATGATACCTATACGTTCTATCTGACATCGGATGACGGGTCGGTACTCTGGCTGGATGATGTGCTGGATTCCGATCCGGTGCTTATCGACAACTGGGGTGGGAATGGGCTCCATGCTCCAGTCGAAGAGAGTGCCTCGGTGTATCTCACGGAAGGGAGGCATCCGATCCGGGTGAAAATGACTGAGAAAACCGGTGGTGCCCTCCTGCACCTGGAATGGGAATCCGCCGGTATCCCGCGTGAAAAAATAGATTCGTTCTGTCATATCCCCGGCGGACTGACGGTCGTTGATTTTGTAGCAACGCCGGTGAGTGGGGTCGCTCCTCTTGAAGCAGAGTTCACAGACCTTTCAGTCGGGAATATCACATCGTGGGCATGGGACTTTGGGGATGGCACCAACTCTACGGAACAGAACCCGGTCCATACCTACACTGTGGCAGGGGAGTATACTGTCATTCTCGTCGTATCAGATGGGAATGTTTCCTATACTGAAGAAAAGACTGATTATATCTATGTCACCGAGGGGTGTCTGCCCGGTCTTCAGGGAACATATTATGATGAGTACAACAGTCAGTACCAGATCCCCTTCTCCGGAACCCCCGAACAGCGGGTTGACCTGAGGCTCTGGTTTGCTGACAGTGCCAGTGGTGAAGAATCAGATGAAGCAAACTGGCCGGTTGCAACGATTGGAAAAGCCGATACGTTCAGTGTTGTGTATGAGGGTAATCTCATCGTGCCCAAGGATGAGTCATATACGTTTCATCTGCGGTCAGATGACGGTTCGGTTCTCTGGATTGATAATACCGCAGACACAGATCCGGTTCTGATTAACAACTGGGGGCTGCATTCAGCCATAACAAAGAGTGCATCCAAGTTCCTTACCAAAGGAAAACATCCGATTCGCATTAAAATGACTGAGAATCATGGTAAAGCTGTTCTTCATCTTGAATGGGAGTCTGCAACGATTGCACTTCAGCCGGTGGAGTCGTTCTGTCATGGTACAGGCACGCTCTTAAATGCTGAATTTGATGCAACACCCCTGAACGGCACACGTCCTCTTAACGTGCAGTTCACGGATCATTCGACAGGAACCCTCACGTCCTGGCTGTGGGACTTTGGTGACGGGAGTTCCTCCATCCTGCAGAATCCTGCCCATATATATACAAACTCGGGGCAGTATACGGTCTCTCTGACCGTGGAGGATACTACGACATCTGACACCAGGACAAAAGACCAGTATATCACAGTGAGTGGCATGCCCAGCCCGGTTGCATGGTGGCGGTTTGATGAAGCATCCGGCAGCACTGCAGTTGACTCGTCCGGAAATGGCAATGACGGGACTATCCAGGGCGGCGTTGTTGACCGGCGTGCGGGTGCATGCGGTACCGGATTGTACTTCAACGGTACGACCACCTGGGTGACAGTCCCGGATGATGCAACCCTCAGTTTTAATGATTCGTTTACCTTTGCCGGGTGGTTCAGGCCGGAAGTGCCGGAACTTCTCCCGGGCCAGGGACAATTCCGTTATTTGACGCAGATTATTGGGAAAGGTTATGATTACTATGACCTGAATCAGCATTCCAATAATTATGAGATATTCCTTAAAACCCAAAATGACCTGTTATCATTTGAGGCAAACGGTGATACTGATGCTTCCTCAGATCAGGCCTTTACTTCAGATGCCTCTGGTCTGCCTGTTTCTTATAACGACTGGTTCCATCTCGTCGTTGTTGTTGATGGAGGAGTTGGGTTAGTGTACGTTGATGGAAACCTGGTGGGTGATGACTTCTCAGTGGACAGAACACCGCTTCAGCTAAACAGTGAACCCGTCAGTATTGGAAAGCAGATTTCCTCCGGGTATAGCTGGGCAGAGTTTTACTATCGGGGAATGATGGATGAACTCTACCTCTTTGGCTCCGTATTAACACCCGATGAGATTTCTTCTCTTGCAGATGCATGCACGCCAGCTCCGGAGCAGCCCCCTGGGGTCTCCTTTACGGGTGTGCCGCTTACCGGTGATGCACCATTGAATGCGCAGTTTAATTCAACGGTCAGTGGGTCTGGACCATTTACCTATCTATGGAATTTCAGTGACGGAAGTACATCGAATGAAGTAAATCCAATGCATCTTTATTCATCTCCAGGGCTGTACACCGTCTCGCTCACGGTAACGAATTCTGCAGGTTCTACATCTGAAGTAAAAGAACAGTATATTGATGTTACTGGCATGCCTCTTCCGGTTGCCTGGTGGCGGTTTGATGAGGCGTCAGGGAGCACTGCTGTTGATTCATCAGGGAATAACAATGATGGAACAATAGCGGGATACTCTGTTGATCGCCGTAGTGGTGCGTGCGGCACCGGTTTGTATTTCGATGGCAGTTCTACCTGGGTTAGTGTCCCGGATGATAACACGCTCAGTTTCAGTGATTCGTTCACCTTCGCCGGATGGTTTATGCCGGAAGTGCCAATTACTCATCCGGGTCAGGGATTTGAATATGATACTCAGATTATTGGAAAGGGATATGATTATTACAATATTGACCAGTACTCCAATAATTATGAGATCTTCCAACAGGTAGAAAATGGCAGGCTTTCGTTTGAAGCAAACGGGGCTAATGATCGTTTATCTAAACAGGCTTTCATCTCAGATGCCGGTGGTCTGTCTGTTTCATATGATAACTGGTTCCATCTGGCAGTTGTTGTTGACGGCGGAGTGGGATCAGTCTATGTCGATGGTATCAAAGAGGGAATATTTTCTGTTGACAGAACTCCGCTTCAGGAAAACAATGAGCCAGTTAGTATTGGCAGGCAGATTGTTTCCGGGTCTTTCTGGGCAGACTTTTACTATAAGGGAATGATGGATGAACTCTATCTCTATGGAACGGCGCTCACAGCAGCAGAGGTGAACACCCTCGCAGATGCGTGCACCCCACCCGTGGGAGACCCGCCGGAAGTTTCCTTCACAGCTGCCCCGGTTACGGGCGATGCACCGCTTGATGTGCAGTTCACGTCAACCGTGACAGGGACCACCCCTTTTACCTATGCATGGACCTTTGGTGAGGGGACAACCTCGACAGAACAAAATCCGGTGCATATCTATACCAATGTCGGAACGTATGATGTCAGTCTGACGGTGACGAATGCTGTGGGTACGGATACACTTGAAAAAACTGCATATATCGACGTTACTGACGCCACGGTAAGTGCATTTGCTGAATATGTCGTCAATGAAAATGTATTCGTATATGGAAATAAGCTGGAATTTAAAGGAAATAGTATATTGGGTCCCGGGGCTACGATTCATATCACCGGCAAGGAGCTGAAAACAAATAATCTCAACGGCGGGTCTTCAATTGCAGTATCCAATATCTATGTGGATGGAAAAATTGAACTTGATGGTGGTAGCGCAGGACTGGGTTCTCCAACGAGTCCGGGTTCAATCTATGTGAATGGCGAGCTGAAGTTGAAAAAAGGTTCCAGAGATATTTATGGGAATGTTTATGTCAGTAAGAAATGCTATTTGAAGGATCCTGTTATTCATGGAAATGTGTATGTTAATGGGGATCTGGAACTTGCTGACACTCCAGACCTGACTCAGGGAACTGCGTTCTATACGGGTGAATTTAAGTATCCAAAAAATATGGATAGTTCGATTCTGGATAAGTGTGTGAAAGTGGCTGCCGTGCCCGGTTTTGTCATTCCTGATTACAACATGCCGCCGGTAAAAAGTGATGACTTTTACTCATCCGGAGGATATGTCCCGGATGGCACCCTTGCAAATAATATCAAAATATTTGCCAAAAAGTATACATCGAAGAAGTGGGTTCCCACTGCACAGAATGTAATCATTGTTGCAGAAGATGGTGACATAAAACTGACTAAACTGGGTGGCAGTGGAGTTACTGGTGTATTATTTGCTCCAAAAGGGAAGGTTGAGTTTGATGGCGGGTTCTTTGAAGGAGTAGTCATCGCAAGGGATGGGTTCAAGGTAACAAGCGGTGGGACGACTGTCACCTTCAAAAATATGAACGAATATATCAGCAATCCGGCTGATTACCCATTCTGATTTTTCACTGTCAACCGGAAGTAAAAAATATATCTGGATTCTGTATGCAGACAGGGGGTGCACGCCCTGGAGCACCCCTCTTCACTATCTGTGTCTATACCTGAAGATTTGACAGTATGATGCCCTGTCCTGAATATGATATGATTTGGTTTGTGAGCCCTGAAGAAAATTGAATTGTATTTTTTCGGGGTGGTGCTGAAGCATAAAAAAAGAGAATT
Organism: Methanogenium sp.; assembly: GCA_030595665.1. Taxonomy (GTDB): domain Archaea; phylum Halobacteriota; class Methanomicrobia; order Methanomicrobiales; family Methanomicrobiaceae; genus Methanogenium. The sequence goes on from JAUVCV010000004.1 coordinate 19,028, forward strand.
TATCGTCTTTTATTAGATTTTTTCTTTGACTTTGACTTCGATTTAGAAATTTTCCCCATTGAATGAATATCAACCATATAGCGGTCATCACTACCCATCCGTATAACAAGTTCATCACTTTCAGCGAGTTTTTCTAAATTGATTTCATAAGAACCAGGGTTGATGACCGTGATACTTTCGATTCTGTCATACATCTCCACCTGGTTGGAAGTATGGGCGGTTTCTGGTCTTTTTTTATCTTCCTTTATCTCCAGAAACTGTTCTTTTGTCTCTTCTGCGATCTGCTTTATGCTTTTTTCCTCAAGCACATCCTTGTGCATATCCTGTGGGCTGATGAAGAGAAATTTTTTGCCGCCACAGCTGGGACACCCCTTGAGGATAACATTTGATCCGTCTTCGAATTCCCGTCCGCATTGTGTGCACTTATGTGCCATCGTACTTCACCGTGATGATACCCAGGCGCTTATGAGGTCTTTGTCCTTCTTTATTGTTTTCATCTGGTTTGCAGGACCGATGACCGTCATGCGTGTCGCTGACACTTTTTTCCCGAAGAGTTTTCCAAAGAGGCCCCCTCCTGATGAAGAAGCATCCTTTGCTGCATAGGTCTCCATCTCAATCCCGGAAAATCCGTCAGGTGTAATCTTCTGCATGGTCAATTCTATCAGTCCGCTCTGTTCATCCGGTGTAAGCCCTTTTTCCAGAACAACAATGTTTCCTTCCATGACATCATCAATAATCAGACGTATCTTCTCCATTTTTGTCATTCTTTCAAGCCTGTCTGCAGAAATCAAGTCTATCTGAACTCCCTGTATCATCTGCAATCACCCGAAATATTCGAGCATCTTTTCATAGAGCTCTTCCATGTTGTTTCCTTCAAGACCAGATACCGGAATCACCGGGTGCTGGGGGAATGCCTTTCTGATTGCAGAAGCTGACGCATCCGGCAGATCAATTTTATTTGCGACAATGATTACCGGTAAATCCCTGCTCTCAATGATGCCAACCAGCATGATATTTACCTGGGTGAACGGGTCGAGTGTTGCGTCAAGCATATAGATGACGCCATCTATATCCTCACGAAGCCAGTGCATTGCTTCAGCAACTCCCTCTGTAGCTTCACGGGCACGTTTTATTGCATCATCCTTTTCCATTCCATATTCAATGAATTCCTGGTAATCGATTTTTGTTGTCACACCTGGTGTATCCACAATATCAATTGTTACCGTGTTTCCATTCTGGTTTGAGATAGTGATGCCTTCTTTGCGCCGTGCACGTCTGGTTTCATGGGGTATTTCACTAACAGGTCCCAATGCATCTCCTGTCCAGTCCCGTACTATCCGGTTTGACAGCGTTGTTTTTCCGGCGTTAGGGGGGCCGTATATACCTATTCGTGACTGACGCTTCTTAAAAAATGCATTTAAAAATTTTGAAAGTCTTTTTCTTGTTCGTATAAAAAAATTCATAATTCCCTCCTGAAAGCAGATTACCCTATTCAGATATCTGTTTTCCCTGATAATATAGATTTATTCTTGCACGTGGGAAATTAAAAGGAATTATCTGGTCATCATGGCTGAGATGTGCATATTCAGTATTCTTTTATACGAATACGGCACAATAGCCCATTATACTACTTCTGCTTTATTTTAATGCAGAAAAAAGGTGATCTGAGTGAGTGATAACAGGATGAACCAAATGCGGTTTGAAACACGTATCCTTCTCAAAGAAGTGATCCGGTTTCGCCCCACAACAATAGACTCGGGATCAACGGTTGCACATGCCGCTGAGAAGATGTGTCGTGATGAAGTTGGCAGTTGTATTGTGCTGAAGAAAAACGCACCTGTCGGTATCGTTACAGAACAGGATATCAATTGTAAGGTTGTTGCAAAGAACAGAGTGCCGGGTGACGTGTTTATTCATGAAGTGATGAGCACACCACTGATTACCATAGGCCTTGATAAAACCGTCGAGGATGCTGCCAATATCATGATGAAGAATAAAGTCCGGAGAATTCCTGTTGTAGAGAATTCACGGGTTGTTGGTATGGTTACCGTACGTGATATTCTGGCGGTATCAAACCAAATGAATGGCATAATGTCCAATCTCATAGAAATAAACCGTCTCGATGAGTTTGTTGACGGAATCTGTGATGAATGTGGCTGCATGTCAGATAACCTGACGAATGTTGACGGAAACATGGTCTGCCCCGGATGTCGTGGAGAAGACGATCCATTATGATGGTCGTATCCGACCTGATGCGTGAAATACCTGAGTTGTATCCGGATGATCTGGTTACAAAGGCGAGAAAGTATCTTCGTGAGGATTCATTCAGAGAAATCTTTGTCAAAAACAGAGAGGGAAATCTGGTCGGATATGTTGACCTTTCGGATGCGATTCTTGTAAATGATACTAAATCAAATCTGGAGGTCCGGACATTTCTCCGCGATGCACCGTTTGTGCATTCTGAGGATTCGATAGAAGAAGCCCTTCTGCAGATCAGGGACGCGCAGACAGACAGTGCGGCGGTCTGCTCTGATACAGGAGAACTGATAGGGGCAGTGCAACTGGCTGCACTCTTCCCGGTTATCATGTCACGGCAACAACCTGAAGGACTGGTAAGTGAGTATATGACTGAACAGGTGGTTACATGCAATCCGGATGACCCGTTGCATGCCGTCTATTCAACAATAACGGAGAGTGGGTTTGATGCACTTCCTGTTGAGGAGGGAGGTTCTATTCTGGGAATGATCTCCAGAAAAGATCTGATCACTCATGGACACATACGCCGCTCAATTGAAGCAAAGCATAAAACGCCGGTCGAATATGTCATGGTCACCCCTGCCATTATCACCTTCAGAAATGATACAATAGGGGATGCAGCACAGGCAATGATGCGGTATGATGTCAGCCGTCTTCCGGTTATTGAATCGGATGGACAGATAGCTGGTATCATATCCCGTCAGGATATTCTAAGTGCTCTTGAATTACCGGGAGTTGTACATGCGCAGAAATCAGAAAAATACGAAACCAGCTGATGAAATGAGGACAAATCCTGGAAAGATGAATGGACACCCGGTAGAATTTTCAACCAATAAGCCGGGGCACTCTTCAGAAATTCTGGCTATTGGAACCAGTGATGTTTATTCTGTTCCCCAGACGATGCAGATTATCAAGGCCGTCACGGCCATGAGTACAAAAGGATTTCGCCGGTTGCCGGTTACCGACCCGGGTACAGGAATGCTGCGGGGTCTTGTTACTGCAGGTGATGTGGTCAACCTTATGGGCGGGGGATCAAAATATAACCTTGTCAGGGTCAAACATCAGGGACAGATTCTTTCAGCAATCAATGAACCGGTAAAGGAGATAATGTCAACAAAACTTGAGACGGTTCATCCCGGTGATGAACTTCCCGCCGTTGTTGACAGAATTGTAACAACCAGATTCGGCGGCCTTCCTATTGTCAATGGAGATAACAGGCTGCTGGGAATAATCACTGAGCGCGATGTATTGCAGGTCCTTACATCGTATAAAAGTGCAAGTCTTGTTGAAGATGTGATGACGACATCGCCGCATGTCATCACGCCTGATGAAACAATTCAGGGTGCAGGTAAAGAGATGACAGAGCGGCATTTCAGACGCTTGCCTGTTGTCAGTAATGATGTGCTCTTTGGCATCGTGACGGCAATGGATATTATGAAATATGTCGGGGATGGTACTATCTTTGAGAAGATGACCACTGGTTCAACAGATGATGTTCTCGGAATTTCGGTGCGCTCTCTGATTAAAGGGGATCTTATGACAACAAATCCAACCGTTAATGTTGGTGATGTGGCACGATTTATGCTTTCAAAAGGTGTTGGTGCCCTGCCGGTTATAGAAGATTCTCATCTGGTTGGCATAATTACAGAATATGATCTTGTCCGGGCTCTTCAGAATGAGCTGTGATGTTGTTACATTCGGTAAGTAAATCAGGATTGGTATCAAAAAGCACGTAATTGCATTGGTGCTTTTTCGGCATTCTCCCTCTGTGGAACAAGGAGGATGCCTGATGAACAGATCGGTGAACATTAACCTTTATGTCCTGTATGATGAAACAGGATTTTTGAATAGGATATGTATCCAGGAAGTGGCATAATGAGTCAGGAAATATTAGTCAAAGATGTGATGTCCAAGTCGATTACCATTGCTAAATCTGCTCTGATTACCGAAGCGCTTGATAAAATGCTTGCAGATGGCGTGGATCCACTGATCGTTACAAATAATGGATCCGTTGTCGGAACAATATCCAGAGCAGCTATTGCTGAAACCCTTGGTAGCAAGAAAACGTCCACTCTGGCACCTACGCAGATTCATGTAGCAAACCGAACTGATGAAAATTTCACATCAGTCTACGTGGATGAAGAGGCAGATATACTAATTCCGCTTCTCCAGGAATATAAATTGGCTGTTGTGCTCGATAGCGAGCATAAACTCGTTGGGAAGGTTGATGCAACTGATATTCTTAAGGTGATGGTACCGGATACCCCAACAAAGAATCTGATTCAGAAAGCATCGGTAATTGGTCCGGATGAGAGAGTCATTCATCTTCGCAGGCGTATGCTTGATGAAAATGTAAATAAATTCATTGTTATGGATAATGGCACCATCATCGGTATTGTTACCGAAACGGATATGGCGCGGGCAATGCGTGATTTCCGGATGCGTGTTGACGGGAAACATCAGGACAACCAGATAAAAAATATCTTTGTAAGGGATATTATGACGGCTCCTGCCCTCTCGCTTGAAGAAACTTCAGCAGTCTCTGAGTTTGCTGAACTGATTGGAAGGAAAGGGATCAGTTCAGTTCCTGTCACAAAAGATGGAAAACTCATGGGAATTATCACTAAGGATTCAATGCTTATCGCATTGTAAATCTACCCTTTTTTTGAATTGGATGGTATTATATTTTCTCAGCACAATCCATTAATGCAATTATGAAACCGATTACTCCTGTACTGCCTGTGCGCGAAATCGACAAACTTCTGTTGAGCATGGCAAATAGTGGATTTCAGGGGAGAAAACTGGGTGAATCTCTGAATGTCTGGAAAAGTATGATCGAAGATCCCGACTGCACAATATTATTGGGCCTTTCTGGTGCAATGATTCCCGCAGGCATGCGGGCATGTCTTTCTGAACTTGTTGAACGCCGATATGTGGATGTAATTGTCTCAACAGGTGCGAATATTTTTCACGACATTTGTGAACATCAGGGTGTACATCATTATCGTGGGCATCACCAGGTGGATGATGTAGAGTTATTCAATAAAGGAATTGACAGGATTTATGATGTTTTTGCGTACGAAGGTGAATTCAGGGATGTTGACCGGTTAATTGCAGAGTATGCCCATTCAATATCGCCATATTCCGGTTCATCCCGTGACTTCATCAAAAAACTGACAGGGCATTTACAGGAAAGGTGGCCTTCGGGAAGGTCTCTCGTTTCTGCATGTGCAGATGCAGGAGTGCCTGTTTTTATTCCTGCATTGTCAGATTCATCAATTGGAATTGCTCTGTTAATGGCACGGAGGGAGGGCGCTGACATAAATATTGACCAACTGGCGGATGCAGATGAAATAACACAGATTGTGGAAAAGTCTCAGAAAACCGGTGTGATTTATGTTGGGGGTGGTGTGCCTAAAAATTTTATTCAACAGACGCAGGTCATTGCTTCAATTCATAATAACGACTGCGGGGGTCATGCGTATGCCATCCAGTATACAACAGATGCTCCTCACTGGGGTGGTCTTTCCGGCTGCACCTTTGAGGAAGCTGTCAGCTGGGGAAAGGAATCTGTGAACTCTACTCAGGCACAGGTGTTTTGTGATGCGACAATTGCGCTGCCTCTTGTGGTTTCCGGGTTAAAAGGTCTGAATTTGGAAAGAATGGCGTCGCCCAATCGGTTTTAATACCACCACTATTAAATACATTCTTCTCCCATACAGTAAGGTAACATTCATGGAGCAACAACGTTTGTTTGTGTTGCGAGTGTCGTAATTGATGCGAGATTATATCTCTGTTGAGGTAGCCAAGCCAGGCATGGCGCGGGGTTGCTAACCCCGTGTCCCTTGGGACTCGGGGGTTCAAATCCCTCCCTCAACGCTTTAAGAGTATATCTCAATGTGAGGCTGACTGAATGGAAGAACAAGAGATCAACTACTTCGTCAGGATTGAGAACACTGACCTTGACGGTACAAAAGCGGTTCTTATTGCATTAACCGGACTTCCGGGTATCGGTATGCATACTGCATCTGTGATTTCAAAACTCGCAGATGTTGACCCGCGGAAAACACTGGGTCTTCTTTCAGAAGAACCGGTAGACCGCATTCGTGCGGTTATTGCCGACTACAAGGATCGTGTGCCAACCTGGATGCTTAACAGGCAGAAAGATGTCTACACCGGAGAAGCAAAACAGCTTCTCGGTCAGGACTTGAGAATGGCAATAGAAGATGATGTTAACCGGATGCGTAAAATTCGCAGCTACCGGGGTATTCGTCATGAAACCGGCCAGAAAGTGCGTGGACAGCGTACTAAATCGACAGGTCGTACTGGCACCACCGTTGGTGTGAGAAGAAAGAAGGTCTGAGGTTTTTAGTATGGGTTATCCAGGAAAGAACCACAAAACGTATGAAACTCCAAAACGGCGCTTTGAAAAGAGTCGTATTGAAGATGAAAACCGGCTGGTTATAGAATATGGTCTTCGGAACAAGCGTGAACTCTGGAAGATGGGAAGCATCCTCAGAAATTACCGCCGTGCTGCTCGGGAACTTCTTGCATTGAAATCTTCATCAACGAATGAAGTATTGATTGCACGGAAAGAAGAGGAGCTTCTTGGCCATCTGTACAGGTTTGGATTACTTGGTGAAAATGCAGGCATCAGTGATGTTCTTGCAATGAAAACAGAGAATCCTCTTGAACGCCGTCTCCAGACAATGGTGTATCGTCAGGGTCTTGCACGGTCGCCTAAGCAGGCACGTCAGTTCATCACCCATGGGCACATTGCAATTGGCGGAAGAAAGGTTTCTATCCCCAGCTATCACGTCAAGCGTGTTGAAGATGGTAGTATTGCATACTATGGTCTGTCTCCGTTAACGAGTGATGTCCATGCTGAGCGTGAACGTATTATCAAAGGAGGAAGACAATAATGGCAGCACCTGATGAAAAATGGGGTATTGCACACATATATGCTTCATTTAATAATACGGTCATCACTGTTACCGACCTCTCTGGTGCAGAAACGGTAACAAAGTCCAGTGGTGGAATGGTAGTAAAGCAGGCCCGGAATGAAAGTTCACCCTATGCTGCAATGCAGATGGCAATCAATGTTGCACAGCAGGCACGGGAGAAAGGCATTGTTGGTCTACATGTTCGGGTTCGTGCACCCGGTCGTGGCAAGCAGCGCAGTCCGGGGCCGGGAGCTCAGGCAGCAATTCGCGCACTTGCCCGTGCAGGTATGCGTATCGGACGTATTGAGGATGTCACCCCTGTACCACATGACTGCATTCGTGCAAAAGGTGGAAGAAGGGGCAGGAGAGTCTGATAGATGCAGATTACATTCAGCAGGTTTGATGATAACGTCGCCCGTTTTATCATTTCAGGCTTTTCTTCTGCATTCATAAATACATACAGAAGAACAATGATCGGGGAAGTCCCCACACTTGCCATCGATGATGTGCTTATATACGACAATAGCAGCGCACTTTTTGATGAGATGCTTGTTCACCGCCTGGGGTTAATTCCTCTTAAGACAGACCTTGATGAATATGTATTCAAAAAGGACTGTTCCTGTAATGGGGAGGGGTGTTCAGCATGCACGTCTGTTTATACTCTCAGTGTAGAAGGGCCGAAGGTTGTATACTCCCATGATCTGATACCTCAGGATCCCCGTGCTCCACCGGTTGAAGAGAATATCCCGCTGGTTAAAATTATTGAAGGCCAGAAGATTGTTCTTGAAGCCCGTGCTGTGCTTGGACGTGGTATCGATCATGCAAAATGGCAGCCTACGCTTGCCTGTGGATATAAATCATATCCGCGCATTGTGTTTGACAATAAATGTGACAGCTGTGGTATGTGTGTGGATGAATGTCCGCGTAATGTGCTTGAAATAAAGGGAAACAGTGCCGCAGTCGTTGAGGGAAAAATTGAGGACTGCACACTTTGTAAGCTTTGTGAGAGAATCTGTATTGCAAATGCCGATACCTGGGATAGTCCTGCAATCTCTGTAAAAACAGTGGATGATACGTTCATCTTTGTTATAGAGGGTGATGGGTCAATTCCGGTTCGCCAGATTCTTGAATATGCTGCAAAAGAGATTCAGACGAAATCTGACAACCTGGTGGATGTTCTATGCGATATATCCGGAGGGAATGTAAATGACTAAAACAACGACGAAGACAAATCCGCGTTATTCTGCCCTCATATCTGCTCTTAAGGAGACATCTCGGGCAAATGGCGCAAATGTCTGGCGCGATATTGCAAAGCGGCTGGAATCATCCAGCAGTAGTTACGCTGAAGTCAATATCAGCAAAATAAACAGGTATGCACAGGATGGCGATATAGTAATTGTTCCCGGGAAAGTTCTTGGGAGCGGTGTGTTGAACCAGAAGGTATCTGTTGCTGCAATAAAATTCAGCGAAGCAGCAGAAGAAAAAATTACTGGTGCAGATGGTCTCTGTATGACAATTGAAGAACTTGTCAGGCAGAATCCGGAAGGCAAAAAGGTACGGATTCTGAGGTGAGTGTGCATGGTTACAATTATTGATGCAACAGGACTTCGCCTGGGACGGCTTGCCAGTATTGTTGCAAAGCGGTCGCTTGAGGGAGAGGAAATCGCCATTGTAAATGCAGAAATGTGTGTGATTTCCGGAGGAAGAGCTCGAATCTTAGCTGATTATGATCACAAGAGAAAGATTGGTTCCCGTGAAGGTGGTCCATTCTATCCACGACGCCCTGATCATATTCTTAAGCGAACGATACGTGGGATGGTCCCATATAAGCGCAAGCGTGGTGCAGAGGCACTTCGCCGCGTGATGGTGCATGTGGGTATTCCTGATGAATTTGAGGGAGCCGAGTTAGAAATACTTGATCAGGCACATATTGACGGACTTTCAACCCCGAAATATATGACTCTTGGTGAAATCAGCAAAGTCCTCGGTGCAAAATTCTGAGGGGTGAAATCAGATGACGAAAGTAATTAATACAAGCGGAAAGCGGAAAACTGCAATTGCACGTGCTACCTTTCGTGAAGGGAAGGGACGTGTACGCATTAATTCTGTACCCCTTGAGATATACGGCACTGAGCTGCTCAGAATGAAAATATCTGAGCCACTCCTTCTGGTTCCGGGTGTTCTTAATGATGTCGATGTTTCTATCGATGTCAGGGGCGGCGGAGTTATGGGACAGGCTGAGGCAGTCAGGACAGCTCTGGCCCGTGGTATTGTAACGTGGAGTAATGATCCAAAGATTAAGGATATTTACCTTGTCTATGATCGTACTCTCCTGGTAAATGACTCACGCCAGAAAGAAGCAAAGAAGCCGCATGGCCGTGGTGCACGTGCGAAATTCCAGAAGTCTTATCGTTAGATAATATCAATAGATATAGAGATCGTTTGCATGATACCAATCAGATGTTTTACATGTGGGAAAGTCATTTCGACTTCCTGGGAAGAGTTCAAGCAGCGGAGGAGTGCAGGCGAGGATCCTAAAGAGATCCTCGACGATCTCGGACTTTCACGATACTGCTGTAGGCGTATGATTCTGGCGCATAAAGAGATCATAGATGATCTCAATCCGTATCAATGAAAGAGGCACTGAATATGCGGGGTCGTGGGGTAGCCTGGAATCCTATGGCGTTCGGGATGCTGTAACCTGAGTTCGAATCTCAGCGACCCCATTTTTGATTAAATATTTCTGGAGACTACATGAAATCTGAAGACGTGGAATCATTTACCCGATATGAGAGAGCCCGAATTGTTGGTGCACGTTCGTTGCAGATTTCAATGGGCGCTCCCCTTCTGATCGATACCGATTCTATCGATCCGCTTGAAATTGCGATTGAAGAGTTCAAACAAGATAAGATACCCATCACCGTCAAACGAGCGCAGTGAGAATTATGGCACACATTACTGAAATACGTCTCAGAACTATTCTCGACAGCAGGGGCAACCCTACTGTAGAAGCAGATATTTGCACTGAGAATGGATTTGGGAGGGCAGCGGCACCATCCGGTGCAAGCACCGGGAAGTATGAAGCCAAAGTTCTGCCTGTGCGTGAGGCGATTGATGGCGCGCGTGAAAGAGTTGTTCCTCTGTTGTCCGGATTTGAAACCACCGATCAGGTTGCGTTTGATGATCTTCTCCATGAGATTGACGGGACTGAGGACTTTTCGTCTATTGGCGCAAATGTTGCCGTTGCATTGTCTCTTGCGAATGCAAAAGCAGCAGCATCTTCACTTTCATTGCCGCTTTTCCGGTATCTTGGAGGTGCATTTGCAGAGCAGACTCCGTATCCCCTTGGTAATGTTATCGGGGGGGGCGCTCATGCAGCACATGCAACAGATATTCAGGAATACCTTGTTGTGCCAACTGGTGCAATCGATGCAGATGAAGCAATTTTTGCCAATGCAGCGGTGCACAAAAAGATCAAAGAGCTGTTAGTATCCGGCGGTAATGGATGCGGTAAAGGTGATGAGGGTGCATGGGCACCTAAAATTACTGATATAGAAGCCTTTGATCTGGTGCAGGAGGCCATTAATACTGTTTCTGATGATCTTATGATTGAAATCAGAATGGGTATTGATGTTGCCGCCAGTGAACTCTGGAAAGACGGAGTGTACAGGTATAGTAACGCGGAACGCAGCACAGAAGACCAGGTGGCCTATATGGCTGATTTGGTTGACCGCTACGAACTTGCGTATGTTGAAGATCCTATTGTAGAGGAGGATTTTGAAGGATTCTCTGCATTAACAGATCAGGTGGGTGATGGCTGCCTGGTTTGCGGAGATGACCTCTACGTCACGAATGTTGAGCGTATTGAGATGGGTATCGACGCCTGCGCCACGAACTGTGTCTTAATTAAACCGAATCAGATTGGTACCCTTTCTGACACATTTGATGCCATACGTATGGCACACTCAAGTGGTATGGAAACAGTGATGAGCCACCGGTCCGGGGAGACTACTGACGAGACAATTGCCCATCTTGCAACTGCCTTTGAATGTATCTATCTTAAGACAGGTGTTGTCGGCGGCGAACGCATCGCAAAACTCAACGAACTCGTGAGAATTGAAGAGATGATCCAATGAACACAAATGAAACTGAAATCGAATTAATAGAATCACTCGTCCCTGTGGAGGAGTATCTTGCTGCAGGAGTACACATCGGAACGCAGCAGAAGAGTAAGGATATGAAAAAATTCATCTACCGTGTACGCGGAGATGGTTTGTACATTCTTGACATCCAGGAAACAGACAGCAGAATCAAAACTGCCGCTGAATTCATCGCAAAATATGATGCACCAAAGGTGCTCGTTGTTACATCACGTCAGTATGGTCAGTATCCTGCAAAGAAATTTGCAAAGGCTATTGGCGGAATATATAAAGTTGGCCGCTTTATTCCGGGAATGCTGACAAATCAGAACATGCCAAAGTATATCGAACCTGATGTTGTTATCGTGACAGATCCAATTGGTGATGCACAGGCAATTAAAGAGGGTGTTCAGAGTGGTATTCCTGTTGTTGCACTTTGTGATACCAACAATATGACCAAATACATTGACCTCGTAATACCGACCAATAATAAAGGTAGGAAAGCGCTTTCTATGGTATACTTCCTCTTAGCAAGAGAAGTACTGAAAGCACGTGGTATTGCAACGTCACTTACTCCGGAAGACTTTGAAACCGACCTTTGAGGTATGTATATAAGGTGAAAGGAGAAGGAGGGGATGATAAATGGGTGTCAGAAAATCCACGCTTGCGGGGATATGGTACCCGGATGATCCGGCAATCCTTTCTTCTTTATTAACTTCTTTTTTTAAGAAAACAGCAGGTTTGCCTGATTGTTTTGGTGTTGTTGTTCCTCATGCAGGATATGCATATGCCGGTCAGGTTATGGCTACATCATATTCGTGTATTGACAGAAATTTTGCCGGTACATTTCTGGTTGTAGGGCCCAGTCACAGGGGTATCGGACCGTTCACATCAGAACTTGACTGGGATACTCCCCTTGGAACAGTTGCCTGCAATCGGGGACTTGCCCGTTCTCTTGGAATTCCCCTGTCTGATGAGGCAATTAGAGTGCAGGAAAATTCCCTGGAACTTCAGATGCCATTTATAAAATACCGTTTTCCTGAAGCACAGGTTGTTCCGGTACTTATGGGTGCTCAGGATTATGCACATACACTCTCGCTTGCAGAAACAATACTGAATTCTGCTGATATTTCTGCAGGCAATGTACGTATTGTTGCTTCCAGTGATTTCTCCCATTATGTTCCTGCGGACGTTGCAATTGAGAATGATACCATTGCAATTGAGGCACTTTTTGACCTTGACATTAGATCTTTTTATCAGAGATTGCGAGAATATAATGTTAGTGCATGTGGATATGGGCCAATTTCTGTGATGGCAGTTCTGGCTCGTCACATGGGAGCTACGAACGGTAAATTAATACAATATATGACAAGCGGCGACACAACCGGCGATATGGAGCAGGTTGTTGGATATGCATCAATAGCGGCGGTATGATTTTGGCAGTAATAGCGGCGGTATAATTTTGGTAGTATGGAGCGCACCCGGCAAGGTATTTCTATTTGGTGAACACGCGGTTGTATACGGCAAGCCAGGTATAGCTATGGCAATTAAACCGCGGGTATATGTGACCGTTCGAAAAACACGGCATCCCCCTCGGGTGAAATCACCATATCTTGAGAAATGTTTTGAATTAACGGGGGTCAACGGAAGTGTGTATATTCATTCCCAGCTTCCCAGTTCTTCTGGTCTGGGATCGTCTGCTGCAGTTACTGTTGCAACCCTTTCAGCCATTAATGATGAATTTGACCTGGGATATGAAAAATCTGATATCGCGACCATGGCACATCATGTTGAAAAAAGTGTGCAGAAAGGGCGGGCGAGTGCTACTGATACCTATGTCTCTACCTTTGGGGGTGTTCTTCTGATTCAGGGAGATATTAAAAGAAGACTTCCACCTGAAGATTTTCATCTGGTTATTGGTAATACCCTGGTTTCACACTCAACAGCCCGGTTGGTGGAGCAGGTGGGGAAATTCTGCGCGACAGATCCGGATATTGTTAATCCGATACTTGATGCAATTGAGGCAGTAACGATGCGTTCCCTGCATGTTTTCCAGGATCAACGGGCTCTGGGAAGATATATGGATATTAATCATGAACTTCTCGAAGCACTGGGTGTGGGACATCCTGCGTTGACCCGACTCGTAACAGCAGCACGTGCCGCAGGAGCATATGGTGCAAAAATAACAGGTGCGGGCGGGGGAGGGTCGATGGTTGCTCTCTGTCCAAAACGATCCAAATCAAAAATAGCCAGCGCAATCGAAGGATGCGATGGCAGGGCAATTATTACAACAATCGATAATGAAGGTGCACGCAAGGAGAAGGAAGATGAAAGAAACCGTACTGATAAAACTAGGCGGTAGTGTAATTACCGATAAAAGTGGTGACTGCACGGTTAATACCGAAAATCTGGAACATATTTCCCGGGTAATTTCCAACCATCCCGGAATACTGTTTATAATCGTTCATGGGGCGGGTTCATGCGGTCACCCCGAGGCGAAACGCCATCACCTTGATAAAGGGTTAGATGCTAATAATAAATCAGGTATATTTATCACACACAGGGCAGTTTTAAAGCTGAACACTGCGGTGGTAAACGCGCTTCGTGCCAACGGTGTGGAAGCAGTAGGCATTCACCCGCTTGATGCATGTACTGCGAAAAACGGACGTCTTGAATCATTCAGTCATCAACCGGTCAATATGTTGATGCATCATGGAATTGTGCCTGTTCTCCACGGAGATGTGGTAATGGACAGTGTACGGGGTGCCTGCATTGTGTCAGGTGATCAACTGGTACGTGCAATTCCGGCAGGGATACATGTTGACCGTATTGGACTCGCCACCGATGTGGCCGGTGTACTAAGAAATGGGGATGTAGTCCCCCTGATTGACCGCAACACAGTGACCGATATTGAAATCGGAGAGTCGGGCAACACGGATGTGACCGGAGGCATGATCGGAAAACTGATGGAGCTTCTGCTTCTTTCAGATGAAGGGACTGAATCTACGATATTTCATCTTTCCCGACTGGGTGATTTTCTCGACGGGCGCGAACATGGTGGAACCGTGGTTACCGGAAACCGGGTATAGATACGCGAATGTTTCCGCTGCGAAGGAAGGAAAATGCAGTGGCATGAATATTTACTGATGTGGATATTCTAACAAACCCTAACGGGGGGTATTACCATAAAAAACAGGATGATAACATCCTCTCGGAAAAAAGAGCATCTGGATATCTGCTGCAATGAGGATATTGTCGCCGGGAGGACCGGATTAGATGATATCCGCCTTGTTCATAATGCACTTCCTGAGTGTAATATGGACGCCGTTGAGCTTGGTGTGCGATTCTTACAACACCCGCTGAAGGCGCCGATTTTTATTGCTGCAATGACAGGGGGCCATCCTGATACCAGGGATGTTAATGCTACTCTTGCAACAGCTGCAGAAGAATTCGGCTTGGCTATGGGTGTTGGATCACAGCGTGCAGCTCTTGAAAATCCCGAGTTGGAAGATAGCTTTATTGTTGTACGTGAACGCGCACCTCATGCATTTCTCTGTGGAAATCTGGGAATTATCCAGTTAAGAGATAAAGGTGCTGAATGGGCAGATAAGGCAGTTGAAATGATTGACGCCCAGGCACTGTGTATACACCTGAATCCCCTTCAGGAGGCTATTCAGCCTGAAGGTGATCACAATGCCGCTGGTTGTCTGGATGCACTGCAGGAACTCTGTTCATCATGTCGGTATCCGGTAATTGTGAAAGAAACCGGCTGTGGCGTCTCGCGGGAATGTGCACGGCAGCTTTTTGCTGCAGGTGCGTCAGCTGTTGATGTTGGCGGGCTTGGAGGCACTTCGTGGGCAGCTGTGGAACAGTTCCGGGCAGAGAATCCAATGCAACAGTCACTGGGTCTGCATTTTGCAGGCTGGGGTATACCCACTGCAGTCAGTGTGGTTGAAGCCGCCCGGGGAGGTGGCCCGGTCATTGCAACCGGTGGGCTGAATTCAGGTACAGATATCGCAAAATCAATAGCCCTTGGGGCCAGTCTTGGCGGGATGGCGCTTTCCCTTCTGCAACCAGCCATGGATGGATACCAGAGTCTTTGCGATAAAATCCAACAGATTCAGAAAGAAATTCAGATGTCGTGTTATCTGACAGGATCCCGGAATCCCTCTGAATTAAAGAACGTACGAAAATATATCACCGGAATTACTGGTGAGATGTTACAATATGAGGAAAATAATTTATGAAAGTTGAAGTAATTGCTGTCGGCGGGTATAATGAAGTCGGCAGAAATATGACCGCCGTGCGAGTCGGCAAGGAGATTGTCATTTTTGACATGGGTCTCCGTCTTGATCAGATAATGATTCACGAGGATGCTGAAGTTGAAAATCTGCATTCCCTTGATTTAATTGAGATGAAAGCAATCCCTGACGATACGATAATGAATACGGTGGAAGGCACTGTTAAGGCGATTGTCTGTACGCATGGTCACCTGGATCATATTGGTGCATTACCGAAACTTGCACACCGGTATGATGCACCGATTATTGCTACACCGTATACTGCTGCCCTTATCCGACAGCAAATAGAAGGGGAAAAGCGATTTGTTGTCAACAATAAGGTATTTGAACTTCCTGCAGGGAAAAAATACCGGTATGAAATATCACAGAACCTGTCTCTTGAATTTATCATCGTACAGCATTCAATCATTGACGCTGCAATGGCTGTCCTGCACACGCCCCGTGGTGCTATTGTATATGCACTTGATTTCAAAATGGACCGGACACCTGTTCTTGGTGAACCCCCCAACATTGCACGCATGCGTGAAGTGGGAAAAGAGGGAGTCCTTGCACTTATCACCGAGAGTGTGAATGTTAACATGCCCGGACGCTGTCCCAGCGAACGCATTGCTCAGCGTCTTGTCAGGGATGTAATGACCTGTTATGAGGACGAAAAATCTGCGATGTTTGTGGGTTCTTTTGCCTCCAATATTGCACGGGTTAAAATGATTGCAGAGTGTGCACATGAAATCGGACGAAAGCCTGTCCTTCTTGGTCGTTCAATGGAACGGTATTCATCAACTGCAGAACAGATGAAGCTTGTTGGATTTCCACACGGTACGACAATGCGGGGCAACCGCCGTACTGTTGACAAGATGTTCCGTACAATAATGAAGGAAGGAAAAGAGAAATATGTCCCGATTGTCACCGGCAGTCAGGGTGAACCGGGTGCAATTCTTACCCGTCTTGCTTCAGGGCAGACACCTTTCAAACTTGAAAAAGGGGATAAGATTCTCTATAGTGCAAGAGTTATTCCGAATCCAATGAATTACGGGCAGCGGCATACGCAGGAAGTACTTCTTCGTATGAGAGGTGCGCGAATTTTTGAGGATCTTCACGTAAGTGGGCATGCATATCGTGAAGAACATTATGAAGTTATACACCTGTTCAATCCACAGCATATTATCCCGGCTCACGGTGATATCGATATGACCGGAGGATATCTGAAACTTGCAGAAGAGTGTGGTTATACCCTGAACAATGATGTCCATCTAATGAGAAACGGGCAGAAATTACTGATTAATTAGGTGAAAAATAATGGATCTTGGTGCATATCTGGAAGATGTTGCTGAACAAATTGATATTGTTCTTGACCGTGAATTTGGCGCATTGCCGGGAGAACTGAACAGGGCAAGTGCCCATCTCCTTCTTGCCGGGGGGAAGCGTCTGAGGCCTGCTGTGGTAATGCTTGCTGCAGACCTTGTGCAAAAGGGCCGTTCGCAGGACGTTATGCCTGCTGCACTGGCTCTTGAAATTACCCATACCTTCACCCTTGTTCATGATGATATCATGGATAAAGATGCAGTTCGTCGTGGTGTTCCTACTGTACATACAAAATGGGATGAACCAACGGCGATTCTTGCAGGGGATGTTCTCTATGCACACGCCTTTGAGCTGATTTGTGCCGCAATTGCATCCGATATTTCAAAGGTGCGATCGGTGAATGCCCTTGCGAAGGCATGTGCAAATCTCTGTGAGGGACAGCACATGGATATTCAATTCGAAAACAGAGATGATGTTGACGAAATGGAATATCTTGAGATGGTCTCCAAAAAAACAGGGGTCCTTTATGCCGCCGCAGCAGCAATTGGCGCCACTCTTGCCGGAGGCAATGTTCAGCAGGTCAATTCACTCTATGAATGGGGACTGAACAGTGGCGTTGCATTTCAGATTCAGGATGATCTGATAGACCTTATGGCTGACGCGGCAATCAGTGGTAAGGACCGTGCATCAGATCTCCGTGAAGGGAAACAGACACTTGTGGCAATCCTGGCAAGAGAACGGGGAATTGACCTTACAAAGTATCGTAAACCTACTCTGAGCGAGGCAGAAATTGATGAAGCCATCCGTCTTCTTGAAGAGGCAGGGGTCATAGCTGATGTCAGAAATGTTGCTTTTGAACGGGTTCTCCGGGCGAAAAAGATGCTCACCATCTTCCCTGATTGCGATGAAAAAGATGTTCTTCTTCAGATAACTGATTATTTTGTTTCCAGGGGTTTTTAGACAATGGATGGAGATTCCAGAGATTTTCTCTATAAATATGCGCTCCAGAATGCGGTAATGCACAACAATGTTCCGAAGGCTGGTGCAGTCCTTGGTGCACTTATGGGAAAACATCCTGAGCTTCGGCCTCATGCACGGGAATATTCCGCACTTCTGGGTGAAATACTGGCCGAAATAGAAGAGATGAATCCTGATTGCCGCAGGACCCGTCTTGAGTCACTCGCTCCTGAACTGCTCAGGAAAAAAGAGAAAAAGAAGAGAGATACCGGCCTTCGTCCGCTGGAAAATATAGGGGAAGAGGGCGTTGTTATGCGCTTTGCCCCGAATCCTTCGGGTCCCCTTCACCTTGGTCATTCCCGTGCAGCATACCTGAATGATTACTATATCAGAAAGTATGGCGGAAAATATATTATCCGGATTGAAGATACCGATCCAAAACGGATAACAGAAGAAAATTATCAGATGCTTCTGTCTGATGTGGATTGGCTTGGCATTCAGGTAAGTGACATTGTCTACCAGAGTGACAGGATGGATATTTATTATTCATACTGTGAGAAGCTGATTGCAATGGGCGGTGCGTATCTTTGTACCTGTGATTCTGAAATATTCCGGGATCTGAAAAATCACAAAAAAGTGTGTCCATGCAGAGATCGGAGTATTGAGGAGAATCTCTCTCTCTGGAAGGACATGCTGGCAGGGATTTATCATGAAGGGCAGATTACCGTCCGGGTAAAGACCGATATTTCTCATCCGGATCCCGCAATGCGTGACTTTTCCATCTTTAGAATTGTGGAGAGTGTCCCCCATCCCCGGTGCGATGCGCGTGTATATCCTCTGATGAATTTCTCTGTCGCCGTAGACGATCATCTGCTGGGTATGACCCATGTCATCCGGGGGAAAGACCATATCGCAAATACCCGGAGACAGAAGTTCATCTATGATTATTTTGGATGGGAACAGCCAACATATTTCCATTATGGACGGATGTCAATCGGAGATATTGTCCTTTCCACGTCAGCAATGAAAGCAGGTATTCTCTCAGGGGAGTATTCTGGCTGGGATGATATTCATCTTGGTACGCTGAGAGCAATTGCACGGAGAGGTTTTTCTCCTGACGCACTCAGAAATGCAATGGTAGACATTGGAATTGGCCAGACTGATATCAATTTTTCATGGGAAAATCTGTATGCAGCAAACAAAGCGATTGTTGATCCAATCGCAAACCGGTATTTTTTTGTTCCGGACCCGGTACTCTGTCATATTCCCAATGTTTCTGAACATATTGCACACCCATTGAAAAATCCCAATGACGAAACACTGGGAACCCGTTCACTGACGTTTACCGGTGATATTTATCTGCCGCGTGATGAGCTTGAGGATGGTCGGATGCTCAGGCTCAAAGATCTCTTTAATGTGCGGGTCAAGAACGCTGATGATGGTTTCTCTCTGGAATATCTGGGTGATTCCCTCGACGAAGCACGGGCAGAACATGCACAGATTGTTCAGTGGCTTCCAAAGGATATGGCAGTCCGATGTGTGCTCCATACACCTGAGGGTATCATTGAGGGGGTATGTGAACCTGATGTCTGTGGTGAGACTGACGTTGTTGTTCAGTTTGAACGGGTAGGGTTTGCACGGATTGACCGTGCATCTGAAACAGATGTTTCAGCGTATTTTGCCCACAAATAATTTTTTCTTTCATCCAAAGACTCATCTCCCTTAAATCCCCATATTTTTAGCAACATGCCGAATCTAAATATCGCAGTACTCGGACCTCATGGGTATGCAAAAAATATCGGTAAATCGGGCACAGAATCTGATATTACATTCATTAATCTGAAAAAAGGAGAAGACACCGTAACGATTATTGAACCAACGCGGTATCCTGACAGGCTGGCACCTCTGTATTATGCTGTTGCAATGTCTGATTCTGCATTGCTGGTGATAGATTCGATAACTCCCATGCTGGGTGAAATGGTTATCATGCTGGATGTCATGGGAATTACGTCAGGTCTGATTGTTCTGCAAAATTATCTGGATAAATCGCAGATTGCACCCCTTATCCGTGGCACTGTTCTTGAGGGCTATGACTTTGTGGAAGACGACCCCATTCTTCTTCGCGAGCGTTTCCTTTCCATGGCCGCAGATATCACCTATCCTGTTCCAACTCCGGAAACCGGGTTTGTGATGATTGATCATGCCTTCAATGTGAAAGGAATTGGTACTGTTGTTCTTGGAAGTGTTGAGAAAGGAACCATTCATCAGCATGATATGGTCACGGTTCTCCCCGGGGGGATGACGTGCCAGATTCGTTCGATTCAGAAACATGATGAGGATGCCAAAGAGGCATATCAGACAGACAGGGTCGGACTGGCGCTGAAAAATATGCCTGCTGAGGACCTTGAACGGGGTATGGTACTGACAACGGATTCATCTATACAGGTAACGTCAGAAGTCAGGGGTACAGCAAAGGTCGTACGCTTCTGGCCTGAACCACTGCGCGAGGGTCTTGTTGTGCATATTGGTCTGTGGACACAGTTTGTGAACGGGAAGATTACCGCAGTTGAGAATGATGCTGACTGGCATACCTGCTCTGTTGTGATTGAACTGGAGAAGGAAATTGCATATCTCCCGGGAGAAAAGGCTGTTATGCATTATCTGGACGGTGGAAAACTCCGAATTGTCGGATCAGTAATGCTGGAATGAATATCTCACAATCGAAAACAAAGAACGACGGAAACGGAGGGTCTGCCTCTCCCGGTTTTTGTAACCATCTTTTCCACCCTCTTTGCCCCTCTGCGTTGGGGAATAGGGGGGTAAAATGGGCGTATTTTATGATCTTTTTTTCTGCCAAAAAAATACGGCTGTAATGCCTTTTATTTGCCGAAAATACGATTTATTGCGGATTACCGGGCGGTTGCTATTGGCGGGTATTTTGGGAGGATGTATAGACTGTCCTGACTGAGAACCGGCCGCTCCGTGCTTCTGTGTGGATGCGTTTTGCCCCCTTTTTTCCACCTTTCTCCACTCTTTTCCTGTCCCTTTTTCCACCCTTTTTGAATCCCTGCGTTGGGGTATCCGGGGGTAAAATGGGCGTATTTTATGATCTTTTTTTCTGCCAAAAAAATACGGCTGTAATGCCTTTTATTTGCTAAAAATACGATTTATTGCGGATTATTTGGCGGTCGCTATTGGGGGGTATTTTGGGAGGATGTATAGACTATCTCAACTGAGAACCGGCCGCTCCAGGCTTCTGTGTGGGTTGCCTGACTGCACCCCTGCACTTCCCGGTTATTCCTGACAGTGCGTGCTCTTGGACTCAATGTTCCGGGCACTAATAGGATCAGCCGTGAAAAGAGCAAATCCCAAAGGTAAATAACCGTTTTTCCCTTTGAAAGGAAAGGGTGTCATGTTAAGCATTTACCTATTGGGAGTAAATAATAAATGTACATGACTTCCCAATCGGCTATAGAATCAGATCAGACTATTGCAAAGAAAAATGCCGGGTATTTTGCTGCAGGACTGGTTGAAGACGGAATGGTTGTCGGACTTGGAACCGGATCAACGGTATTCTATGCAATGGAGATACTCGCTGAAAAAATACGGAATGGGATGAAAATTGTTGGAATTCCTACGTCATATCAGGCAGAGTGCCGGGCGCGTGAATATGGGATTCCTCTGGCAACCCTGCATGATTACACCGAACTGGATATTGCAATTGATGGAGCTGATCAGATAGACCCCAAAGGCAATATCATAAAGGGAAGGGGTGCTGCACAAACTCAGGAACGCTGCGTCGCTTCTGCATCACGTATCTTTGTTGTTGTTGCAGATGCAAGTAAGATGACAGCATGTCTATCAGCACCTGTACCCGTAGAGGTAATACCGTCTGCTGCTTCACTTGCAGCAAAAAGACTGTGTGAAATGGGTGGTTTTCCTCAGGTGCGCGAAGGAGTGAAAAAAGACGGGCCGGTGATTACCGACAATGGTAACTGGATTATTGACTGTACGTTCTCAGAGATTACCAGTCCATTATCACTTGAGATTCAAATTAATAATATTCCCGGCGTTCTGAGCTGTGGTATATTTGCGGAATTTAATGAAAAAATAAAAATAGTTATTGGAAATAAAGAATCAGCTGAAATAATGTCAATTTGAAATAGTCTGCTGATTCTGAAGATGAATTTTTATCTTTTTAATCAGTTTCAATTGATTTTCAACTTCATCTTGTTTGTTTTTCTCAAGAATATCCATTATTTCACTAATTGATTTTGACAGACGGTATATTTTTACCGGTCTTCCTTTACTCTCTGCCTTTGATTCCCGGCTTTCAATCCATTCATATTCTTTCAGAGCACGCATGGCGATGCTGACTTCCGGCTGGCGAAGATCACTACTGCGTTCAATCTCCCGTGAGGTTGCTTCTTCTGTCATCGCAAGATAGATAAGAACCTTGGCAACATTCCGTTTTAACCCAATTTCAGTTAAAAGATCTGAAAATTCTTCGTCTTCTTCGGTGAAGACCATTACTTTTTCCATTCTCATATTTCTCACCGAGAATACAACTACAATTATTCAAAATACTATAAATACATTGGTGTATGTGCTGTTTGGATAACTGCTTGCGAATTGATTAAAAAAATTAATATTAAGGCTCAAATCAGGCCCAGATTCGAAAGATCTGATAATATTTTATTAACAGCTCCTTTAGCGTCTTCTGGCTGTTTGCCACCGGTAATTATCAGTTTACCTGATCCAAACAGGAGGACAACAACTTTTGGTACTTCAAGCCGGTAGACCAGTCCGGGGAATTGTTCCGGCTCGTATTCAATCCTGTCAAGATTAAATCCAACTGCAATTTTATTCAAATTGATTGGTGTTCCAAGATCTGCTGATGTAACAATATTCTGAATTTTATATTCAAGATTTTCGTAGATCTCGATATTCAGTTCCCGCAGACGATTTCCCAGAATTTCCAAACCCCGTGTGAGGCTGTCAACACTCTTCGCACCGGTAAGCACTACTTTCCCGGAACCAAATACCAGTGCAGCAATCTTTGGATCCTGCATTCGAAGAACTACGCCAGGAAATCGTTTTTTATTGTATTCAGCATCTTTGATCTGGGAAGATACCACCAGAAGATCAAGAGAATCTGCCACCTTTGCAGATGCAACGATATTCTCAATTTTCAAAGTGTCCTCTGGATGGCGTTTCTCCTCAGTTTTCAAAGAGTCCTCTGGATGGTGTTTCTCCTTAATTTTCAAAGAGTTCTCTGGATGGTTTTTCTCCTCAATTTTCAAAGAGTCCTCTGGATTGCCCTTCATGTAATGATATAAAAGGGTATATAAAGTATATATATGGTTGCCTGTTTACTCATCCAGTGTTGAGATGTCGCCGGGATCAATCCCCATTTCCTGTGCTTTCAGAACCCGACGCATAATTTTTCCGCTTCTGGTCTTTGGTAAACTGTCAACAAATTCGATCTCAGAAGGAACTGCAATCGGACCAAGGGTCTGTCTTACATGATACTTAAGGTCATGAATAAGTTTTTCTGTTATTTTTGTTCCTTCAATAAGTATTACAAATACCTTCAGTGAGTTCCCTTTCAGTGGATCCGGTTTTCCGATGGCTGCTGCTTCGGCAACCGCGTGGTGTGAAATGAGCGCACTTTCGACTTCAGCCGTTCCGATATTATGCCCGCTTACAATGATCAGGTCATCGGACCGTCCCAACATCATGATGTAACCATCTTCATCTTTTATTGCAAGATCGTTTGTGCTGTAATATGGGTGTTCTTTTGAATTCCAGTATGTCCGATACCGTTCCTCGTCATTATGAACGCTCCGCATCATTGACGGCCACGGGGCAGTGATTGCAAGATATCCTGCCTGGTGAGGAGGTACAGGATTGCCATCTTTATCTACCACATCTGCCATAATTCCCGGAATCGGTTTCCCTGCATATCCGGGTTTCATATCTTCTCCGGCGAGAGTGGTTACCATGTGGCTTCCGGTTTCTGTCTGCCACCAGGTATCAATTATTGGGCATTTTGTTTTGCCTATAACATTATAATACCATTCAAAAGCTTCAGGATTGAGAGGCTCTCCGACTGAAGCGAGTATTCGCAGGGAACTCAGATCATATTTGTCCGGCCATTCTGCGCCATATCGCATGAACATTCGGATGGCAGTTGGTGCGGTATAGAATACATTAATGCCATATGTTTCAATCAGGTGCCACCAGATCCCAACGTCAGGGTAATCGGGTGTGTGTTCGGTCATAAATATTGTTGAACCCAGAAGCAGGGGTCCATATATTGTGTATGTGTGTCCGGTGATCCAGCCCGGGTCTGCGGTGCACCAGTATACATCATTATCCTTGACATTAAGGACATATTTGGTTGTGTAATAGGCACCTACCATATATCCTCCACAGGAGTGGACAATTCCTTTTGGGGAACCTGTTGTACCTGATGTGTAGAGGATGAAGAGGGTGTCTTCAGAGTCCATTTCTTCGGGAGGGCAGTTCTTTTCTGCCTCTTTCATAATCTGATAAAAGTCGACTTCAAAATCATCCAGAAGACAGGTGGGGGGGTCCTGCAGGCGGAGGACAACCACCCGCTCTACACTGGGTGCATGAATCAGTGCCTCTTCGACAATTGGCTTAAGCGGAATGCTTCTTCCTCTGCGGAATGAAACATCTGCGGTAATCACTATTTTTGCTTCTGAACCGACAATCCGTTCGTTCAGGGCTGATGCGCCATATCCGGCAAATACAACAGTGTGTATCGCACCGATACGTGCACAGGCAAGCATTGCTATGACCTGTTCGGGAACTGTTGGCATGTAAATACATACGACATCTCCCTTCCCGACGTCAAGATTCTTTAACGCATTTGCGAACTGCATAACCGCTTTGTACAGCCGGTCATATGTGTAAATTTTCTCGGTTCCGTCTTCTCCACGCCAGAACAACGCTACTTTATTTCGCCGGTTGTTCTTCAGATGACGTTCCAGGCAGTTGTAGGTGATGTTGCATTTTGCATTCACGAACCACTTTGCATGTGGATATTCCCATTCTTTGATTTTGTCCCATGGTTTAAACCAGAGCAGGTCTGAGGCAACGCGCCTCCAAAAATCATCCGGGTCTTTCTCAAAATTTGCGTATGAGAGTGCGTAGTCTTTAATTCTGGCGTCTTTCCGGCATTCTGGGGCTGATTTATACACTTTTTGTGTGAATCCGGGGGAGTTCGTAGAATCTGTCATGATTTGTCACGCTCGGGAATACTATTCAATTTATTCCAATGATTATAATCATTTTGTTTTGTTTGGATCTTAGGGATTTAACATGATTAACTATTACAAACATATATGTATAAGCCGATCAAACAAAATGATATAATTATGACGAATCATTGTTCGTCATTTGTTGAACCGGTTCCCTGAAAATCAATATTTTATTCTGATAAGCGAGGATGTAATAAATGAAGGAATGGATGTTAAGTGAAGCAGAAGGGTATGAAATACTTGGAAAGTATGGTGTTCCTGTACCGGCGTTTAAGATTGTAACAACTGCAGAAGAGGCAGGTGATGTCGCAGACAGTATTGGATTTCCTGTTGTGATGAAGATTGTTTCACCACAGATCATTCATAAGAGTGATGCAGGGGGGGTTATCACCAGTATCGGGACAAAAGAAGGTGCTCAGGCTGCTTTTAACCGGATTGTGACAAGTGTCAAGGAATATAACCCTAAGGCAAAAATTGAAGGAGTAATTTTAGAAGAACAGGCAAATCCTGGTCTTGAACTGATTATTGGCGGAAAAACGGATCCTACATTTGGCAAGGTTATTACCTTTGGTATTGGTGGCACGCTTGTCGAGCTGATGAAGGATGTGACCCTGAGAATTCTCCCGACGACAGAGAAAGATGTAAGGGACATGGTAAGAGAGATCAGAAGTTATCCTCTTATATCCGGATATCGTGGTTCAAAACCTAAAGATGAAGAGACACTGGTGAATACCATTCTGGATGTCTGCAGGTTCTTTGAGGAGAATAAACAGGTAAAGGAATTTGATATCAATCCATTACGTCTGTATGAATCCGGTGCCTGTGCTGTCGATTCGCGCGTCATAATGACTGATGGAAAGGATCTGCAGAAAAAGACTGAACGTCCGGATGTTCCTCTTGAATATTTCAATCCCCGTTCTGTCGCCATCATCGGGGCATCAGATGACCCCACAAAGATGGGCTATGCGGTGATGCATAATCTTCTTCATTTCCCCGGTCAGCTCTATCCGGTGAATAATAAGCGTGATAGCATTCAGGGTCTTACTGCATATCAGACAATAAAAGATATTCCGTCACCGGTTGATATGGCAGTTATTACCGTTCCTGCAATGTATGTGCCTCAGGTCGTAGAAGAATGTGGTGAGAAAGGGGTCACTATTGCGGTTGTCATTACTGCCGGATTCAAAGAGATGGGTGAAGATGGCAAAGCCCTTGAAGATCGGGTTGTTGTGATCGCCAACAGGTATGGCATGCGCATTGTCGGGCCAAACTGTCTGGGGCTCATTGTTCCTCCCCGCGGCCTTGATACAACATATGTTCATCAGTCCCCGCGGCCTGGTAATATTGCATTTCTTTCCCAGAGTGGCGCGATTGTAAATACCGTTGTTGACTGGAGTCTCGCTGAAGACATTGGTTTTTCTGCGGTGGTTTCAGTAGGGAACCAGTCTGATCTGAACTTCTTTGATTATATGCGATGGGTTGAGCGTGACCCGAATACAAAAGCTATCATCATGTACATTGAGGAGATCAGTGACGGTGAGGCCTTCATGAAGGTTGCAAGTGAGGTTTCCAAGACAAAACCGATTATTGCAATCAAATCCGGTTCTTCTGACCGTGGTTCAAAGGCAGCAGCCTCGCATACCGGATCACTTTCAGGTTCTTATGATGTATATATGGAGGCGTTCAGGCGGTCCGGAGTTCTTGCAGTCCATACTCTGACAGGGGCGTTCCTTGCAGCTGAGATGCTCTCGCATCCCAAGAGATATCCCGTGGGTTCGCGCGCTGTTGTCGTGACAAACGCCGGAGGATTTGCTGTTCTTTCATCCGATTAT
The DNA here is from genome assembly GCA_030595665.1 of Methanogenium sp. GTDB lineage: Archaea > Halobacteriota > Methanomicrobia > Methanomicrobiales > Methanomicrobiaceae > Methanogenium. The sequence continues at coordinate 46,047 of JAUVCV010000004.1, forward strand.
GCAGAACGATATGGTATTGATATCGTGGATCTGCCTGCTGATGTCATTGCAGAAATGAATGAATACCTGCCTGAATTCTGGAATAAAGGAAATCCTGTGGATCTTTTGGGTGACGCATCTGAACACCGGTTTGAACAGACATTTGAAATTCTTGCCAAACATGATGATCTCTGGGATCTGTGCTTTATCGTCGGTTTCCCCAACAATATACTCTCATCAGAACAGCTTGCAAATCAGATCCTGAAATTTTCAGGCAATACAGAAAAACGTATTGTCTGTTCTCTGCTTGGTGGAGACTCGATGAATCGTGGCAGAAAGATTCTGCGTCAGCATTCGATTCCCAGTTTTGAGGAACTTGATTTTACCTTTAGAGTTGTCGGAAGGGTATTATGGCAGCAATTCAGGGTTTCAGCACCTGGTTTGCTGTAAAAAAAAATACTTTTTTTATTTTAATCGTACTCACGCCACGTATATTTGCATTTAATGCAGCGGAAGAATCGGGTCTCAGACTCATCAGCAGACCGAAGCTGACGAAGCCACCATTCTGCTGTAGGGCACCCACATTCCGGACATCTTGCAGCGATAGTTGGGAGCGTTCTGATATCATCCGCTTCATCAACAATGACTATGTCCTTCTCTACCAGTTTATTGCGTATCATCATATTTTCGGTGTCTTTTTCGCCCGGTTCTTCAGTATGTCCGCACTTTTTGCACCGGAAGAGACCCTCTGAAGAGACCATGAGAGATTTACAATTAGGACAGAATTTCATCTGATAGGTATAGGTTGTATTGTCAGATTAAGATATGGAATATGTGCATTGCTCTGATATTCCTATTGTGAAAATTATTTGAAGGTATATGGATAATGGAATGTAATGCAGGAGATTTTTGTTATCATATCCTTTATTGCATTTTTTCTGTTTCTCTTTCCGACAGGATTCAGAAAGTATTTTGCAATCGTTGGCTGGATTAGTATAATTGGGGTTCTTTTTGCAAAATTTCCTGATTATATAATTGGAAATAATTTTATGTATCCGGTTGCTGCATTTCTTGGCATACCGTTTTTGATAATAATTATCCCCAGGCTTCTTGAAGAGAATGAATACAGTATCATACTGAGCCGGATGGCAGGTATAGCATATGTTATATTTGCTCCATTTATGCTTATTCCGGTACTTGCTGACTGGCTTATCGCGGTAAACGTTGACTTGCTTGCATGGGTTTTTTCGGGAATTGGTTTTCCGTATGAACTTGTTGAATGGAATATGTTCAGGGCAAGTCTCTATCGTGTTGAAATAATACTTGGATGTACGGGAATTCAGGGTATGGCAATCATGCTGGGTGTTGCCTGGGCCATACCATCTTCTATGAAACAAAAGGTATTATCTTTCTTTGTTGTTGTACCAGTGATATTTGCGTTAAACATCTTACGAAATACATTTGTTATCATGGCATATGGTAATCAGTGGTTCCCCTATTTGCCGGAAATTGCCTCAAACGGACAGATAGGCTATGAAAGTTTCTTCTGGGCACATAATTTTGTTGCAGAAATTGGAGCACTGTTCGTGTTTATTGCTATTGCGTTTATGCTTTACCGGATAAATCCCCGGCTTGGTGAAGAAATGGCAGGAATTGTGGATTTATTTATCACAAAAATCAGGGGATGGTTCGGTAAAGATATATGATCCGCTGAATTGCTGAGAGATTTGTGCAGAGAGCGACAATAATTGCTGAAATCCATATATATCCGCTGATTCCACCAATTATCAGAATAATCAGGGTTTCCGGACGGCCAAAAAAACCAATGCCTTCCAGGGGATCAGCTATTTTTCCATCCTCTCTGTTATCATATCCGATTTCGGCGTACACAACCGGTTTAATGAATGTGTTCATGAAAGAGCCAATGATGGCGAGTGCTATTATGGTAAAATCCAGTGTCTGTGCGGGGAAGGCATTCACAGAGATGAAGCGCGAGATGATGGCAATTCCGGACATTCCGATTCCCAGGAGTGCCAGTGTATCAATATATTTGTCAGCAATCCAGTCAAATACTGCCCCAAAATCGCTGGATTTATTATTTATCCGTGCTACTCCGCCATCGATAAGATCAAGTATACCTGAAACAAGGAGCATGATGCTCCCCGCTACAAACATTCTGTTTGCATACAGGACAGCACATGCAATACCTGATAGTATTGCAAGTGATGTCAGTTGATTTGGGGTGATACCTGTCTTTGCACATGCATGTGCAAGAGGATTCAGGATTTTTATTACACGGGGTCTCAATGCTGTAATATTCATTATCGTATACACAGATGGGGAGATTAAAGGTATAATTCTTTGTTAATACCCGATATTTCCAGGGTTGCACAGGTTAAAAAAATACCATTCTCTCATTTGTATGCCTATCTTATAATTACATTAATAGCACATACCGGTTAAGAATAGATATACCGGGGTTCTATATGGAAAATCGAATAATCCGACCACATGTCCTTATTATGTCAGAGATGACTGTTGATGGTAAACTTACTCTTTGGAAAGGTGCATCAAGTAAGATTCTCATGCAGTTTATGGACCCTGAAACAGAGGTTCTTCTTCATAAGACACGGGTTGAATATGATGCAATTATGGTAGGGTCCAATACCATCAGAATAGATAATTCAATGCTCACGGTCAGGCATGCAGAAGGAAAAAATCCAATTCGTGTCATTCCAAACAGGGGTGCTGATCTCCCCCTTGATTCAAATGTACTTGGGCCTGAGGCTCAGACCATCATTGCGGTATCAGAGGAAGCTCCTCAGGAACGAGTGGAAGCACTTCAGAAAAAGGGAGTTGATGTCCTGGTAGCGGGCAAAAAAGAGATTGATTTTCCTCTTCTTATGACCCAACTCTATGATAAATATCATATCCGCTCACTCATGGTTGAAGGAGGTCCGACGCTGAATTATTATATGTTTAAAAATCATCTTGTGGATGAGTTACGCCTGATTCATCTGCCTTTTATTGTGGGGGGTGCTGATACTCCGTCTCTTGTCGGGGGGAAGCCCATTCATTCTATTGAAGAAATGTTTCACCTGAGCCTGAAAAACCATTATATGTGTGGGAAGAATCTGATAACAGAGTATGATATTCTCTATATCAGTGAGTGAATTCAATGGGCTGGCTTACGGAAGAAGTAGACAGAATCGAACGAAAACAAAGGCGCCGTGGCTGGATTAAATATTTTTTTCTGGGAGGAATCACGGCACTTTTTCTTGCAGCGATTGTGTTGGCTGCATTATTGACCATTTCTGAAGAATTCAGTGTCTCTGTTATACGGGTGGAAGGCACTATTGTTTCGGGGAATGTGAACGGAAACGGGTTTGCGGGAAGTGAGTATATCGGCCGTGAATTACGCTCATCGGCAGATGATCCCCTCATTGAGGGCATTGTTCTCCGGGTAAACAGTCCGGGAGGTTCACCGGCAGCAGCGCAGGAAATCATTCGTGACATCGAGTATGCAAAAGAACGCAAACCTGTCATTGTTTCCATGGGAGATATCGCAACATCTGCCGGCTATCACATCAGTTCTCATGCTGACGTAATCTATGCCAATCCGGATACCATGACGGGAAGCATTGGCACAATATGGACAATATTTAATTACAGTAAATCACTTGAAGATGAAGGTATTTCTGTTGATGTTCTCACATCCGGTGATAAAAAAGATATTACGTCTCCCTACCGGGGGCTCACCGATGATGAACGAGTGTATCTTCAGGACCTTGTGTACCAGAGTTCTGAGTTGTTTATCAATGATGTGGTTACTCAGCGCGGGGTAAACCGATCAGTAATTGAGGATGCACGCCCCATCCGTGGTGATTATGCGAAAAATGTCGGATTGGTCGATGAGATGGGGAATCTCTTCGACGCAATAGATGCGGTATCTGCGTATCCCTGATGGGGTTCGATCATCTATTTTGATGATCTCTTCAGATCATCTGAATGGGATCCGCTTTCATATATTCCCTGCATATTGTGGTTGCATACTGGCCTGGCCCAAGGGAGAATGAGAGGCGCACGGTATCGTCACATACCTCTGATTCAACCGTGGTGCTAAGACTAATCCTGCGGACGGCACCCTTGAATGACATGCCGGTCAATTCGCCCGCTTTTTTGAATGATGCACAGGATATACCGTCTGCCTCCATCAGGGAAATTATCAGCTGTTCAGTCGGGCTTTGCGTGGGGATGGTCTTTTCACCCGGCATCTCCAGGCATATGTGGGCACGTCCCCGTTTTATGAGGACTTCTGCCTGGTTTGTGTTTATATCACTAACAATGTCTTTCTTCCCGTTTTCAAATATTATTCTGTCCCCTGGTGCAGGTTTCGAGAATGTGTATCCCTCGTGAATTCTGTGGGAGAGGCCCATGTTGAAAAGCCATGACTGATACGCTGAAACAAACATTGAGAGGAGTTTTGGCGGAATACTTTTGAGGGCACCTTCGTAATCTTCAGGAATTTCTGCAAGATGGTGAAGAATGGCGCGTTCATACCTCATCTGGACCGGCAGATTTTCGAGTGCTGCTTTGGGATCATTGTCTGAGAGATAAGCAGTTCGTGCTGCTGCAACGTCCTCTGATTCTCCATCTGATGGGAATCCGACATATGTTCTGACTGCTTCTTTATAATCATCCAGAAGAATCTGTTTGCCTACGAGATGCGTTACCGGTCGTTTTACGCCAAACCGCTGAATCCCGAAATAATTAGGGACCCCTTCTGCGACGCAGCTATTGATCTGTGAAACTCTCTCTTCCAGATTATCGGGACTGCATGAACGGATGGTAATCTCAAAACGATTTCCCTCTAACTCCCCGAGGGACAACTGCTGGCTGGTTCTCCCTACCGGGGTCAGGGTAATGTCTTTCAGGTGGAGATTCTCAATCTCTGCTTCTGAGATGTCATACAGGGAAATCAGCTGGGTGGTGACGGCACGTTTGTCTTTTGTCCCTGCCCATGATATCCTGCGGTGGCTGACGCCGAGTATCTTCGCGATTTCTTTTACTGCACGCTGGAGTTCCCAGTTTCTCTTCTCCATTTTGCAGATTAGATATTTTGCCGATGGCTCTTCGGATAATTTGACCGGGTTGCTGATTTCATGCACCATGAAGTCTTCAGTCTCCTGCCGTAACAGACCCTGAATTCCTTCACTTTCACAGACGTAATACTGCATTCCAAGTAACTGTTCAACGGGATATGGTGATTGTTTCATAAGAGTTGCAGGTCTCCTGTTATTTTGTCCAGATCATGTGAGAGTGCAGGACCAAGTCCGAGGGCAGTGACCGTTCCTGGTTCAACTTCCGTCCGACCCGCATCTGTGATGAGTGATGTGGCTATTCCTGCCATTTCTGCAGTGGTCTTTATTTCATACATGGCGCGGAGTGAAGGAACCTTTAGAACGACTTTCTTCATCCCTTCGTTAAACCATTTTTTCTGAGTTATTTTATCGGATTTATCATATGCACCAACAGCAGCATGAGCGAGTTGTGCACACTTTTTTCCACAGCTCATCTTCACATCACTGCGGATTATAAGGCATTGTTTCCATTTGAAATCAGATTCATCTTTCATCGATACTGTAGTAATAATCTCTGGTGAGTAATATACCTCTTCACTCACCTGTTTCCCTGTTCTGAAATTTTTCAGATATATTATCCCTGATTCATGCCTATTGAATGTAGATGTACGACGTGATTGTTGTCGGTGCAGGTCCCGCCGGGTCTGCAGCGGCACGATACTGTGCTACTTTGGGGCTCCGGGCACTTATTGTAGAAGAGCATGCATCAGTTGGGTATCCTGTCCAGTGTGCGGGTCTTTTGAGTACGAATGCATTTTCAGAGTGTAATGTTTCAGAGGATTCAGTTGTTCAGGTGGTGAGGGGTGCCACACTTCACTCATCAGAGGGATGTGAACTGCATTTTGATGCAGGCAGGACCAAGGCGTATGTTGTGGACAGAGGTGCCCTTGACCGGGAGATGGCAGAGAATGCGGTGTCGGCCGGTGCTGATATCATGCTCAAGACGTATGCATATGATATCCGGGACAATGTGCTCTATACGAAAGGTGTTGATGGGCATAGAGAAATTCCCTTTCGTCTGCTCATCGCTGCAGACGGACCACGTAGTCCCATCAGAGGTATTCGCGGGATGAAACCACCTCTCCGGTTTTATTCCGGTGTTCAGGCAGACGTTCCGTATGAAATGGCTGCTGACGTGGTTCATCTCTATCCGGATGCCTCGCCTGATTTTTTTGCCTACGCAATTCCTGCAGGAGAGGGCAGAGTGCGGGTGGGTCTTGCCGGTGGGGCTGATGTGCAGAGTCGATTCTCTTCGTTTGTCCGCACATTCAGTGATTCATGCCTGCATCAGGTAACGGGCACAATTCCTATGGGGGTGATGCCACGGACATATGGTGCCCGGACACTGTTTGTTGGTGATGCAGCAGGATTTGCCAAACCTACTTCCGGGGGCGGTGTGTACACAGGGGTACGGTCATCACGACATGCAGCGGATGTGGCCGCTGTTTGTTGTGAAGAGGACCGATTTGATGATTTTTCCCTGTCGTCATATGAATCTCTCTGGAGTAAAGATTTTGGGAAAGAACTCGAATTTGGCTACCATTTCCTTCAGATGCGGACAAATATTGCTGCAAAGGATATCAATGATATCTGCCGGGCACTGAACACGCCGGAGATAAAGCAGATGATTGTCGAATATGGTGATATGGACCGGCCAAAGGAACTGGTGCTCCGGTTACTGAAAAATCCAACATTCTTCAGGGTTGCACGTACGGTTGCAAAAGCTGAACTTCGTGGGTTGCTTTTTGGTGGCAGGCGATAGAAGATGGATTGTTTTGATTTTCTGTATTGTTAACCGAAAATTAATCAGAGATTCAGGGCACCCTTTTTTTATGTATAAGAGATGAGTAAATTCTATGGAGAGTCAGTTTGGACGTGGATTTATTATCAATATCACGATGATTGCAAAGCATTTTTCTCTTCCTCCGGAACAGGCATGGCCGGGTGTTAAAGATCATCTGACAGAGATGCAGGTGCCGGAACAGTTTCTTGGAACTGAAGTTGAAGAACTGGTGACAATGCTCCGGAAAAAAATAATGTGGCATCAGATTGGTACTATGGATAAGGAGGAGGCGGAATTGGTGATACGTGTTCTCCGGAGACTTTTGGTTGCAATTGACCGGAATCTCGGCATTCCGGATCCTCATGTCGGAAAATATGACTGATAGTGTGAAACAGGAACTCAGCAATCATTAAAGGCTTAAAAAGCCTATATTATAATAATTAATTTCATTGACATTTTTGATTCTGTCAGAGCGGAGGTATTAGTGGTAATTATGGAAGAATTGACCTATTTGTTTAAATTAAATACAATTTTCAGGAGTATTCTGAATGGTTGAAAAGAGTGGATACACGGGTAGCAATATCACTGTTCTTGAAGGACTGGAAGCTGTCAGAAAACGTCCTGCAATGTACATTGGCAATACGAATGAGCGGGGACTCCATCATCTCGTCTATGAGGTTGTCGACAATGCAATTGATGAAGCACTTGGAGGATTCTGTGATACCGTAAAGGTAACACTGACTGAAGACGGTTCATGTATTGTTGAAGACAACGGGAGAGGCATTCCCGTTGATATGATGCCTAAATACAAGAAGAGTGCAATTGAAGTTGTGTTGACGGTGCTCCATGCCGGGGGTAAATTTGATAAGGCAACATACCAGGTTTCCGGTGGTCTTCACGGGGTTGGTGTATCGGTTGTAAATGCGCTTTCAACGGAGTTGTCGGCCACCGTATTTCGCAATGGAAAAGTTCATTCTATTGCCTTCCAGTCCGGGCATGTCACCATGCCGCTCACGGGGTGCGATCAGGAAACAGGTGACCATAAGCGGGGTACCATTATCTGTTTCAAACCAGATCCAACAATCTTTGAGACCGTTGATTTTGATTATGACAAACTGAGTTACCGGATGCGTGAACTGGCATTCCTGAATAAGGGGATTTCGATCACCATCATCGATGAACGAACCGGTGATTCGGATACCTTCCATTATGAGGGTGGTATCAGTGAATTTGTGACCTATATTGTCGGGGATAAAGACGCGATTCACCGGGATGTCATCTATCTGGAATCAGAGGATCTGCCAAACAAGGTGCAGGTTGAAGTAGCGCTGCAGTATACGGTCGCGTATTCTGAGACGATGTTAACCTTTGTTAACAGTGTCAATACGCATGAGGGAGGTACCCATCTTGAGGGATTCAGAAGTGCTCTCACTCGTACGATAAACACTGTTGCACGGAATAACAATCTGATGAAAGATATGTCCGTCCCTCTGCGAGGGGAGGATGTTCGGGAAGGTCTCAATGCGGTGATTGCAATTAAGATTGCCGAGCCGCAGTTTGAAGGCCAGACCAAGATGAAACTGGGGAACTCAAATGTCAAAGGCATTGTGGATTCACTGGTGTATCAGGCCCTTTCAACCTACTTCGAAGAAAACCCGAAGGTCGTTCAGGCTATTATTGAAAAAGCCAAGACTGCGGCCAGAGCACGTGATGCAGCAAAAAAAGCCCGTGAACTTGCCCGCAGAAAGAGTACGCTTGAAGGGTCGGGCCTTCCGGGAAAACTGGCTGACTGTTCGGAGCGTGACCCGGCAAAGAGTGAAATATATATTGTCGAGGGTGACTCTGCAGGTGGTTCAGCAAAACAGGGACGGGACCGTAAATTCCAGGCAATTCTCCCCTTAAAGGGTAAAATCCTGAATGTGGAGAAGGCAAACCAGCATAAAATCCTGAAGAATGTTGAAATTCAGACGTTAATTTCTGCAATCGGATCCGGCATTGCTGAAACATTCGATATTGAACGCGCCCGGTATCATCATATTATTCTGATGACGGATGCGGATGTTGATGGTGCCCACATCTGTACGCTTCTTCTGACATTCTTCTATCGCTACATGCCGGCACTGATTGAAAACGGATATATCTATATCGCCCAGCCACCGCTGTATCGCGTTGCACGGGGGAAAATTGAGCATTATGCCTATAGTGAAGATGAGATGCGTGAGTATGCAAAGGAGCTGGGGGACAAAGGCACCCATATCCAGCGCTACAAGGGTCTGGGTGAAATGAACGCCCAGCAGTTATGGGACACCACGATGGCACCTGCCTCCCGTGTCCTGAAACAGGTTCACATCGAAGATGCAAGTTATGCAAACGCGATATTTGAAAAGCTCATGGGCGATGATGTTCCCGCCCGCCGTGATTTTATCCGACGCCATGCAAAGGAGGTGACAAACCTTGACATCTGATGAGAGAGGTGGGCGCATTATTTCGGTCAATATTGAAGAGGAGATGAAATCCTCATATATTGATTATGCAATGAGCGTGATTATCGGTCGTGCTATCCCTGATGTTCGTGATGGTCTCAAGCCGGTGCATCGCCGTTCACTCTTTGCGATGGGTGAGATGGGGAATACCCATGAGAAACCGTTCAAGAAATGTGCACGTGTGGTTGGAGATGTCATGGGTAAGTATCACCCGCATGGTGATGCATCTATCTATGACACCGTCGTGAAGATGGCTCAGCCGTTTGCATACCGTCATATGCTGGTAGAAGGGCAGGGTAACTTTGGTTCTATTGACGGGGACTCTGCTGCTGCTATGCGTTACACCGAGGCACGCCTCGACCCGGTTGCAGAGGAACTCCTTGAGGATATCAAGAAAGAGACCGTGGATTTCATACCAAATTTCGATGAATCACTCCAGGAACCTTCAGTTCTTCCCGGAAAATTCCCGAACCTGTTAGTAAACGGATCCACCGGAATTGCTGTCGGAATGGCAACCAACATGGCTCCCCACAATCTGGGAGAGGTTTCACGTGCGATAACAGCGGTTATTGATAATCCTGAAGTCACCGTCGAAGATCTGATGACCATTATGCCCGGGCCTGATTTTCCGACCGGCGGTATTATTCTGGGCACATCCGGAATAAAAGGTGCATATCATGACGGGAGAGGTAAAGTTCGTATCCGGGGTGTAGCAGAGATTGATGATGAGGGTAAAAAACCACGTATTCTCATATCTGAGATTCCGTTCCAGGTGAACAAATCCCGTATGATTGAACAGATGGCAGCCCTTGTCCGTGAGAAAAAGATCGACGGAATCACCGATATCCGTGACGAATCTGATAAGGACGGGATACGGGTTGTAATTGAGCTGAAACGGGCTTCCCAGCCACTTACTGTCTTAAATCAGTTGTATAAACATACCTCTCTTGAGACTACATTTGGTATTATTAATCTGGCAATCGTTGACGTTCAGCCGAAAGTGCTGGGTCTGCGTTCAATTATCAATGAATATCTCCGTCACCGGCGTGAAGTGGTACGGCGACGGACTGAATTTGACCTGAGGAAAGCAGAAGAGCGCCAGCATCTTCTGAAAGGGTTATTGCTTGCCCTTGACAGGATTGATGAGGTCATAGCAACCATCCGTGCCTCGAAGACGAGTGAGGAAGCTTCTGCCGCACTGATTGAACAGTTTGGTCTTGATGTAGTCCAGGCGGATGCAATTATGAAGATGCAGCTTCGCCGCCTCGCTGCCCTTGAACACCAGAAAATTCTGGATGAAAAAGATGTCCTGGCCCACGAAATTGAAGGCTATTCCATCATTCTTGCTGAAGAGAAGAACATCCTTGCAGTGATAAGAGAAGAAATTACTGCTCTTGGTGAAAAATACGGTAATGAGAGAAGGACCAAAATCGTTCCGTTTGAAGGTGATATCGATAAAGAAGATCTCATTGAAAAGCGTGATATGGTCGTTTCCCTGACCGGTGATAATTACATTAAATCGATGCCGCTTGAGACCTATCGTGGCCAGCACCGTGGAGGACGGGGCATTATCGGTATGGCAACAAAGGAAGATGATGTTGTGCGTACGGTTTTCACCGCAAGTACTCATGACTATCTTCTCTGTTTCACCACTGCCGGCAGGGTTTACTGGCTGAAGGTGTACGATATTCCCGAAGCAAGCCGCACCGGCCGTGGTAAGGCGATTGTCAATCTCCTGAATCTCAACGAAGAACAGGTGACGGCGGTTATCCCTGTTTCAGAGTTTAGTGATGAGAAATTCTTCCTCTTTGTCACAAAGGACGGAATGGTTGTCAAGATTCCACAGACAGAATTCTCCCGTCCCCGTGCTAATGGCATCAATGCAATTACTCTCCGCGAGACTGATGAACTTGTCCATGTGAAGAGTATTGATGCAACAAGTGATCTGATACTTACCACCCGATTCGGACAGAGTCTCCGGTTTAATATTGGAACTGTTCCCGTGCGGCACAGAAATGCACTGGGGGTAATTGGCATCAAACTCCGCTATGGCGATATGCTGCAGGATATGGCGGTCATTGAAAAAGACCATCTGCTGACGATTACCCAGCGGGGATATGGTAAAAGAACTGAATTTGATGAATTTATGGGGCATGGGCGTGCTACCATGGGTGTCAGAAATATTCAGACCGATTGCTTAGCAGGAGTTATTGCTTCAAAAGCAGTATCTGCTGATGATGAAGTCCTTCTGATGAGCAGTTCAGGCATTGTAATGCGGACACCGGCATCAGAGATTTCAATTCAGAAACGTGGGACGCGTGGTGTCAGAGTTATGAAACTGGATGATGGTGACAGCCTGGTCGGTTTTACGATTGTTAAACCAGAGCCGGAAGAAACTGAAGCCGAAGCCGAAACAGAATCTGACACAGAAGCCGACACTGAAAATGAAACTGAAAATATGAATGAATATTAATTAATTATTTTTTTTTCTGACTGCAGTATAGTGCCAGACTGACAATTCCTATGCATATAATGGGAATGATTGGGGATATAGGCGTGGATGTTTCAGATGGTGAAGTGCTCGCTGAAGGATAGAGATTTGCACTGATTTTTTCCTTTTCATTAATACTCACATCAACACTCGCGTCCCATTCCTGGTATCCTTCCAGTTTCAGGGTGATGTGGTAATTGCCGGGGCCGAGTTCCCGAATAATGAGGGGGGTGTAACCCTTAAATTCCTCGTTGATGTATATTTCGGCATTTGACGGTGTGGACTGAATATTGATTGAACCGTCATAGGGAATTTCACGTGTCTCCATTTGTGCTTTGATTGTGACCGTTTTTCCCTTTACAATTTCAATCTCACTGTTCCAGTCATAATATCCATCCTGTTTCAATGATATGGGGTGTGTTCCTGTTGGAATGTCACTGATGGTTTTGGGTGAAATGCCAACATAATTATCATCAAGGTAGATGGTTGCTCCGGCAGGAACAGATGAAATATCTGCATTTCCTTTGTACGGTATCAGGGTAGCAGAAATGGATGTGGTTTCACTGGGTTTAACAACCAGCGTGCCAAGCCATGAAATATATCCCTCTTTTCTCAATTCAATGGCATATGATCCGGCTGCGTAACGTCCGGTCAGGTCGATGGGGGTATCTCCTTTGTATGTACCTCCAATATACACTTCTGCCCCGCTGGGGGACGATGAGATGAGTATGGTGGGTGGGGCTGCTGCTACAAATCCTACGATAAAACAGAGTGCAATAAGAAGGCAGACCAGTTTTCCCAGGCGATGTCTGGATGAGAATGTCATATCAGATGCTTTTGCTGGACAGGAATATATGTTCTTTCCCACCCCCCGGTGACCTAAAATTACGTATGAGATGAGTCCTCATGGATCTTTAAGGACCGGGAGATGGCAGCAACCAGTACTTATCGAATGATTGTGAGAAAAAGAGTCAGGAGAACGTATATACCGTTGTCTGTAGTGTTATCGGCACCTGAAATGTGTGTTCTGTTGTCAGGGAAGGATGTACAACAAAAATGCGTTTAAAAAAAGAGAGAGAAAAATGAAATAATGTTAGTCCAGTGGGATAGTCTCTAACTGAGAGACCAGTTCCCAGATTCGTGTACGGGCATGGACCGGCATATTCGGATCATTACTGACTTCATCAATAATGGATATTGCAGTTGCTGCACGCAGCCCAAGTGCCTCCGATTCATTTGTGAGCACTTGGTAGGTGTCGTTTGCGACTCTTCTGATGTTGCGTGGTATCGTATTATCTTCCATCATATGTTGCAGCATCATTACACAGTTTTTGATTGTTACTTCCGGGTCACCCATAATTCCACCTTGGCAGTATATGTTTTTGTAATAGCATATATAAGATATTTGAGAAACCGGAGTATACCAGATGAAAACTGAAGATGAAATTATGGCGTCGTATCTGCTCACCGGAGGGAGGATGCTTTCTGTTACTTGTGAAGATTGTGGGGCACCTTTGTTTGAGACTGAAGGAAAACAATGTTGTGTCGTTTGTAAGGAACTGGGTAAACCAGGGGTTTCAGGAGATAATAAGCCGGAAATACCTGTTGTCCGGGAATCTCCCGTTCAGGACAAAAATCCCGAATTACCTGTATCTGTCATTGAATCTCTGGAATGTGCACTCTGTGCACTGTGCAAAAAAGCAATGGATGCGCCACGGTCTGAAGATGCAAAATTGTATATGGATGCGGTGCGCGCGGGAACTGATGCCCTGCAGGTGCTAAAAAATAGTTGAATCGGTATTAATATTTTTTACCGGAGAGTGTGTTTATCACTCCCGATATTTTTTTGCCGATTCCCTCAACACTTCTGAGTTCCTCTTCTGATGCAGCAATTACTGCGGAAAGTGTCCCAAAGTGTTCAAGCAGGCTGCGGGCCTGATGGGGGCCAATCCCCGGAAAAGATGACAGAATATACTCAAGTTGTTCCCGTTCTGACTGGTATGATTTATGATGATGCATTGACGGCCGGCCGGATGATTCACCAAGTTCACGGTTCATGAGAACATACAGCATTTCAGCAGTCTCTTCAGGTCCTGTTACCATGAATACTGAAACGCCAAACTGAACACTGATTGCAGCAAGGGCGCCGCGTATGGCATTGGGTGCAATATTTCTCTGTGCATAGAGATCGGTTCCTTCGATAATCAGCACCGGATGTTCACAGGAATCTGCCATCCGTTTAATCTGTCCAATCAAATCGCGTTCAACGAGCGTATCAACAAAGTCCCGTGCCGTTTTTCTCTCAACGAGCATCTGGTTCCCGATGGCATAATCGCCATAGAGAAGCCGGGTGATCTCAAGGTTGACTGAATTATTTTTATGGAGCCATTCTACCACAGCAGACGATGTCTCCCGGTCATCAGCGATGATTTTTTTTTCCGGTTCACAATCTTCATCACTGCCTGTCTTCTCCGGTTCAGAATCAAAGTCAATGATACTCATCTGCTGTTTTCTCTCTTCTGATAGTGAGTGGCTGTGAAGGGGCACGTTTTTCAGTGAGGAAATGCCTTTCTGCATCGATTTCTCCCGTGCCCGGCTGATCCACCGGTTGGTCTCATCGGCGGTTCCTTTGGTAACAAGAACAATGATACTGCCTGCGCCATGCCGGCCTGTTCTGCCTTTTCGCTGGATGCTGCGGATTTCTGATGGAACGGTCTCATAGAATATCACCAGGTCGGTGGAAGGAACATCCAGTCCTTCTTCACCGACGGATGTTGCGACAAGCACTCTAAATGCCCCTTCCCGGAATTGGGCAAGGGTCGCAAGCTGCTTTTTTTGTGACAATCCTTTCTCTGAATCGCGGTTTGCCTGTCCAACAAAGCGGTGGCTTTCAATTCCTGCGGTGGCAAGCTTTTTTACGATAAGATTGACCGTATCACGGAATGTAGCAAAGATGATAATTCTGCTGTCCGGGGATTCGGTAAGCTTTTTGTGCACGATTTTTGCAATATATTCCGTTTTTTGCAGAAGTTCTTCCTGCCATCCCTGTGCCTGGGAAACCACCTCCTGGAACTGTGAATCCTGTGAGAGGCGAATGCTTGCCTTTGATGCCTTTGGATCTGTTGCTTCAGTCTGAAGTTTGAAGAGATATTGTTTGAGTCCTTCACTTCCCTGGGTTTCAGCAAGAGAGATGGCATGGCGGAGTTTCATGCACTCTGCGTGAATGGATGCGCCGATAAATCCTGACTGATCCCGCTCTTTGATGCGTGCCTGCACTTGTGCTGATATGGCGTTCATCGCCTTCATCGATAATTTTTCCGGCGGGGGTACGGTAAATCCAAAGTCTGAAAGCATTGAGAGACGTGACGCAAGAAGCTGTTTTAATGTTTTAATGACAATTTCAAGTTCTTTCGGTAATGGGATGGGAATATGAATGATTTCACGTTCATAGATGTAGGGTTTTACGTCAGCGTCTGTTTCCGTACGGCTTTCAATTCTTCCCACCATCAGGTTTTCACATATTTCCTGAACTTTCAGCTGGTTACTGCCGGGGGAAGCCGTCATTGCAAGAAGAAGGGGATTTTCTGCCTGTCTAATGTATTCCTGTGCGATGAATACGTATGCATAGTTGCCGACTGCCCGGTGGCATTCATCCACGATTAACAGAGAGACGTCATTGAGGTGGTATCTGCCGGCGAGGCAGTCATTTCTTATTACCTGGGGTGTTGCAAAGATGCAGGTTGCGTTCTGCCAGAGTTTTATCCGTTTTTTGTTTGGTGTTGCCCCGGTGAACATCGCGAACCGATCCGGACTATTCTCCGCCCCCTCCGCATCATTAATCCGGAGACATTTTGAAAAAAACTGATAATGCTGCTCAACGAGCGGTTTTGTCGGAGCCAGCATAACGACCTTGCCGCCTGCATTCAGGAGGCGTGACGCTGTTACAATCAATGCAATGGCAGTCTTGCCAAGGCCTGTTGGCAGGACAACCATTGAATTTTCCTGCAGGACTGCTGCTGCTATGGAAAGTTGATAATCGCGCTTTTCAATAGATTCGGGTTTGATAAAAGAATGTGATAGGTAATTCATATCTTACTGCCCGCTTCTGAGAACGGCAGGGTTCCATGAATCAGACGGGTGAGAGTTTCCGGCACAAGGGTGACGGGAAGACGTACCTGTTGCATGCTGTCTCTGTCACGCAGGGTAACGGTGTTGTCCTCTAGTGAATCGTAGTCAATGGTTATTGTGTACGGCGTGCCGATCTCGTCCTGGCGCCGGTATCTCCTTCCGATAGCTCCGTTATCATCATATTGTGAGAGGATTCCGTGTTTTTGAATATCAATTGAGAGTGTCCGTGCAATGGTGTCAAGTCCGTCCTTGTTCATTAACGGAAATACTGCGGCCTGTACTGGTGCAACAGCAGGGTTCAGGTGGAGAACTTTCCTGATTTCTCCATCAACATCCTCTTCTTCATATGAATGTTCGAGGGTGCAGTAGAGGATACGGTCGATTCCATAGGATGGTTCGACAACGTGCGGCATTACTTCTTCCCCGCGGACCTCAATCGTTTCTTCACGAATCTGGTAGAGTTCCGGTGGGATAAATATCTCTTTGCCGTCAAGGGTAATGGTTGCACCATCCGGGCCGGGTGCAGAGTATTTCAGTGCGTCTGCGACAGCCTTTGCTTTTTCCCGGTACTGTGGGCCCAGTGCACCCATGTTGGGCACAACGATTCTGCGGTTTTCGCGCCGGACGTTTTCATACGGAATAAATACCGTGAAATTGTCTCCGCTCCCTTTTGCATGAGCCTTCAGGTCATAATCAGTACGGTCAGCAATACCTACTGTTTCAACCCAGCCAAAACGCCCTGAAAATATTTCTGCATCCCAGCAGTCCAGAGCATAATGAGCACATTCTGTCGGAAGGTGCTGCCGGAAACGAAGTTTATCGCCGTTGATACCTACCTTCATCAAAAATTCATGAGTCAGGGCAATATAATATGCCACATATTCATTTGCGACAAGCCCTGAATCAACCGCTTCACGCATAGAGACAGTGATGGGTTTGATGTCCTGCATCTGCTGTGTCTGTCCCCACAGAGGAATAGAGTAGTCCGCATACCGGCTGAAATCAGGATGCTCCTTGTGGTCGGGATGGATGAAAATTTCTGCCTCTGCCTGGGTAAATTCACGAAGGCGAATCATTCCCTGTCGTGGAGATATTTCATTCCGGTAGGATTTGCCTACCTGAACTGCACCAAAGGGTAATTTATCCCGGTAAAATCGTGCCAGCCGATTGAAATCGGTAAAAATTCCCTGTGCTGTTTCCGGGCGCAGATATCCTTTTCTCTGTGAACCAGGACCAATAGTGGTCTGAAACATCAGGTTGAAGTAGAATACCGCTGCGTTTTCAATTTTTTCACCGCATGACGGACAGGGAAGACCATTAATAATATCCGCAAGTGCTTCCGGACTTAAGGTGTCTGCATTGGCAGTCCCATGCTCTTCTGCGATGTGATCGGCCCGGCTATACTCTTTGCAGGAGGGGCACTGATACATTTTATCTGCAAATCCTTTGACATGACCGGAGGCAACGTAAATCGATTCAACACCGATGGTCGGTGCTTCAATTTCATAATATCCCTCACGGATGATATAAAAATCCCGCCAGATATTTTCGATTTTCCGTTTCAGCATTGCCCCGAGGGGACCATAATCAATGAATCCGGCTACAGCCCCATAGCATTCTGAAGACGGCCAGACAAAGCCCCGCCTTCGTGCAAGTTCCATTACATTATCGTAGATATCGCCCATTCTGGATCACTGCTTTCCTCTATATCTCTATATCTCTACGCGTGATTATAAAACATATTTTAACGAGCGCTAAATGTAATCCGGCATGGAAGAGAAGCTTTATATCCTAGAGTCTACATTATAAAGCAGATTCCGGTGATTGCGTATGCGGGAAAGCAAGACTAAGAAACAGGCAAGAATGAACCAGCGCAAAAAGGAGCTTCTTGACCTGTTTACAGACATTACCAACAAGACAACCATTGTTGAACCAATGAGGAAAATCCACGGAACACTCCGTGACAAGGAAGCTATTGAACGTGAAGTTGCTCTTATTATGCGGGATATTCTCGATCAGGGTCATTTCAAAACAAAACTTACTCCCCGCCACCTTGCCCAGCTTGTCTGTGCATACTATGACGGGAAGAATGACACGGAGATTGCGCGTGTTCTCGGAGATGAGAAACTCTCAAAGACTGTTGCGCGTGCCCGTGTCCGGCTGAAGTTGTTCAGGGATCTTGATTTCAAGATGCCATTTGAGCGCACCCGTATGGAGGATCTGCTTGATTCCGGCAATACCATGAAGGAAATAAGTGAAGAACTCGGAATCAGCCCTTCAACCCTGCGAGAGTATCGCCATGTTATTGAACAGGAACGTGACCCCACATTAGATCCATATCTTGAACGGATTCGCGATGTGATGGAGGATCGTGACCTGACTGAGTCTATGACCGGTGGACTCAACAATGACGGGCTTGCAGAAGCAATAGATATAACAGAAGCTGAACTGGCTGATATCAGCTAACACATTTTTTTCCATCTTAATTGTTTTGTATAAGTTCAGAGCAATCTCTATGCCATGAAGATAACATGGCTTGGTCATTCGTGCTTTCTTTTAGAAGGCTCAAAAAAAGTTATTATTGACCCCTTTATCCCTGAGGGGGAGGTTCCTAAGGATGTAGATGTCGTTGCCCTGACTCATGGGCACAATGACCATTTTGGAGAGACGCTGTCATTTTCTGCACCGGTTGTTGCCATAAATGAGATTGCACACTGGCTGCAGAGTAAGGGAATGACTGCTGAAGGAATGAATATCGGGGGGACAATAGAGGTAGAAGGTGTTCGGTTTACGATGACGCCTGCGCTCCATTCGTCCTGGCTTGAAGCGTCAGGGGAGCATGGGTTCTATGGAGGTGTTGCTGCCGGGTTTGTGATACGGATGGATGACCATGTCATCTATCATGCAGGGGATACCGGGCTGTTTTCTGATATGAAACTTATTCGTGAATTATATCACCCGGATATTGCAATGCTGCCTATTGGCGGGAGGTATACGATGGGACCTGCTGAGGCAATGATGGCTGCTGAATTTGTCGGAGCAGATACCGTCATCCCGATGCATTACAATACATTTCCCCCAATCGAACAGGATGCAGAGGAGTTTAAGAAAAGTATTGAGCGCACCTCAAACATCCGGGTAAAGGTACTCTCACCAGGTGTTACAATAGAAATATGAGAGAAGCGGGAATTCCCGTCTCTCTATAATTTTTTAAAATATTTGGTTTAGAAATCAGTCATTATTCTGAACTGATCAATCTCTGTGTTGCCGATTTCCTCGAGGAACTGTTCGGCTGTGTTTTTGATGTTCTTGCTTGCGGTGATTGCGCGGCCCACAACAAGGATATCAGCACCGGATGCGAGTGCGGTCTTCACCACATGCTGCCTGATGCCGCCTGCGGTTGCAACGAGGAGGTTTCCACCTGCAGCTTCTTTGATTGCACCGATGTTGCCCCAGTCGTATTCACTGCCTTCGTTATCGATTGCACGGTGCAGTTCAACAATGCTTGGAGCTGCGCCACGGGAAGCCAGATCTTTAATGAGTGCGACAGGATCTTCGACATTGAGCATATCAATGACAGAGTAAATGCCGGTCTTTCTTGTTTCAAGGATAAACTTCTCAATGGTTGAGACGGGTGCAAGGCCGGAAACAACAACGGCATCAGCTGATGCGTTTGCTGCCATGCGTGCTTCAAGGTTTCCGGTGTCAAGAGTCTTGAGGTCGGCAACGATGAATGAGTCCGGACGGATCTTGCGGATTTCTGATATTACATTGAGTCCGAACTGTTTGATGAGCGGTGTTCCTGCTTCAATAATCACATGATCATTTGCCGGAACTCCCGTCAGAACACGTTCAACGGATTTCATGTCAACAAGGTCCATGGCCACCTGTAGATATGGTGGATTCCAGAGGCGCTGAACTTTGAATCCCATGACTGCGTGACCTGCGCGGTCTTTTTCCTTCAGAAGAGTCTCTTTATCGGGGAACTGTGCAAGTGCCCGTTCAATGGCCTGCTTCGTTGCGCCGTAGTTATAGCGGTAAATCCGGTTATAATCTGCTGCTTCCGGGTGCAGGTAAACACTGGCAAGAATGACAATATCTTCAATGTCAAAATCATCAAAGACACCTTCTTCAACACTGTCAGCAACTGCTTTCGCGACAGCTGCCTGAACCGCGCCAAAAATTGCATTAACCTGTGCTGTCTTTTTCAGGGTGACTTTTGGTATGATAAGTGTAGCTGGTTTTGTCAGCAGATTGGGACGGACTACCGCAAGTAGGGGTGTATGGCCTGCAGATAGCTGAGAGAACCCATTAGCAAATGCTGTGCCAACGGGTCCGTTTTTATCTCCGATCATAAGATCGATGTGGGCAAGTTCAGTGCCTTCGCCCTCGAGTGATTCTCCTATTAAATACATGAGTGTCTCCTAAGCCAGTATCTATTTGCTGTAGGCTAATAAAAATACTATCAAAAAGTGGGGTCGGTGAGATTTGAACTCACGATCGACGGGTCTCTCCGACATGCGAATGAGCACCAATTGCATCAGTGCTCCAACGGGTCATCATCAGTTTATCAGTAGACCCATTGTTCATCATACGCAAAGACCGTTGGAGCCCGTCGCCATGCCGGACTAGGCCACGACCCCTCTCGCAGAATTGCATACTTACGTCGGTGCCCAGCGTAATAAGAATTGCGATTGCGATCGCGATTCATAAGTAGATATAAACAAAGATATTATACGAATGATTCAGGACAGCTACTCCAGCGGCATCTCCGATATTCCTCTCATGGGGATGACAATTGGAGATATGCTCAATTCAATAGTCGATAAATATCCCGAAAATGAGGCTGTCGTCTCTGTCGAACAGGATATTCGCTGGACATATGCAGAATTTAACGCCCGTGTGGAAATGCTGGGCCGCAGCCTGATGGCAATTGGTGTCCAAAAAGGGGACCGTGTAGCCATCTGGGCAATGAATTATGCTGAATGGATTCTTGTTCAGTTTGCCACTGCCAAAATCGGCGCACTTATGGTCAATATCAATCCGGCGTACCGTACGTTTGAGCTTGATTATGCACTGAAACAGGCGGAGGTGCACACCCTGATTCTACAGGGGCGGTTTAAGTCATCGGATTATGTTGGCATGTTTTATGAGGCATGTCCGGAAGCAATTGAGAGCAGGCCGGGTAAATTATCCAGTGAAAAGTATCCGTTTCTTCAAAATGTGGTATTTATGGGAGATATTCCCTATAACGGGATGTTTACCTGGGACGAAATCATGGAGAAAGGGGAAAATATCAGTCCTGATGAACTTCATGAACGTGAAGAGTCTCTCTCATTTGATGATCCAATCAATATTCAGTATACCTCAGGTACGACCGGGTACCCGAAGGGAGTGGTGTTAACCCATCATAATGTGCTGAATAACGGATACAGTATTGGTGAAGGGATGTCGTTTACCAGCAAAGATCGTCTCTGTATTCCGGTACCATTTTACCATTGTTTTGGGATGGTACTCTCAAATCTGGTATGTATGACGCATGGTGCAACCATGGTTCTGCCATCGGCCGCATTTGATGCTGAAATGGTTCTGAAAACGGTTCAGAATGAGAAATGTACTGCATTACATGGTGTTCCTACCATGTTTATTGCTGAACTAAAGCATCCGAATTTTACCAAATATAAGTATGACACCCTCAGGACCGGGATTATGGCAGGTTCTCCCTGTCCGACTGAGTATATGCGGGCCGTGTCTGAAAAGATGAACATGACTGATGTTGTCATTGTCTATGGTCAGACGGAGACCTCACCGGGTGTGACCATGACGACCACCCATGATCCTATTGAACGGCGGGTGTCAACCGTTGGCAAGGCTTTCCCCCATGTAGAAATTAAAATTATTGACCCGCAGACGCAGAAGATAGTGCCGCACGGCCTGCCGGGGGAGATTTGTGCCCGTGGGTATGTGGTGATGAAATGCTACTACAACAACCCCAGTGGGACCCGTTCAACGATTGATGCAGACCACTGGAATCATACTGGTGACCTTGGCATCATGGATGAAGAGGGATACGTGCGCATCGTTGGGAGAATCAAGGAGATGGTCATCCGTGGCGGAGAGAATATATATCCCCGTGAGATTGAGGAATTCTTCCATACAAATCCAAAGATAGAGGATGTGTATATCATTGGCGTTCCGGATGAGAAGTATGGGGAAGAACTGATGGCATGGATTAAACCGCACGATGGGTTTGAGATGACAGAAGAGGAAGTCAGGGCTTACTGTGACGGCCGGATTGCGCGGTATAAGACCCCGCGCTATGTGAAGTTTGTAGATGATTTCCCTGCGACGGTCACTGGGAAAATCCGGAAAGGTGAGATGCGGGAGATCTCTATCAAAGAACTGGGCCTTGAGGACGAAGCGCAGATTCAAACTGCATAATATTTTTTTTGGAAACCTGTTAAAAAATAGATGTGCCGCTTATTCAGCAGCAGGTCTGTATTTACTGGGGAGTATTTGCCCGTTCAACCAGCTGAGTAGAAATTTCCTGTGCTTTTTCCAGAATCTCTCTTTCTCCCGGAATGACTTTATCCGCCATCAGAATTCTGCCGTCACAGATGACGGTATCAACCGCTCCACCGCTGCATGAATACACGATATTGGAGACACAGTTGTGCATGGGCACCATCGAAGGTGTTGCCATGTCGATGAACACAATATCAGCGGGGCATCCTTCCTGAATTATCCCGGTTGATGTGCCCAGAGCCTTTGCACCGTTTGATGTTGCCATCGCGAGTGCTTCATCTGCCGGAAGCAGGGTGTCGCTGTTCCAGGAGAATTTCTGGAGCAATGCTGCGAACTTCATCTCTTCAAACATATCCAGGTTGTTGTTGGAAGAACATCCGTCTGTCCCGAGGGTGATATTTACGCCTGCATCTTTCAGTGCCTGATAGGGAAGCGCCCTGTTTACGGCGAGTTTCATATTTGAGGTAGGATTGTGGGAGACACTCACATTCCGGCTGCCGAGAAGGCTGCACTCTTCATCGTCAAGCCAGCAGCAGTGCGCTGCAAGGGTGCGCTCTGACAGGCATCCACATGAATCAAGGAAGGCGGCGGGCCGCATGCCGTGCTTTTCAATACAGCCTGCGACTTCTCCTTCGGTCTCACTAAGGTGAATGTGCAGCATGATATCCTCCTGTTCTGAAAATTCTGCACACCATTCAAGGCCTTCCCGTGATACAGTATAGGGTGCATGCGGGCCGACTGCTGCCTGTATCCGTGGATTTCCTGCGGATTTAATGTGCCGGACAAGGTCCTTTGTGGCAGCGATCTCTGTTTCCCGTTTTTCCGGGCTGTCAAAATCAATGAACCCGTGACAGAACGTTGCGCGGATTCCTGCTTCATCAACCGCACGTGCTGCATCTTTCATGAAAAAATACATGTCATTGAATGCCGTGGTACCGGAATGGATCATCTCGAGGCATGCAAGTTGTGTGCCCCAGTAGACATCTTCTCCGGTGAGGTGTGCTTCAAGAGGCCAGATTCTATCTGAGAGCCACTCCTGGAGGTGCATGTCGTCTGCATATCCACGCAGAAGGCTCATGGCAGCATGAGTGTGGGTATTTACGAGTCCGGGGATTGCGACCATGCCTGATGCATCGATGATGCACTCTGCCTGTCCACGGAATTCCGAACTGATGTCTGCACCAATCGACTGGATTATGCCGGACGCATCAATATAGATGTCCTGCTTCTTTCCGTTCACCTGTGCATTCTGAATAAATTTTGTCCTGTTCTGTTCGTAACCATCGGTATTTTCTGTCATGATGTCACCCAATTCTTGTAATTATTCGTTCAAGTATCATTTCCGTCTTTTTTGTGTTTGCCCGTGCAGTATTGAGGATCTGCTCGTATGACAATTCATCCTCTCCAATACCATGTGCATAATTGTCGACCATACATATTGCAGAAAAGGGAATGTTCAGTTCATTTGCGAGCGTTGCTTCTGAAGAGACGGTCATCCCAACGACATCGCCAATTTCTGAGAGGGCACAGACTTCCGCTTTTGTCTCGATACGCGGGCCGCTGGTCTGCACATAGGTGCCTCCCTTCTGTGACTCGGGGATGCAGGCAGAAACCTCTGCACTCAGGTCTGCATCTATTCCCGGCATTACATGTTCCTGTGAATGATTATGAATTGTCGGCACTGACGCCATACTGACATAGTCATCCGGAATGAGTATTGAACCAGGTCTGATTGATTTTTTCAGGGATCCAACGGAACCAAATGCCACTGCCCGGTCAACTCCTGCGATGGCAAGGGCAGAGATACATGCAGGGAAATTTATCCGGTGAGGGGGCATGCCGTACTGATGTCTCAACAAGAGCGCAATTTCTCCCAGATAAAGTTCTGCAGGACCATATGGTGTGGCGATCACGGTTTTTTTCAGGTCAGGTAATTCAGCAAAAAGAAGACTGGTACCGCCAATTATGCCTAGCATTTATAACTGCTCCGTCATGCCTGACTGGTAACAGGATATCAGGCAATCTCTGGTGTACTATCTGTATGATTGATTCATAAAAACGACGGAATGATTTGAATTATCTTCATATCTGATGTCATCCAATCTGAAAGGTTATGGTAAGCAGGTTTGGAATTGTCAGTGATTCAGAAATACTGTCAGGCAAATGTACGGATGTTTACTTTGCTCACACGGATGAAGTCCTGCGTGGTGAAGGATGTAATCCTGATGTGACCATGGAAGTAACGGCTGCCTCGCTTCCTGATGAGTGGGGGGTTGTCTGTGGTACTGCGGATGTTCTGTCTCTTCTGGAAGGCATCCCGTTGAATGTTTCTGCAATGCCTGAGGGTACGGTATTCTATCCCGGAGAACCGGTTCTCAGAATTTCGGGTAAATATCTGGATTTTTGTACATATGAAACGTCAATTCTTGGTTTTCTCTGCCATGCATCCGGTATTGCCAGTGCATCTGCGCAGATCACTCTTATTGCCGGTGAGAAACCCATCTATTCATTTGGTTCCCGAAGGCAGCATCCTGCGATTGCCGGTATGATTGAACGGGCAGCGTGGATAGGCGGCGTTGCCGGTGTGAGTAATACCTGCGCGCCGGAAGGTATTCCCCTTGCAGGTACGATGCCACACGCACTTATTATGAGTCTGGGGTCAGCAAGGGCCGGATGGGCTGCCTTTGATCGCCATGCACCGCAGAATATCCCCCGGATATATCTCTGTGATACATTCTGTGATGAAAAACGTGAAGCGCTTGCAGCAGCACGGGCTGGTGCAGTGGCGGTACGGCTGGATACGCCGCGTTCACGCAGGGGGGATATGCATTCTATTCTGGAGGAAGTCCGATGGGAATTAGACCTGCACGGATTTACGTCCGTTAAAATATTTTTGAGTGGAGGGGTCACAAAATCAGATGTCGTTGCCTATGGTGATATTGTGGATGCATTCGGTGTTGGGGGTTCCATTGCCAATGCGCCGGTGATTGATTTTTCCATGGATATTGTTGAACGGAATGGTGAACCCGTTTCAAAAAGAGGGAAAAAAGGAGGAGTAAAACAGGTCTATCTAACAGAAAACGGAGAGAGAATTCTTCTTCCTGCATTGTCTGAGAAACCTTTCGGGGGAAGAGCGCTTATCATACCTGCACTGAAGAATGGCAATCGGGTTTCTTTAGATACTGCTACCAATATTGTCCGTGAAGCACGGGATCGTCTTCAGCATTTTCTTCACCCTCAGGAGAAGATAAATAAATAATCATTTTATCCTATGAGTACGAAGTTAGTATGCACAGTATGCACAGTGGGCCGATAGATCAGGGGAAGATCGCTACCTTGGCATGGTAGAGGCCGCGGGTTCAATTCCCGCTCGGTCCATCTGAATTTTCTTTTGGTAATTTTTGGTCATCTTTGCTATTCGTCCTGAGTTCTTTCATCCAGCTGACAAACGGTATTCATCAGGTGCCGTTTTTTCCATGCGGGGGGTGCGGGCGGTGCGGCGGTGAGGGCAGTTGATCAGGGTGCACCACGGATAACCGGTATGGATATGTGTCCGTGTGGGGCAATACGGGAATTCAATTGTCCTGTCGATATGATTCGGTACGCTGCAGTATCCTGAATAATTCAGTCATATATCGGTCAGGAACACGTTGTTTTGAACACTGATGTTCTGTTGGATTGACCTTTAAGACTGAATCCGGGTATTTAACCGCTTAATAAATTCAGAACAAATTCGTTCCTGAATCAAGGATATCCGGAAAAAATGGTGGATGTTCACCCATCAGTTGATCATTCGTTTATTTTTAGGTCATATTAATGATCTTACCGGTCATTCCCCCTCCCTTTTCCAAAGCCTTTTACGGATTCCGGTGAATTAAATTTTAGGTATATTCATGGGCATGAAAGACTGGATTATTCCTCAGGACAAACAATTTTATGACCTCTTGGAGGAATCAGCTGATAATGTACGGGATGGAGCTGAGTTCCTGGTTCATATTGTTGAAAATTATGACGACCTGAAAAACAAATGTCATAAAATGAAGGCATTAGAGCACAAGGGAGATGAAATCACTCATAATATCTACAATCTGCTTAATACAACATTTATAACACCGATTGAGCCGGATGAAATCTCACGTCTTGCATCATCACTGGATGATGTTCTGGACTATATCGATGGTGCCACACGTATGATGTATCTCTATGGCATCCCTGAAACAGACCGGTATATAATTGAGTTATCTAAACTGATCCTGATTTCTGCTGAAGAACTTCAGTTTGCTGTCAAAGGTATTCGGGACCTGAAGCATCCAAAGGGAATTGAAGAGCGCTGTATTGAGATCAACCGTCTTGAAAATCTGGGTGATGATCTTCTGGGTGAAGCAATCCAGGAAATATTCCAGTGTCCTGATGCAATCCGTCTGATAAAGTACAAAGACATCTATGAAAAGCTCGAGAGTGCGACTGACCGGTGTGAGAATGCTGCGAATGTCCTGAGTGATATTGCTATTCGCCATTCCTGATGTGAATTATGGATACTCTGATAATAGTAGCGGGAATTATTCTGGCACTGGCATTTAACTTTGCCAACGGCCTGAATGATGCAGCGAATTCAATTGCAACGATCATTGCAACGAAGTCCCTGTCCCCGGTAAAGGCAGTCGCTCTGGCCACGTTTTTCAATCTTCTGGGCCCTCTTATCTTCACGACCGCAATTGCAGCCACTATCGGAAAGGGTATCGTTGACTCCGGATTTCTGACGACTCATATTCTTCTTGTAGCTATGTTTGGTGCGGTTATCTGGGTGTTTACCACGTCAATGCTGGGAATCCCTATATCCAGTTCCCATGCACTCATTGGTGGTCTTCTTGGTGCGGGAATTGCGGGTGCCGGTGTCGGTGCGATACTCTGGCCGTCCTGGGACCTCGTGATGACCGTTTTCTTTGCAATGGCTACAGGAGGACTGTTCAGTATGTTCCTGTATATTGCAATAGCCGTTCTGCGCAAGGACGAATGGCGAGGTAAAGCACCTCTGGCCTTCCTGGTAGGGGTGACGGTCATTATTCCGGCACTCATCATCGGGGGATTTGTTAAAATCACCGGAATCCTTGCAGTGGTGATCTTTATTGTCATATCACCAATGCTCGGTCTCATCTCTTCATTTATTATCGGCGTTGCCATCATGCATCTGTGCAGTGCAAAGAACCCTTCCCGTCTCAATAATATGTTCAGGCCTCTTACGATTGCTGCCGGCTCATTTCAGGCGATAGGGCACGGTGCAAATGATGCCCAGAATGCGATGGGTGTTATTACTGCCATGCTTGTTGCCGGCGGAGTTATGTCAGAATTTTCGGTACCGATCTGGGTTATCCTTGCGTCATGTGGAGCAATTTCCATGGGAACACTGCTTGGCGGATGGCGGGTTGTGGATAAAATGGCGAACAAAATCACAAAAATCCGACCATACCAGGGATTTTCCGCTTCAATGGCAGGCGGTGCGGTGCTTTCCCTGATGACGTCCCTCGGTGTACCTGTTTCAACGACGCATGCAATGAGTGGTGCTATCATGGGTGCAGGTGCAACACGTGGCTACGCTTCTGCGGTGAGATGGGGTATTGTCCGTGAAATCGTGGTGGCATGGATTATTACCATTCCTGCAACAGCGGTTGTCTCCTGGGTGGTATATGTCCTGTATGCCTCGATTTTCCTTTAATTTTTTATTTTTACCCGTGTTGGAGTATTCATTTTATTTTTTATTGAAGCTATCCAACTGAACGGGAACAGTTGGATGATGTGGACATAAACCATTAATAAAGCAAAGTCAAAAGTCTGGTGTGTGTGGCACCGAAAAGATGTTGCACAGGGTCCACCTGAACCGATCAAGAACGGCTGAACCCCACGCGTGCCCGGAGGCAAAACTGTGTTGGCCTTACCATTACCTGAAAGCTTCGCCTTTTTGCCTCCTTGAACATGAGAAACGGAGGGAAAAAGTATGAAACTGAAAAAAGGAATGAGAGCACTTTCTGTGCTCCTGGTGAGTATGGGTGGGGTGTCGGCAAGTAATCCCGGAATATGGGCTCAATTTAATTTCAATGTTGAACAGGACAATTGTATTCTGGCATCTATGAATATTGTCCGGAGTGGGTAAAATGACAGATACGCCACTTGGTTCATGCGGTCCTGTTCAAAATTTCCAGAGCAATGCCTCAGCACAGATTAAATCAGCTGTATTATACGAAAGAGCGGATGGGACCCGTTATGTCTCAGTAGAATGGGCCGCAAGCGGATGTTACTTTGTTTCACCGGGATGATTGCCCCGGAGCCGGGTATGGATGTGATCTAACGGTTACCGTCAAGGTCAGCTGGAACAGCAGTCACACCCAACATGTATATACGTATAACAATACATCTGTTGCATCCACTACGGTTAACGTTGGAGTGACATCCATAGCAACATCATTCACTGTAGAAGTGAAAACGGAGGCAAAATGCTATTGTATATCATCAATTCCTATACTGACAGACGAAGCGATATGTTCCTGTGGAATATCCATATAAATCATATTTTTTGGGGTGAATAAATGCAAATCCGATCCTATCTTTTTATTTCTGTTATCATTCTTTCTTTGTTCGCTGGTATAGTGGAGGCGGAGATTCAACCGCTGACCTTTGGCCCGGATAAAGCATCAAATCCTTTCTGGTCCCCGGAAGGTGACCGGATTGTCTTTCTGTCGTTTGATGCCGACTCAGGAAATACTGACATCCAGGTGATGGATGCGGACGGGTCGGAGAAAAAACAGCTGACATCTAACACATCTGCAGATTTTTTCTTATCGAATCCGTGGTCACCGAACGGGCAAAAACTTCTCTTCATCTCCGACAGATCCGGTACATACGACCTGTGGTCGATGAATCCGGATGGAAGCGGGAACAATCAGTTGACAAACGGGGCACACATCGTTCCCTGGCTGCATGGTCCGGCGGGATACGGAGCAACATGGAGCCCCCAGGGTGATCGGATTGCATACACTTCCTGCTGGTATGAAAATGAAGATATCCGGGATATAACATCAGATGGACAGGGAAATGAATTAAAAATTGTCAACTTTTCAAAAATACGTCGGGAGGCTGATATCTGGGTGATGAAAGCTGACGGCGGCGTGAAACAGAGACTTACCACATCGGGTAACGCCCGGCAGCCTGCATGGCGACCCTCCAGTGATGAAATCGCATATCTTTTCTTCCGGCCGGAAGGGAATGAAATCCGGATCATGCAGGATGATGGTTCGAAGAAGAGACACATCACATCCGTCGGAGAGAATGTCGGCACGTTTGACTGGTCCCCGGATGGGAACAGTATCACATACAATGCAATCACGTTAGTCACTAATGCGACACAATTTTCATCTGCCCTCTGGATCATAAACGCCGATGGAGATCATAAACAGCAGCTGACGTCTGGCAACCTAGACTCTTCGCCGGTATTTTCTCCTGAAGGCGACAGGATTGCGTTCACCTCTCAGTCCAGAACACCTTCATCAGTGTTTATCATGAACAGCGACGGGTCCGATCCTGTAGGGATTGCTCCGGGATATCTGAATATTGTTACGGTGCAGTGGTCGCCTGATGGGAAGAATCTGGCTGTCAGTGATGAAAATGAGGTGTACATAATCCCTCTGGAGAGTCCTGCAACAGCCGGGGGTAACCCCGTTTCCATACTCATTATCGCTGTAACCGGCATCGTGACAATCGCCCTCTCTTCACGAAGGCGGGAGTAGGCCGGAACGGATGAACACACACATTGCCTGTCTGGAAAGAGGCATTCGCTGTATGGTGTGTGGGATGGGGGGGATTGATTTGATGGAGACGCCGGTGTGGTAGTCAATTCCCTCAATCGCTTAGCCTCCTCCTAGCAATACTAATCAACATGTTGGTGATGCAGACTGCTGTGGGCCTGTCAATACTCTCTCTGGCATTGTTCGCGGGATCTCTGCCTTCATTATCATCAGGATCTCAATCCCCAAAGAGAAGATTACCACCGGAAAACAGGACGTTCTATAGAATTCAAAGAAATGGTTCACCTATTGGCCGGTGAAAGGATGCTTCTGAACTTCCGGAGAATTTTCACATTCGTTTGTGAAGTTCAGGAGAACAGTGGTTACGCAGGCATAAACTTCAGCAGATCCTGTTCCAGGGCCGGATTTACAAAACATTTCTTGTATTTCCCTTCTGTAACATACAGGATGATACCAGAATTTTGAAATTTCCCGAGGTAGTAATGTACGGTGCTCTTGTCCAGATTGAAATTCTCCGCGAGGTCCTGATTCGTGATTCCCGGATGTTCCATAATACTCAGGAGGAGCATCCTACTGGTCTCATTTCTCAGATATGATACGATCACTCTCTCATCTTTATCAAAAACCCCGGAGTTCTGAAACAAGCGTATGAATTTTCCTGTTTTGACCGTCGTGATTTTGCTTTCGGCATTGAGTTTCATAATATGATACTTCACAGATCCCCTGTTTATGCTCAGGTTTTCCGATGCCTCTGCTATAGTACATCCGGGGTTTTCTGAGACGTATTCAAAGATGGTTTTCCTGTTCTGATTTCCAAAGAGGTATTCAATCCTGCCCAACACCAGGGGAATGCCCTTGAACATGCCGAAAATTGTGGCCAGCATGCCTGATATATAGAAGATCTGAATCCACAGGGGAAGTTCCCAGAATGTGATGGTTGCATCCGCACCGCTTGAATCAATGAGCCCCTTATCAATAAGATCCTGGTTGTAAACGTAGGGTTCTACCGTATACCCTCCTGTCGCAGCCTGCACTCCGGTGCACACAAACAGCAGAAAAAGAGAGAGAAGAAGAAGAGGTACTATCCTCCGCATGGATAATCCGCTAAGGAAGGGAGTCATATATAATAATCTTCAGTTCCTTCTACATCGTAGCCGTAGACTTCATAATGCCATGTCCCTTTGGCTATACCGTTTGGATTTACTATATTGACTCTGATTCTCCCATTGATCGTACTGTCAGCATCATCAAAGTACATGCCCATATATTGCCAATCGGGGGAGTATATCTTCAGCCGCAGGGAGTCGGTCCGGTCGCCCCAGTTGAGATCCACATTCAGCACGGTAATATCGGTATCAACGGTTTTGGTGTGCCAGTTTGTCTCACCCTGCATGATAGTATCATAGACGTACCGGATGACAATATTCCCACCTAAATCCTCCGCCGGTGTTATGATATATTCTCCAAAATGTCCTATAATATCTGCATCTGCCTTTTCTTCGTTTACTGCCGCAGAAGCGAAAGATACGCAGCACAGTAATACCAATGCAACAATTCCCAATTTTTTCAGCATTCAATCACTCCGGTATAATAGTCACGTAGGTATGTTTGAGAAACCATAGTGGTATGTGTAAAAGAGACGCTATTTAGTTTTTATGTCCAAATCGTCCAACTGAACGGGAACAGTTGGATGATGTGGACATAAAACATTAATAAAGCAAAGTTAAAAGTCTGGTGTGTGGCACCGAAAGGATGTTGCACGGGGTCCACCCGAACAGATTAAGAATGGTTGAACCCCCCGCGTGCCCGGAGGCAAAACTGTGTTGGCCTTACCATTACTTGAAAGCTTCGCCTTTTTGCTTCCTGGGACATGAAACACGGAGGAAAAACATGAAAATGAAAAAAGGAATGCGGGCTTTGTCTGTAATTCTTATGCTACTACTGGTATCCACAGCAGCAGTTTCGGCAGGAAATGTATTGGATGACAAAAAAACCATTGAAAACAATTATGTGTCGGTAGAAATGGCATATTGTATTGCAAATGCCACTTTTGACGACTTTCTGAGTTCAGGCGCATTGCCAGAAGAAGAATTTCAAAACGTAGTGGTCAACAGGATTCCTCTGATTATCTATGATATCAATGGACTGAAGTTATATTATCAGTTCAACATGGAAATTGATGGCGAAAATGTAGGTTTTATACGAGCCGCAGCAAGCAAAGTATTAGGATGTACTGTAACTATGGTTCAGGATAACCCGGATGCCACAGAATACGAACTTGCAGAGAAAAATTCAAAAAATATTCTGATTGCAAAATACGGAGTTGCAGCACTTTCATCTCCAAAAGTTGTCTGTTACAGTTATCCGAAAACGGGCATAATGTTTGAAACCATAAATTCTGATGGAAAAATAACCAGAATCATTCTGGATGCTCATGACTATTCAATAATTCCTGAAAGAAAACCTGCTTTTAAAGGCGATGCGGGGATGTGGTCTGTATATGATGATATAGAGTGTGATTCTATTCAAAACAGGCTTTCGAAATGGGATGAAAATGTGAAAAACATTGAATTTTATGATAGCAAAAGCTCTCTCATCGATATTAGTGCCCGGAGCACTTTTAATTACAGAAAAATCTGGAATATTAACAATCTTGTAGCACAGCCGAATCAGTTTTGGTGTTGTGTAGCCTCAGGAAAGATGATTGCCGAATGGTTTGGTTCCAGTCATACGTTTGACTATATTGCAGGTGAAATGGGTGCAGGGACATCTCAAGACCCCACTGGAGCAACAACACCTGGTGAACTTGATTATTATGAAGATTCTCCTACAGGTTTGAACAGAAATGTACAATACTATAATCATGCTGGTTTGGTTACATGGAATTGTGCATATGATCACATACAGACAAAGAGTGATCCATTGACATCATCTGTACCAGCTCATGAGAGAGTATGTGCCGGATGGGGCCGGTACACATCAGGAGAACAGTATTTGTATATCTTTGACCCCGGGCCCATAAATGTTGGAAGTACATATTGGGAAAATTGGGACAGTGTAACCCACACTGAGTATATATTAGTTGATTAACAAGTAACAATATCCATATTTGAATTAGCATACGTATCAATCGGTGGGATAAATGAAGGAAAAACTAATGTTTGTAATCCTTATTTTATTTTTTTTAACTGGAGTTATTCCCGGATGTGTTGAAAACAATGATCAGGATACTGAAAAATCCCCGTCAGATAATCAGACCGTAAATGAAAGCGAATTAAATCCCCTGACACAAAAAGAGACTGAAGTGCTTGATAAAATGCTGTGGGTTCCTGAGATCATATTTGATGGCAATACTTCAGATACGGTCATAAATGCCACCGCTGAGAAATATTTTGGGGAGAACAGTCTCTGGAAGATAAGAGACGAACCACTTTATGTGAACTCCTATCTCAAATCAGATAAAGACCTTTTTGAAGGATACAAAGCCGATTTACAGAATGACAGCCTCGTGGAGATCGGAAACCCGGCTTTACCCTGGGTATACACAATTGTTGAATCCGAAAAAGCGATTGACGGAGATATTATCCTGGCGACATATATATCAAGAGAAAATATATCCGAAGAATTCAACAGGATCAGGGATTCCGGAATCCCCATTAAAAGAATAAAATCCATTATAATCAGCACATCATATGCAACAGATAATTCAGATTCAAAAATGACCGCCGCAGTTGATGAATGCAACAGAGATAACAATGTGCTTTTCGTACTTAAAATATATCTCAAGTGCTGATACTTTTGATTTCACATCCCTACTAAGAAAAACCATTTGAATTAACAATATTTCACCAAAATCTCTCAAATCAAATAAAAAACGAGTAACGATTCAACCACGAGGTACTGAACGGTGAATGGAGTCGAATAGGGAGAAGGTGTTGCCACTTCCCCCCCCATTCGACTGATGCAGACTGCTGTGGGCCTGTCAATTCTCTCTCTGGCATTGTTCGCGGGATCTCTGCCTTCATTATCATCAGGATCTCAATCCCCAAAGAGAAGGTTACCACCGGAAAACAGGACGTTCTATAGAATTCAAAGAAATGGTTCCCCTATTGGCCGGTGAAAGGATGCTTCAGAACTTCCTGAGAATTGTCATGTTCGTTTGTGAAGTTTAGGAGATCAGTCTTCCCTTTCGCTGATCTGAGATCATAAATCATAGATTACAGCAAATGCCCTAAAATATCTCACAATCTGCCCCAAAAAGATCTAATATTTTCCAATGTGTGAAGCAAAACAGGAATGTCATCTATAATCTCACAAATTACTGACACAGGCAGAAT
>JAUVCV010000028.1 GCA_030595665.1 Methanogenium sp.
ACTCCCTTTCAGAGATTGTCTCAAAAGGCAAACATCCATCCCAAAAAGTGCTGAATGCACTCATCCTTCTTGGG
The DNA here is from genome assembly GCA_030595665.1 of Methanogenium sp. Taxonomy (GTDB): domain Archaea; phylum Halobacteriota; class Methanomicrobia; order Methanomicrobiales; family Methanomicrobiaceae; genus Methanogenium. The sequence continues at coordinate 75 of JAUVCV010000028.1, forward strand.
TCTGATGAAAGTGATTATCAGAAAAACCGTTCAACAAATGAAGATTTATCCCGGGTTCTCAACATTAGCATGCGAAAGATTGACCGGGTTAAGAAACGGTTTGTTGAGGAAGGTTTTGATGCGGCGCTTTCAAGGAAAAAACCCGATCGTACATATGACAAAAAAACCGATGGTGATTTCGTGGCAAAGCTCATTGCGTTGAGTTGCAGTGATCCACCCGGGGGTTATTTACGCTGGACACTACGATTATTGGCCGACAAAGTGGTCGAACTTGAGTATATCGATGCCATCTCTCATGAAAGCATCAGACAGATTTTAAAAAAACGAGCTCAAACCCTGGAGAAATCAGGGATGGGTAATTCCTCCAGAGCAGAACGGTAACTTTGTTGCCCGGATGGAGTTGGTTTTGGATGTATATAAGCGACCTTTTGATCCCAGGTATCCAATCATCTGTATGGATGAATCGCCCAAACAACTCATAGGTGAGACTCGAATACCTATGCTTTGTTCCCCAGGACAACCTACGAGACAGGATTATGAATATCGCCGCTGTGGCACGTGTAATATTTTCCTTGCTTGCCAGCCACTTGCGGGAAAACGGATGGTAAAAATCAAAGAGCGGAGAACCAAAAAAGATTGGGCTCTATTTCTCCAGGATATTGCAGAGCAATACCATATGGCGGAAAAAATCACCTTGGTGATGGACAATCTGAACACTCATACGCCTGGATCACTCTATGATACTTTTACGCCTGAGGTGGCAAAGGCCCTGTGGAATCGGTTTGAATTTGTTTATACACCAAAACATGGGAGTTGGCTCAATATCGCCGAAATCGAATTGAGCGTTCTCCATTCCCAGTGTCTTGATAGAAGGATCCCTCATATTGATATTATCCGGAATGAGGTAAAAGCGTGGGAAAAAGCGAGAATTAACAAGATAGCTTGCATCAAGTGGCAATTTACAACAGACGATGCACGAATAAAACTATCCTGCCTTTATCCGACATTTGAGGATTGACTCGGCACTAGTATCATTTTATCATCCGGAGGCATTGAAAAAAATTTTTCTGATGAATAGTGTTACTGAAGATCCTTTTTTTATTTCATCGTGAAATTAATCCTCTCCGGGTTAATAGTCCGGATCTCGAATTTGTCAGAAAATCTGATAAAAAATAAGGCTTCCTGATTCCTATCAAAAAGGAATGATTTATCCCATATGAAATGAACGTTCTTGGATATGGATAATCAATCATATTCTGCAGCAATAATCAGCGCAATAAAATCTGCAAATGAATATGTTGGGAAAAACGAGTTTGAAAAAATTAATAATCTAGGTAATAGAATTGCTCAGGTTTCATATATATTAGAGATTGATGATTATGCTTATATTGGTCTCATCTTAAAAGAAATCTCAATAGACCTTTCTGGTATTCATATAAATAATGATGAATATAAAAAATTTCCAACTACATCTCGAGGAGATCAGAGTAATAAAAATAATAGCAAAAAGGAATTACAATATTCCTCAGATGAAACAAAAAGGAGCAGAACTGATGCTAAAAAACTATTTTCTAGTATTTTGGATTTAATTGATAACGATAAGGTATGTCCGATAAGCGTGTTTGATGCCTATTATAATACTCAAAAAGAATTCAGAAAACGGATGATACCTGAATCAGAAAGAAATTATTATGATTTTAATAATGATATATCCGATGAATATACAATTAAAAATCTTGGAATATTATCTAAAAATTTACATTTATTAAATACTAAAAATACTAAAAATTTGGCGATAATTATAAACGAATTAGCTTTAAATCATAATTTGTATGGGGGGAAATATACTCTATTGGCCTATCTATACCTAAAAGCATTTCACCATTTAATTATCTTCAAATTTAATTCAAATAATACAGATATAAATGAAGATATTTCAGAATTTGAGAATCATTTATTCAAATTAATTTCATCAATAAAAACAAAAAATTATGATAATATTATTGATGATACATTTTGTTTGATTAACAAGTATATGATGGATTATAGAAAATATTACACAATATCTGGCGATATTTTATTTAATCAAAAAACCGGTGAATTCGTCTTTCATGATGAAGAAAATCTCACTGAAGAATTTGATAAATTTGTGAAAAAAACAATGAATACCAGTTTAGAATAAGCTAAAATGTCAGAAGATATTCTTCGTGAACTCTTAAAAAATCCAGGGAAAAATTATGATTCTCTAATTGAATTTCTCGCTAAAAAATATCCCGAGATTTCTAAGGTAAAAAGAATTTCATTATTAATATTATTTATAAAGAAAAAAGAGGAAGAAAAGAAGGAACAAGAACTAGTTTTCAGGCAAGAAGATTATGATCATAGCATATTTTTAAATAAGGTTTTAAGTGACATTCCTTCAGATGTAATAACTTCTGATCAGAAAAAAAATATCCGGGAAACCCATAAAACAATTATTAGCAATAACCAATGTGACAATAGAACTGATTTCATTGAAGCTTTAGATGATACAATAAACAAAATAGATTCTTCAACGAATGATAGGGAATATATCATCAATAATATCAAATCAGGGAGTACAGAATCATGAACTGCAAAATAAGAATTTATGGTTTTTCAACAACGATTTTAGACATTAAAGAGTCCGAACTTATAGACAATTTTCAGAAATTATTAAACATAAATACTGAAGAAAAATACAAATTACATAAAACTGGGATTATTGAAGCAGAAAAAAAGATGACTTTCTGTGATGACAAAATAATATTTGGAGAACTTTTAAAATTCATCCAAGATATTGAAATAAATTGGCAAAAATCATTTGCATCTTCAATGAATTATGATATCTATATATACATAGATAAGCGCGAAGATTATTCAAATGACGAATTTGAAACTGAAATCACTCGTAATTTTGAAGATAGCGTATCAATATCGATTTCAGAAACCGACTATCTAAAAAAATTTAGTATAAAAGGATTAATAGATCTAAAGTCACTTCCTCAAATTTTAAACGGCTTAGCTTAAGATTTACTTAACCCTTTTTGAATGTCTTTAATTGCTTCCTTCAATTCTTTATCATATGGATATAAATTTTTTTCAAGAATTTCCAAGATTATTTCCTCTATTAATTCTGAATTGTGCATATTAGGATAATTGTAATTCTTTATTGCTGTCATATATAATTCCTCAATTTTTTGCTTTCTGTTATTCGGAGGTAAGTTTGCAAAATATTTAAGTTCTTGAAGGAAAGCATATTCAAATCTCAGAATTTCCTCTTTTTTATTTTTCTTTTCAATATGATTTTGAAGCCAATAAGATAGTATAAATCCTCCAAAAAATGGAATTATAACACCAATCAGTATTGATATAATTTCATTATCTGGCTGAATTAGGTTTATATCTATATTTAAAGAATTGTAGCTTTCATTAAATGATTCATTTACGAATCCGTTAAGAGGGAGAGTTGCCAGAATTAAAGATAGCATAATAATTACTATTACTATTTTTATAAAAACTCATTATAATACATCCTCTGGAACTTTGACATCAATAACATAGACGTCTCTATAATTTTAATACTGTTTTTTAATTAATTTCTCTCTTCTGTCATTTACAATACTCCATTATTTTTGTACGACATATTAATAAGAAAAAAGAGAATACGGCAAATATCTGTGTAAGGTTAATACCTAGAGTTTTTTCCCCTCCTCTCAACTCTCGTCTGAACTGTAATGCAGGTCACAGGGAGAATGAGCAGGCATCCTTCCTTCTCTGTTTATCGCATATAATACGGCAAAAGATGATGAAAATCAGAGTTTAGAAAAAAAGTGAAGATTCTGTAATAAAAAGCTATTCAGAGTTGTTTCCAGGTTCCGTGGAAACGCTGCAGAGCGGTGATATGACCGAGGACACCAAATATTATAAGCATCACATCCATCACCGTAATGCCTGCATACACCGCTCCCGGAATGAATGCGGCGATGATCCCGAAGACAATCAGGAGGAGCAGGCGGTCGGCCCTGCCAAGGATGCCACCATAGACCCGGCCCACGCCCACTGCCTGTGCCTGTGTCCCGAGATAGGATGACATCAGGACACCGGTGAGGGCAAAGACACCGATAAAAGGTGAGGCAAGGGGGCCTGCAAATATGCCGGTGATGATGAATATATCGGCATACCGGTCGATGACATGGTCAAGGAAATCCCCCTTCATCCCTGCGCTGCTGGTGACACGGGCAATTGCCCCGTCCACCCCGTCAAAGAAAGCGTTGAGGATGACAAAGATGACCCCCGCCATCGGCGCTTCGTAATAGAATGCCGCCCCACCCGCAACCGCCGCCATCAGGGCGATCACCGAGCAGGCATTCGGGGTAAACCCGACTTTTGCCATACCTTTCGCTACCGGTTCAATGATCCACTGGACTCGGGGGCGAAGGCTGTCAACGGTCATACTCGTCTTCCTAAATATTCAGACCAGTCAGGTACTGTGAGAGTATGTGGCGCATCACTATGGATAAATGCCTTGATTTCATCCACTGTGTCTTCCGGACTTTGTTCTGTTGTATCAATCATGATGATATGTTTCCCGGGATGCACTTCCAGCGCCTCAATGAGGGCACAGTCCAGTGCTTCTGCCTCCGCATTCTCCTGCACCTTCTCATCGGCATAGCCGCGTGTTCTCAACCGTGCGGCGAGGACATCCGGGCGACAGCGCAGAACAACCACCCGGTCTGCCGGCAGAAGGTGAGTGAGATGGCCTTCGATGATGCCCTCAACCGGGACAAAGCTCTCCACCCATGCATCCTCGTCGACGATATCGGTGTCGCGCTCTGTGTCATGTTCGAGGATATAGGGTATCATCGTCTCCTTCTGTGACAGAACCTGCATCCCACGGGCTTTGAGGATGGAGGCGATGGTTGATTTTCCGGTGCCGGGTGTCCCGGTAAGTGCAATCATCATGACTGGTAGATCTCGCCTATAGCGGTGATGAATGCTTCGTTCTCCCACGGTTCACCAATGGAGACACGGATATAATGATTTGGGAGGCCGGGGAAACTGGCACAGGACCGGACAATGACACCCTTTTTGGCAAGTTCCGTCACTACATCATCTGATGTTTTGGGTGCAACATCAATCATCACAAAGTTTGCCCCGCCGGGAACAACAGGATATGGGCATTCATCGATAAACCGCTGCCGCCACTCCTGGACAACCGATACAATTGTTTTCACATGCACGGTGTCTCTTAAGGCCGCTGCGGCGGCTGCCTGTGAGACCATGTTGAGAGTGAAGGGGGTTGCTGCCCGATGGTAAAATGGTTCGTACCATTCCGGAACAAAGGCGTATCCAACCCGCAGACCGGCAAGTGAATATGCCTTGGACATCGTCCTGCCGATGATGAGATTGTCGAATTTCTTCATCAGGGGGCGGTAGTCAGTCCCGTCAAACTCGATATATGCACAGTCAAGGAAGAGAATCCCGTCATAGTTCTCGCAAATCTTTGCGATTGTCTCCGGGGTCTCCGTTGTCCCCGTCGGATTGTTTGGGGAGCAGAGGATGGCCATTTTTGTCCCCGCTGCATCCCTGTAGAATGCGGCTGGATCTACAGAGAAGTCTGCCTTCCGGGGAACAGGTACCGTTACACCGCCCTGTGCCTGCACCGCAAACCCGTAGTAGGAGTAGGTGGGTGTTGCCACTGCCACCTTGTCACCGTCTGAAATCAGGGTGCGGATGACGGTATCGATGATGCCGTCCATGCCGACGCTTGCCACAAACCGGTAGTCACCGTGTCGCTTTTTCAGTGCGGCGATGAAATCCCTGTTTGTTTCGTCCGGGTATCGGTTGGCATTGGGCAAAACATCTGCTGCCGCTTTGATTGCCTTCGGTGACGGTGGATATGGATTTTCGTTACTTGCCAGTCGGGCCGGGTGTGTGTGGCCTGCTTCACGGGCAATATCTGCTGCCCGTGTTGCAAAGACATACCCTTCTTCCAGAAATTCCTTACGAATTAAGTGCTTCATTGATGACCCTGACCGCCTGGTCAATATCGTCGTCAGTGATGATGAGCGGCGGGACGATACGGAGGTTTCCGCTGGTGCAGTTGACAAGCACCCCGTGTTCTTCACAGTACTGCTTCACCGGTGCACAGCGGTCACCTAAGGTGACACCGATCATCAGACCCCGCTGACGGGGATTGTATGCGGCAAGACCATCGCGGAAGCGGCGACCTTTTCGCTCAATATCGTCGATGATCTCCTCGATGACATCCATTGTTGCATGTGCTGCTGCACAGGCAAGTGGTCCACCATTGAATGTGCCCCCGTGCTCACCGGGGAGGAACTCCAGTCCTTCGCGTGCGACGATGCCGCCCATCGGGAATCCGGAGGCGATGCCCTTTGCCATCGTAATGATGTCAGGCATAGCGTCTGTGTGCTGGAAAGCAAACCATTTGCCGGTCCGTCCGAATCCGGTCTGTACTTCGTCAACGATCATGAGCGCGTCATTTTCAGTGCAGACTCTGCGGACATCTTCCATGAATCCTTCCGGTGCGGGGATGACCCCTGCTTCCCCCTGCACCGGTTCGATGATGACAGCGGCAATGGTCTCGTTCATTACGGCTTTCAGTCCCTCAGTGTCACCGTATTCGACAAATTCACACTCATAGGGAAGGGGGGTAAAGGGGAGACGGTAGTCTTCCTTGTGTGTCATGGAGAGGGCACCATAGGTACGTCCGTGGAATCCCGATTTAAATGCGACGAATCGTGACTTCCCCGTGCGGACACGGGCAAGTTTCACGGCCGCTTCAACGGCTTCACTGCCGGAATTGGAGAAGAAGACACGTCCGCCTTTGAGACCTGCCTTCTCTGCAATCCGTTTTGCAAGTTGTGCCTGTCCGGGAATGTAGAAAAGGTTTGAGATGTGAATGAGTTCCTTTGCCTGCCGGCAGATGGCATCAGCAACCTTTGGGTGACAGTGGCCGGTGGAACAGACAGCAATGCCTGCCACACAGTCAATGTATTCGTTATCCTCATCGTCCCATACTCGTGCACCTTTGCCCCGCATGATCAAAATATCACGGCTGAAGTTGCGCATCAGGTATGTCTCACACATATCGCGGTATTCTTTCTGAACCATTATTTTCGCTTCCTCTGTATGTCTCTGTTATCACTCGTATTCGATTGTTGCGGGGGGTTTTGGGGTGATATCATAGACCACCCGGGAAACACCCGGAATTTCGGCTGTAATCCGTGATGCAATGCGGTGCAGGTTCTCCCACGGAACTTCAACTGGTTCTGCGGTCATTGCATCACGGGAATATACTGCACGGACAGCGACAATCCAGCCGTGGAGACGTATGTCCCCTTTCACGCCGGTCCCAAGGCCGATGACTGCCGCAAGGCACTGCCATGGGTTGAACTGTTCTACGAGTTCTTCCTCTGCGATGGCGTTTGCCTCGCGGACCACGGCAATCTTCTCTTCTGTTACTTCTCCCACACAACGGACAGCAAGGCCGGGGCCCGGGAAGGGCATCCGGTGTTGGATCTCGGTGGGCATTTCAAGAGCGCCTGCCACTTCTCTGACCTCATCTTTATAGAGATCAGCAAGCGGTTCGATGACGCCCTTGAAGTTGATGTCAACGGGCAGACCGCCGACATTGTGGTGGCTTTTAATGCCGCCCTCACTCTCGATGATGTCAGGGTAGATTGTGCCCTGTAAGAGGTAGGCGGCATTTGTCTCGCGTGCTTCACGTTCAAAGATGCGGATGAACTTCTCGCCGATGATTTTGCGCTTTTTTTCCGGGTCTGTAACGCCTTTCAGGGCTGAGATGAACTCCTCGCCTGCATCGACCATCTTCAGGCTGATATCACTGAAGAGTTCTTTTATTCGCTCGCTCTCACCCTTGCGCATCAGGCCTGTGTCCACGTAGATTGGAATCAGGCGGTCGCCTATTGCCCGCTTTGCAAGTTCTGCACAGACGGAACTGTCCACGCCGCCGGAGAGTGCCATGACCACATAATCGTCGCCGGCCTTCTGCCGGATGTCTGCGATTGCTTCTTCAATAAATTTCTCTGCTTTTACCATGCTTGTCTACTCCTGGTTCTGTAATTTCTGTTCACGGCATGCCTGCACAAAGCCGACATAGGGGGGTGACGGGCGGGTTGGGGTTGATTTAAATTCGGGGTGGAACTGGGTCGCAAGGAAGAATGTTTTCTGGTCAAGTTCGCAGGTTTCCATCCGTGGCCCGCAGGTGCCGGAAAATACCATTCCTGCCTCTTCTATCTGTTCGATATATTCAGGGTTCACTTCGTAGCGGTGGCGGTGCCGTTCGGTGATGGTGTCAGTGCCATAGAGCGCATGTATCCGGGTACCTCTGTGGATATCCGCGGTGCAGTTTCCGAGGCGCATGGTGCCGCCCAGATCTTCCACATCTTCCTGTTCCGGAAGAATGGCAATGACATGGGAACCGGGGCCCATCTCCTCACTTGTTGCGTCGGTTATGCCTACCACATGGCGGGCGAACTCGATGACCGCAAGCTGGAATCCGAGACAAAGGCCGAGGTAGGGTTTCCCGTGGGTCCGGGCGTATTCAATGGCCCGAATTTTTCCTTCAATACCCCTCTGGCCAAATCCGCCGGGCACAAGGATGCCGTCCACATCTGCGAGTTCATCACAGGAGAATGTTTCTGCATCCAGCCACCGGATATCCACTTCTGTTGCAAGAGCAAATCCTGCATGCTTTAGAGATTCCTTGATGGAGATATATACATCCTCAATGCCGTATTTGCTTATGATGGCAATGGTCACACGGGCTGTGCTCTCCCGGTTGATGAGGGTATACCAGCTGTTCTCCGGAACTCTCACCTTCAGGTGGAGTAGTTCAGTGATCACTTCTGCAAGCCCCTCTTTTTCCATCTCCATCGGTACCAGGTAGATGTCGGGTGCTGTTATTGCGCTGATAACTGCCTTCGCGGAGACATCCGTGAAGGCGGAGATTTTCCTCTTTGTTGAAGCGCTCATAATGCAGTCGCTTCTGCCGACAATGACGTCCGGCTGCAGACCCAGTTCCCGCAGGGCCTTCACCGAGTGCTGGGTCGGTTTGGTCTTGTGGTCGCCCATATTGTCCGCAGGAACCAGGGTGACATGGACAAGGGCCAGATCCTCTTTCGGAAGTTCAGCGCGCATCTCACGGACTGCTTCCAGAAACGGCATGCTCTCGATGTCGCCGACGGTGCCGCCAACTTCCACCAGGCAGATCTCCGGAACTTCACCCGGTGTGACCACGATTGTCGCGGCATTTGCGATGGATTTTCGTATCTGGGCAGTGATGTGCGGGATAATCTGGACCGTTGCGCCCAGGTAGTCCCCTTTGCGCTCCTTTTCGATTACTTCCCGGTAGACCTTCCCGGTGGTGATGTTATGAGCGGACGTGAGTTCAATGTCTAAGAATCGCTCATAATTACCAAGATCAAGGTCGACTTCGCCACCATCTGAGAGAACATACACCTCTCCATGCTGGCCTGGGTTCATCGTACCTGCATCAATATTCAGGTACGGATCGATTTTTACCGCGGTTACTGCATACCCTCGGTTTTTTAGCAGACGGCCAATGGATGCGGTGGTGATGCCTTTTCCAAGGCCACTCATCACACCGCCTGTTACAACAATATATTTCACCTGATATCCCCTTCCCGACCGGAGTTAAGAGAACCTACTGGTACTCCTTGCCTATATTATTACATGTACCCTCACTTTATCATTGAGGTTGCTGAGGGTCAGTGCTATTCACAGAGGGGCATTGTGAACGTGGTGGTGGGACAGGAAACCTGGTGGTGCGCAGTGTGGTCTGTATATCAGGCGGAAGTGGTATAGAAACTATAAAAATGGGTGAAGAGGGGAGTTATTCCCGTTCTGTGTTAGGTGGATTCGATGGTCCGACGGATGCGTCCAGATTCACTGGGGTGGTCGGGTCTTCCAGAGTCTTGATCTTTCTTTCGATCTCTTTCACATACTCTTTCTCATCCTCAATTCCCTCTTCGGCAGGTGACTTCCCGAGGATGGATTCGTCCAGTAAAATATCCTTCCAGTCCTCGTCGACGAGCACCTCCGTCTCTTCGCCGAGGAACTTTGCACTCTGTTTAATAAGTCCGGAGAGTTCGAACGGGAAGATTATTTTCGTTGCCTGCCCGTCTGCCATCTGCTTGAGGGCATCAAGAGAGAGCACCGTAATTGCCTTTCTGTCAAGCGCCCGTGATCCGAGAGAGAGGATGCGCAGACCCTGTGCTTCACCCTGTGACTGCAGGATTCGGGATTTCCGGTCGCCTTCTGCCCGGAGAATCTTGCTCTGGCGGTCCCCCTCTGCTTCGAGGATCATGGACTGGCGCTTTCCTTCTGCAGTGAGAATCGCAGACCGTTTTTCACCGTCTGCACGCAGGATGGCGGCACGGCGTTCACGTTCTGCTGCCGTCTGTTCGGTCATCGCCTTTTTGACGGCACCGACCGGGTCCACCTCTTTTATCTCGACCCGCTCGACCTTTACTCCCCACTGGTCAGTCTCGCGGTCGAGAATGTCACGCAGACGGTTGTTTATAAGTTCACGGTTATAGAGAATTTCATCCAGTTCCATGTCACCGATGATGCCACGCAGACTTGTCTGGGCAAGGGCCACGGTGGCCATACGGAAGTTGGCTACCTCAAAGGCGGACTTCTCCGGGTCAACTACCCGGACGTAGACGATGGCATCCACGTTTGTGGGTGAGTTGTCCTTGGTGATTACCTCCTGACGGGGGACGTCCATCACCTGTGTTCTCAGGTCAACGATTATAATATCTGTGATAAAGGGAATCACCCACCGGAATCCCGGGTTCAGCCGGCCTTTATACTGGCCCAGCCGTATCTCCAGCGCCTGCTGGTATGGCTGCACAATCACTACACCTTTTGCAAAGATGAGGATGATTGCGAGTACGAGAATGATGGTAAAGAAGGTGTTTCCCAGGTCAATTAATGCCATATTTTTATATCTCCTCAACGACGACGTGCACCCCGACGGATTTCACGACGCGGACTTTTTTTCCAACAGCGATACTGCCGTCTGCAGACCGGGCACTCCAGTCCACATTGCCGATGACGACTTTTCCTTTGATGGAATCCTCATCCACGGTTGCTGTTACCGTGCCGGTTTTTCCGGTAAGAGAGTCCTGACTGATTGTGGTAGGCACTTTGTCCGGGGTAATCCGTGCATACAGCCACACACTGCCGCCTGCGGCAACAAGAGCTGTCACAATGCCAATCAGAATGATCCAGGTTGAACTGAATATCTCCGGGAAGAGCAGTGAGACGGCACCGATGATAATCAGGGTTGTGCCGGGGACTGCGAGGAAGAATCCCGGGTTGAAGGCTTCAACCAAAAGCAGTATGACTCCGATTGAGATCAGAATCCATCCAAGAGCTAATAATTCCATTACTACACTGCTAAATACAGGTTAGGATGGTATAAAGATTATTGAAGGAATGCCTTTCGGGAGGGATCTCTTTGGAAATACTGATACTCATAGGAGTATTTGGGTAGCATGCCGGATATGCCCGGGTTTACCTGCTACCGGAATGGTGGGGAGTGCTGCCGATATATTCATAGTATGCTTCCGGATTACTGTCGCTCTATCACAGCAAAGGATGCGGAGGATTCGGCCAGTGTCTTCCCGTTCTCTCCCGGTTGCCTGACAACCGCTTTGGTGAAGGCAACCTTCCTGCCCTTCCGGATGACGGTGCCCTCCGCTTCAATGCATCCATTCCGTACGCCACGATAGAATGAGGTGGATTCACTGATGGTTGCAGTGATCTCGGTCTCCTTCAAAACGGTGAAGAGAGCGAGGGCCATTGCCTCGTCTGCAAGGGCGGTATATACCCCGCCCTGCAGCCATCCGTCTCCGTTCATCATATCCGGCCGGACATCCATGGAGAGAACTGCCTGTCCCTCTCCGTATGATACGATATTGATACCCATCATCCGGAAGAAGGGGTTTGCATCCCGACCCTTCAGGGAAATTTTATCGAGGTAGCTCATTATCTGTACATTTGTGGTCCGTCATCTTATGGATTGGGCTTTATCTGTCTCGCACTGCCTGCGCAGACTTATTATCCTGTGGTACCGACCTAACTGTATGAAACTGCTCATGGTCATCGCACACGAAAAGTTCAGGGATGAGGAATATCTGATCCCTGCACAGGCCTTTGCTGAAGCAGGCATCGCCTTTGATGTGGCCACTGATAAGCCGGGGTCCTGCATGGGCATGCTGGGGGAGATGGTTGAGGTGAAACAGTCCATCAAAGAGAGTGATCCCTCTCTCTATGATGGGATTGTCATCGTCGGTGGTCCTGGTTCTGCTGAGTACCTCTGGCCAAACTTTGATCTGCGCCCTCTTGTCCGGACGATGTATGATGACGGGAAAGTGGTGGCGGCTATTTGCCTTGCACCAGTTGTCCTTGCCTATGCCGGTATCCTTGAGGGGCGACAGGCCACGGTCTTTAAGACCCGCCTCTCTGAGAAGTCATTTGCTGATAAAGGAGCAATCTTCACCGACATTCCGGTGGTTGTTGATGGCACAATAATTACCGCGAACGGTCCACTTGCTGCTTCTGCATTTGCAGAAGAAATCATCACCGCTCTTTCCTGTTGACTGGTATGAAGGTCAGGGAAGAGGACTGTACCATTGTAATTCCGGCCTACAATGAAGTGGGTCGGATTGGGGGATTGCTGGATGGGCTTGCGGCATATCGGGGGTTGGTCATTGTTGTCTGTGACGGTGATGACGATACCGCAGGTGTTGTCCGTGCCTTTGCAGAGGCACACCCGTCCTGCCGGATGGAGTGCCGGGAATACAAAGAGCGTCTGGGCAAGGGCGGTGGAGTTACAGCCGGGCTGATGCGTGCAGAAACGGTGTATGTTGGATTCATGGATGCCGATGGTTCGACAACCATCCCTGAGATGAGACGGCTCTTTTCGCATCTCTCTGATGCAGACGGGGTCATCGGGTCACGCTGGATAGAGGGTGCCTGTGTGCCAGTGCGGCAGAGCATGGGACGGCAGGTGCAGAGTCGGCTTTTTAATCTCTTTGTACGGATTTTATTTGCCCTGCCTTTCTATGACACCCAGTGCGGGGCAAAGGTATTCCGGACAAAGGCGGTGCAGGCGGTTCTGCCGTCTGTGCAGTCACAGGGGTTTGAGTTTGATGTTGAACTCCTGTGGCAGATGACGCGGCAGGGATTTGTTATACAGGAAGTACCCATTCGCTGGGAGGATCAGCCGGATTCACGGGTTGGCAGTACGACCGGATTTGCCATGCTGAAAGGGCTTGTGAAGGTATGGTTTTGGCGTTTGCCGTAGGGTATAAAATCAACAATATAGAATTTGAACAGGTACACCTCATTTCAGATACCGATAAAATAGTCATACCATACAGATAGTGGATACAGATACCCAATACGGAGAAATTCAAAATTATGAAAAAGAAAGATACTATTCAGTCACTTGGACCCGGGGATATGGTTGATGCCCTCTTTGTCATCAGCAATGCAGAGATTCGTGAGGGTAAACGTGGTCAGTACATCACCTGCACCATCAGTGATGCGACCGGTACAATGGCCTGTAAGATATGGGGAGTAAACGGACAGAACGCTCTCGTGAAAGGGGCATATGATGTCATGAGTGAGGGAATGGTTCACCATATTGCCGGGCAGGCTTCCCCCTATAACGGCGAATTGCAGATGAGTGTAAATGAGGGGATTATGTATCTTATGGAAGGTCCCGCCGATCATACTCTGCTTGATCCGAATGACTTTGTCTTTTCGCCTGCTGACTGTACCAAAAATCGTGCCGAGCTTCTGCAGATGGCAGCAGGTATCGAACGTCCGGGGTTGCGTGAACTGGTGGAGGAGGTATTTGCGTCGTATGAAGCCTTCTTTTTGGTCCCTGCCGCACGGGCGAAGCACCATGCCTACCGGGGTGGGCTTGCCGAACACACGCTGGAGGTGGTCCGGTATACAGAAGCCTTCCTTGCAGGTGCGGAAGGTATTCGGACAGACCGGGATGTCGCGGTTGCAGGGGCTCTTCTTCATGATGTGGGGAAGGCAGTCTGTTTTGCTGAACAGGGCTTCTCATTCTCTCAGCTTCCAACGTATTCCCTTCTCGGGCATATCAGTCCCGGCATTTCCATTATTGAGCAGATGGCAGAAGATTCTTCGGTGGACAGGCAGGATCTCAGTCATCTGCTCCATATTGTCCAGACCCATCATGGTCTATACAGTGACCCGAAACCCCAGACCGTGGAAGCATGGGCAGTTCACCAGGCTGACAATACGAGCGCCATTCTCCATGAAGTGGCCTCGGACGTGGAAGATACAGGGCCGGGGGAGAGCCGGTTTGGTTCGCGGTTGAAAGGACCGGTATATCACTTCCCTGAAGTAATGGATGTGGTATATAATTGCCGTGAACCACCGGAAATGCCGGAGAGGCATTCTCCTGCACCTGACGGAAAAGATGATGAGAAGTCAGACCTTTCCCAGTGGTGTTAGATATTCACCTGCAGAGGTGCTCCCTCACAGATATGCTCTGCAGTCTGAGCATACGTGCCTGATTCATATACAGACCCTGAAAAAATGTATATTCTGTTTATCCCCGTTTGTCTCAGGTGTTGCGGGGTTTTTTGTTTTCCTTCCCTTTTTTGAGCCGTTTTTCTGCATTCACCATCAGGGTAAGGACAGCAGGCATGATCACAATGGCACCGACGAGAGAGAATAATACCGCAATCACTGTTGACATGCCGAAACTGGAGACGATGGGAAATACTGAGAGCATCAGTGCGGAAAACCCTCCTGCCGTCACAAGGCCGGAGACTGTTACTGCAGAACCTATCTTCTGCACCGACGTCCGGATGGCATCAGACGGGTCATCTGTGAGTTCCTTTTCCTCTGTGAACCGTTCCATGACAAGAATGGTATACTCTGCTGCCACCCCGATGGTCATTGAGCCAAGGCAGGCGCTGATTGGGTTGTAGTGGAGCCCAATCAGGATCATGGCGACGGCGTTCCAGCCCACAATGCAGATGATGGGGACCACCGGTGTGATGGCATATATTCTCCGGTAGGCGAGAATCAAAAAGAGGAATATCAACACAAACCCGAGATTGGTCATCGCCTCTTTGCTGGATGAAATCATGTCCATCAGATTGGTGTAGAGGTCAAAGTCACCTGTCGGGTAGACTTCGATGTGGGGTGGTGGTTCTGACCAGATGACATCTGCTGCAACCTGCTTTTTTAATTCGTTCTGTTCATCGATGGTCAAAATGAGGGTGGTAAAGGAGATGACCGCTTCGTTGTCGCCCATCAGGTATGGATCTTTTTTGGAATCCGGTATTTTTGCAAGGATTGCATTCAGGGTTCCCTTGTTATCCGGCATTTCACCATTGTTCTGTTTCCGTACGAGTGATCCAATACTGTCTGCTTTGGTTATTTCGTCATGTTCTGAAACAGCCCGGGTGCTGAATGTGTCGATCCATTGTATCGCATCGAGACTTTTCAGGTTATCTCCACGGATATAGAGGGGGAACGGGGTGACAGAACCCCGGACATCCTGCACCTTGTCGAGGGCAATCTGGGCGGGAAGGTCTGCGGGAGCCATGGATTTGGTGTCCGTGTCGATGGGAATTGACGGGTCAAGTGAGATGCCTGCAAAGGCAATAACTGCTGCAATGATAAGGATGGGAACTGCCGCCCGGGAAATCCGTGAGACCAGTCCCTCAAGAAAATGTGTATACCGTTTCATTATCCGCATCATAAGTGTCGGTTTCCCTTCTTTGGGGATATATCCAAAGAGTGCAACAAGTGCAGGGAACCCAAAGAGTGCTGTCAGGTAACAGCAGGTGACACCGATAATTGAGACGACGGCAAAGGTCTTTATCATCGGCACCGGAGAGATGAACATCGCGATAAAACCCATTGTGGTTGCAAGCATTGCAAGGAGGACAGCAGGGCCGGTATTTCTCAGAGTGTCCCGTGTGGAAGCCTCCATCGTGGCCCCTTCGCGGCGTTCTTCATCAAATCGCGCATGAAACTGGACGGCATAATCTATGCCGAGCCCGAGAAGAATGGGAAACGATGCAATTGCCCCGTTATTTATCTTTACTCCCAGAAGACTCAGCATGGCGAAGGTATAGACCAGACCGAAGGTGAGGATGATGAGGGGAAGGAACCAGTGACGCATATTGGAGAAGAGGAGGAAGAGCACAATTGCCATCAGGATGAGCGCACCCACGATGAGAACTACCCCTGACATGACCATGTCTTCCTGCAGTTCAACACTATAGGGTGTTGCCCCGGTCACATCGATGACGGTGCCGGGGGGGAGATCTGCTTCACCTGTCAGTGTCTCGAGATTGGGGAGAATGGTCTGTGAGACATCTGTTGATATGCCCTGTTTGATTGTGACATATAAGAGTCCCGTCTGGCTGTCGGGAACAAACGTCTCTCGCAGTTCATCGGGCAGAAGTGATAGTATTTCTTCTGTTACTTCCTGATTCTGCGGTATTATCCCGCCATTGAATTCTTTTAAGACATCGCCGAGCGAGGTTGTCTCTGTCACATATTCAAGGCGCTGAATCTCTTCTTCCAGTATCAGGAGGTCCTGCAGCAGCGTATAATCTGTCGGGTCTGCCGTCTGGATGAGGAGAATATAGGTGTCTGAAACGAATTGTTCATTGTACTGGTCATAGCGTATCCCTGCAGGGGTTGATTTGTCCAGATACTGATCAGACGATGACTCAAACTGAATGCCGGTTGCGGCAAAGAGTCCGGCAACAAAGAGGATAACCATGATTACAAGAACAGATCTGTGATGCTGGTGTATGGCCCCTGCAAGGCTGCTGTATAGTGAAGGAATACTGATTGTTATGGTGCGCACCATCCATGTTCCCGGCAGAGATAGTTCCCTGAAATTTCATCCAGGGTGGGTATATTTCCGGGTATTTAATCCAAGATAATTATATGATTCTGATTCGCCCTTAAAATAATCCTCTGAATCTGATTCTCTTATGTAAAGATGTTTAAAGAAAACGTATAATACTGTTAGTACCGGAACGGGTGTTTTGTTCTGACAAAATAAGGTGTTCTGGAAACGCTGGTGTATTATGAAATCACGATATCTCTTTGTGACTGTCGGTCTTCTTCTCCTGGTACTGACAGTATCACCCGGCCTTGCGGGAGAAAAATTCTTTACCGAAGGGCCCGCCGTCTCAGTCTCAGTATCCGGGAGCAATCAGTTCAGTCCGGACGAAGATACAGAACTGCCTCTTCTCGTGGAAAACAGGGGTCTTATCGATATGAAACTTATACAGTTGGATTATCTGACTCCTGATTACCTGCCCAATACGGCACGGTCAGTGAAGGTGACCCTTCTGCCGGGAAACGCTCCGGTTACGGTGAAGTCTGACACGCAGGTGCTTGGCATTCTTTCGTCAGGGATTGTTGAGAAGGCCTCCTTTGCTATTCACATCCCTGATGATGCCGCCTCCGGTACCTATACGATGACAGCTCATGTGGAGTATGAGTTCATGCAGTCGTATGACCAGTCGGGGATGGATTCCATCACCTATCATTTCAAAACGGTCACAGAAGATATTCCGGTGACGGTTGTTGTAACTCCCTCAGTTATCCTTGCAATAACGGATGTGGTGTCCTCTGATCTGAATGCCGGGGGTGAGGGGTATGTCACGATGACCGTGAAGAACACGGGCACCGATGACGCCGCCCATTTTGCCCTGTATATTGAACCGGGTGGAAAGGGTCCGCTCACACCTGTTGAGGGGAATATCTATGTAGGGGACTTCGCCGCAGGGGAGACAATTACCCCGAGGGTGAAGGTATCGGTTTCACAGGATGCGGATGAGACACAGCAATATCCGCTGACCATCTTCGGTGTCTACAAGGACTATGAAGGGATGGATGCCATGACCAGTCCGGTGCTCATCGGGGTGGACTTTCTGGGTAAAATCACCTTTGCTGCAGTGAGTGATCCTGCGGTGGCAGAGGTGGGAAAAGAGAGTCTGGTTCATGTGACGTATAAGAATACGGGTGCTGCAACCGCATATCAGGCACAGGGCCGAATCAGTGTCGTTGATCCCTTTTCCAGTACGGATTCCAATGTCTATCTCGGTGATCTGAAACCCGGAGAATCAGCAGAGGCTGTCTACCAGGTTCAGGTGGGTTCGTCTGCTACCATCAAAAAATATTCGCTGGACTCTGAAATTCGCTACAACGATGCCCTGAACAATAATTATGTCTCTGATACAGTGAAGGTCATCGTTGATGTACAGCCGGTGGATAATACCGCAACGTATCTCGTTGTTGTTATTGGAATTGTGATCGTCGCAGGCGGCGGATTCTATATGTACCGCAGGAAACAGCAGGGCGGAAGGTAGGAACCGTGAGGTGTAATTGTCTTCTGCCCTCATCCGGTACGGGCAGGAAAAACAAGGGAATCGGGCGGGCTCTTTTCTGTGTGATTCTCGCAGGGCTTCTTCTCTGTGCGTTTTTTGGCCCGGTTTCCGGTGCGGGAGAGGCGTTCATCCGGAGTGAACCTTCCCTCTATGCGACACTAGAGGGAACCAATGAGTTTTCTCCGGGGACTGATATCCGGCTGGATATTGTCGTAGAGAATCAGGGAGTGGATAATGAAGTTCTCCGGGAACTGGAATATACTCCCTATACAATAAATCCGACCACCGCACTGGGCACGGTTGCAGGGCTTGAACCTGTGGGTGCACCCCTCTCGGTTCAGTCAGAACCGTATCTTATCGGTGATATTCAGGCGGGGTTGAGTAGTCCTTTTACGGCGTATGCTCATGTGGATGAAAATGCTCCTGCGGGGACGTACTCCCTTCTTGTCAGCACCAATTATCGCTATGCGGCGGCCCAGTACATGCTCCCCTCCGGGGATTGGGAGTATTCCTATGAAGAAAGGACTGTCCGTCTGGAGGTGCCAGTGCGAATCAAAGGGGAAGTGAAGCCGAAGATTCTCTCTCTTGAAGCAAAAAATCTCTATCCCGGCCAGACTGGGACGATTACGGTAACTCTGGAGAATGTTGGGTATGCAAAAGGAATCCGGTCTGCTGCCGAACTCTCTGGTATATCCGGTGTCTTCCGGCTGGTGGATGGCGGGGTGTACATCGGGGACCTTGCCCCGGGTGCGGTTACCAATGTGACTTTCACTGCGTATGTGAGTGATAGTGTCAGTGCAGGCATATATCCAGAAGAAGTGATGATTGCCTACACGAATGAAAATGGTGAACCGCAGGAGTCGGTCTCTGAAAGGGTGGGCATTCCTGTTGGTGAAGGAGCGTCCTTTGCAATCGTCTCCGGCCCCATTGCAATCGAGCCTGGTGAGACGAAGGCTATTCAGGTGACGTTCAAAAATATGGGTGATGCACCGGTGTATGACGCACGGGCACGGGTTGTGCCCAGTAAACCACTGACAGCACCGGTGGATACGGCTCTTCTTGGTGATATGGCACCGGGGGAGACGATGACTGCCGATTTCACCATTTCGCTTGAGTCCGGGGCACTTGAAGTTCCATACGGTCTGAATACGGAGATCAAATATCGGGATGCACAGGATACCCTTATTCTGTCCGATCAGATTGTGCTGCAGGTGGACGGGAAGGCCGGAAATCCTGTCACCGATCTGTTGGTGAACCCGGTTTCTCTTGCGGTGATTGTGGGAATTGTACTGCTGGCAGGATACTATCTGTATGCCGGCAGGCGAAAGAGCCGTTAGTATGACGGGGCAGGATGAGGGCAGAGTGGAATGGGGACTCATCGGTGACCCCGAAAAAAATGTCAACACAGAAGCCCGGAGTGGGCCGATCCCGGTTGAGACAACCTATGCGTCCTCCAAGAATCTCCACTAATGGAGACCCCTTAATAGTCTGTAATGAATTGATATCTGAGCAAACGAGTGGCACTGCGTCCGTTTTTTTTGGCAGTAAATTTGATTTGAAAATACGGCAGATCTGCCCCCAGATCACCCCGTAACATGGATCAAAAAGGGCGGGTAGTGGATGACAAACAACAGGGAAGAAAGAGAGGGAGAATCCGTCTCCCATATTCTGCCGATGATCTTTTCACCTTTTCACACGGTTTCTTTGTTTCTCATTCTGGGTAAATGTGGGCAAATCCCTCGTTTAAGATCTATCTGGGGCCATTTTGGCGTGCATATTATATTTACATCTTCGTTTTCACTCTTACCGGAATCACAGAGGCACAGACACATACCTGCAAAATAATCAGACATGCTGAATGTTCTCCCGGATGCATGAAAACATCTCTTCCTATCTGTACATATCTCTCTATACTATAGGTATTGAGTAGAATACGCGCCAATATGGGCACTATTTTTTGCCTCTGTATTTTCACTTTGCGGGTGAAAACCGGGTGAAAAGATGAAATGTCTGGGCCAGTGTGGACATGGGTTGAGGATAATGAGTGGAGGGACAGAATGAGGGGGGGCCGCCCTGACGGCTGTCGGTTCATTCTCCTTTTTCTTCCGGGCAGCACTTATCCGGAGCAGATCAACCTGATCTTATCTCCCGGAATCATGCGATGAGTTTTCCGCACCCGTTTTTCTCACTATTTTTTTCCATTTACCAACATTCCTGACCCCCGGGGCACCGACATCCGGATCAGTGGGGGATGGCTGTCTGCAGCAGAACTCCGGCCTGTCGGGGAATACCTTTTATTTTATTACCGCCAGTTCCGTGTATGATCCTCAGACACACAGCAGATGTCCCCGCCGAAGAGATCAAACGGGCGGGATTTTCCGGTGTGAACGTCCGGTTTCTCGTGACCGCTGCCGATGACAACCCGCGGTGTGCTCTCTGGCTTCTGGAATTTCATCCGGGTGGTTTCACCGACTGGCACCGCCACCAGGAAGAGCACCAGATATACCTGCTCGAAGGGGAAGGGGTTATTGTCGGTGATGACAAGACCAAGACCACCGTCCGTGCAGGCGATGTCATCTCCACCCTTCCCTGCGAGAATCATATGATCATGAATACCGGCACCGGCATGCTGAAGATGATCTGTGCGGTTCCTATCCTTTCGGGAACAACCGGGAGAAAGACCACACCGTGTGATGAATAACGGCAAAAAATCATATCAGAATCAGTCCGGGTTTTTCTGTGTATACTGCAGGTGCTGACTGCCGTCACGAAGAGACGCTCGTAACAATAATCCCTTATGATGGGCATAAATGAATGAACGTATGCTTGAACTGAAGTTTATTCGAAACAACCCGGATGTCGTCAGGGCGGATCTCACGAAAAGGGGAGATGACGAAAAGCTTGCCTGGATAGACGACCTGCTGGAAAAGGACATCCAGTCGCGTGATATGCAGATTGATATCAATACCATGCGAAACCGGCGCAATATCATAAGCCGGGAGATAAAGGAAGCAAAAAAAGCAAAACAGGATATCTCTGGTTTTCTTGAAGAGGCCAAATCCCTGCCTGCTAAAATCAGGGATGCAGAAGCCGCACTTGAGGAGATAAACGGAAAAATAAAATTCTACCAGATGCGTATTCCCAACCTCCTCCACGAGAGTGTGCCCGTTGGTGCGGACGACTCCGAAAATGTGGAGATCAAACGCTGGGGCGAGCCTGTTGTTCCTTCATTCCCGCTGAGAAATCACGGTGAGCTTGCGGTTGAAAAAGGTCTTGCAGAGTTCGAGCGGGCGGCAAAAATATCCGGTGCAGGATTTTATATGCTGAAAGGAAACCTGGCGCTCATGGATCTGGCCCTTCAGCGTATGGCCCTTGACGTCCTTGGCGAACGTGGTTACACCCCGGTCATCCCGCCCTATATGATGAACCGTGCTGCATACGAAGGTGTCACCGATCTGGGGGACTTTGAGAACGTGATGTATGCCATTGACGGCGAGGACGAGTTTTTAATCGCGACAAGCGAGCACCCGATGGCTGCAATGTACATGAACGAGATCTTTGATGAAAAAGACCTCCCGCTCAAACTGGCAGGTGTTAGTCCCTGCTTCAGACGTGAAATCGGTTCACACGGGATTGACACCCGCGGACTCTTCCGGGTTCACCAGTTCAACAAGGTCGAGCAGTTCGTCTACTGCAAACCGGAGGATTCGTGGGCACTGCATGAGGAGCTCCTCAAAAACTCCGAGGATATCTTTCAGATGCTCGGCCTGCCCTACCGGGTGGTGAACATCTGTACCGGAGATATCGGAACCGTTGCTGCAAAGAAATATGATATGGAGGTCTGGATGCCGCGTGAGGAGGCATACCGCGAGGTTGTTTCCTGCTCCAACTGTACTGCGTATCAGTCGGTGCGGCTGAATATCCGTGCCAGAGAAGCCCACGATTTCGAGAATAAATATCCCCTCCATACCCTCAACAGCACGGCGGTTGCAACCACCCGGACGATTCGTGCCATTATGGAAAACTATCAGGAAGAGGACGGCACAGTTGTCATCCCCGAAGTGCTGCGGCCCTACATGAACGGCGCAGAGACTCTCTAATATTTTTTTAGGTTCTTTTGAAGGGCACAAGTTCAGAAAAATCGTTCAGTATATCCAATACCCCATACCTTTTCTAAAAAGACCCGCCGGTAAACCCGAACAGGTGCAATGATATATCCTGAGATCAGGATCGTGCAATCAGCAAGCTGTAATAACTCCCGTTCCAGTAGATGACTTTGTATTTGTGGCCGCCTTCCCCGCAGTCTTCAACGGAGTATTTCGACATGATTTCGTCAGTTGCCTTTCCCTGAACACGAACCGAGCTTATAAATTCCCCGCCATCGGGATCGATATTTTTAAACAGTTCCCTTAACGGTGGATATCTCTGAAAATCGTCCTCTGATATCTCTACGATTTCGGATGTGATATTGTCCCCGGGGGTTTTGCTAAGATAGATAGTTCCTCCCAGATCCTGAGATACCAAATGCAGACCGACGAACAATACCGCTATGATTGCAATGAGTATGATACCGGCTGTCATTGCCAGTTTTTTTAATATTCCCATGGATTCTGCCTCCGATTATTGGTATGTATTATCTCTGTCAACTGCCTGCCTGTCCCGAAAGCTGAAGATAATACCTATGTATCAGATAGTTAATATTTTGTGCATGCCATATGCATGTTCTGAAAAAATCCCTCAAATATAATGATAGGGTTGTAATGGGATTTTCACTATCTAAAACCCTGCAACGTCCATAGTGTCCCATTTCCTCAATCCACTCTGCATCATATACCATGCGGGAACGAACAGCAGCAGGCCTGCAAAGGCAAAGAGCGGACTCGTAAAGGTAAGAGTGATGAGTATGAGTATCGGCGGGCCAATGAGAAGCATGTAGGTCAGAAAAATTCTTGCGTTATAGATAAGTGTGGTGGGAGACAGTCCGCACAACCGTACCAGAACCGAGAGTGCGAAAAAGGAGATGCAGAGGGATAAAACCAGTACATGCGGGATATATTCGGCCGTGCCTGAAGAAAGTGCAACACCGGCAAGAAATATGACCGGGACTATCTGAAGCACAGTAAATGATTCAATCTTTGCTTTTATCACCGACGACACAGGAAGTGGCAGGAACATATACGATGCTATTGCATCGAATTCTGTCAGCCATGTGTACATGGTAGAGGCTATAACTCCTGTTACTACCGCAAACATGAATAATACCTGTTCTGGTGGTAAAACCCCTCCCATGAGAGAAAGAATCAGCCATATGAGACCCAGCGGCAGAAGAAATGAGAAGAGTGTCTGCCCGATTCCGATACCGCTCCGGTAGAGATCTATGAAATCCTTTGCAACGAGATCATGTTCCGGCAGCATGGCAAGTCTTTGGGAAAGTAGGGGATGCCGGTTTTTGTAGTGCTTTTCTGCACTCTGGTATTCTGAGGTAAAAAAGATCATCAAGAGGGTAAACAGGATAAGAATGACTCCTAAGGATATTGCAAGACTTTCTGCTGAGAATGAATAAAAAACGGCGAGCGGAGGGAAAATAGCGGTTGCCCCTCCGTTAAATCCGAATACAAACAGAGCAGCCGATGCAGCCGAGATTGCAATGACAACCGCAAAGGCTGCCTTGCTTCGGGAATATCCTGCAGATAACAGAAATACTGCACACAGGCCGGTGAGAAAGGAGAGGGTGAGTGTTAAGAGAACGAGGAGCGGATAGTGGAGGCTCATCCCGATAAACGGCGCTGCCAGAATAAAGCCCACGCAGAAGGGCAGTATCCATAGGATGAAGTAATACACGATGTCTTTGATAACGAAATTCAGAAAAATCCATTTTTCCGATACCGGAAGGCTGCGTGCCGAATAGGCAATGAGGCTCGCCTGTCCGAACCGTCGGTTCATGATCTCTTTTCCGAGGAGGCCGAACGAGCCGACCATGATGCCCAGCAGGGCAAAGCTCCCGTGCAGTGTGCATACCAGAACGGACAGGTTCATCACGCTGAGGATCAGGGGTAGCAGGAATGCGCCCATAAAGGCGATGCCGAATATCAGCACCGGGAACAAAGCAAAATTCAGGCTGCCGAACAGTGTCGCGTGCAGCCGCCATTCTTCTTTGAACATACTGGTGAAGAGTTCAAACATCCCGGTTCCCTCTCTCCACCAGATCCATGAAAAAGTCATCCAGATGAATGTTTTTTTCTGTCAGATCTCTCATTGTTCCGGTGTGCAGCAGCTTTCCCTTATGGAGAATGGCAAAATCCGTGCAGATATCTTCTGCAATTTCAAGGATATGGGTGGACAGAAAGATCGTGTTGCCGGAAGAGACGTAGTTTGTCAGAAACTGCTTCACCTTTCTCTGCATGACGGGATCAAGGTTAATCAGGGGTTCATCAATAAGGGCAAGTTCGGGCCGGTGCAGGAATGCCTGGGCAAACATAAGCTTCTGGCGTGTCCCCCGTGAGAGATCCTTGCACAGGACGTCTTTTTTGTCACCGAAATCAAGATACTCAAACCACCATTGTGACTTTTCTTCGATACCTTCGATATTGCGTATGTTCCCGACAAATGCAAGATACTCAACTGCTGTCAGAAAACTCGGTGGCGTCTCCTGTTCAGGGATGATGCCGACCGCCTTTCTGACCGCTACCGGATCTTTGGAAGGGTCGATGCCAAGCACCTGTGCTGTCCCGGAAGATGGCTTCATCTGTCCGGTAAGCATCTTAATCATCGTCGTCTTTCCCGAACCGTTCTGTCCCAATAATCCGAACAGACTGCCCTTTTCAACGGAAAGACTCACGGAATCAACGGCTCTCAGGTCTCCAAAAAGTTTGGTATAGGTATCGGTTTTGATGACAGACGGCATGTATTCCTCCGGTAATGATAGGTGTCTGATAAAATGGAATATATAAGTGCTGATAACCGCATGTGGCAGCAGAATAATTTGAAAATAGGCCAAATAGCCGAATTTTCACAGACGGACGTCCGAAAACAAATACATCCGCAAACAGGACGATACATAAATTCAATAGTTTTTTTGAATTAAAACACGTATTTTTTATGTTGAATCCTGAAAATAATTTGTGAGTTGTGGTTCCGTGATTCAGAAAAAAAATTGAGAGAGGGAAAAAATTATGAAATTCAGAATTGCAGGAATTTTTCTGGTTATTATTACCATCATCTTTGCTGCCGGTTGCGTTGCATCATCCCCTGCGGCGGAAAGCGGCAATCAGGATGCCGCTGCCTCTATGACAGTACCGTTGTCTCAGGCTGATGAAGCGACATCAAAAAACCTTGATGAATACATGACGGCGCTTGACGATGCTGGTCAGTTTAGTGGTACCGTATTGGTGGCCCGGGGCGATACCATCCTCCTTTCAAAAGGATACGGCATGGCAAACAATGAGTTTTCTGTCCCTAACACGCCGCAGACCGTATTCCCTATTGCCTCGAACACCAAGCAGTTCACCGCTGCCGCCATCATGAAGCTGCAGGAGCAGGGCCGACTGAATATTACCGACCCGGTTACGGATTATATTCCCGATGCCCCGCGATGGAAGGATATCCGTATCTATAATCTGATGAACCACACCTCGGGGATCCCGAGCCTGGGAGGATATTGTATTACTGATTCTGCGGATATTGCCCTTCCCGAACTTGTGAAACGGTTTGCCGACCTTCCCCTCACCTTCGAGCCCGGAGAGGGGTATGCCTATTCCAATAACGGCTACACTACGTTAAGCTACATCATCGAGCAGGCATCGGGCCTGTCATATGACGATTACCTGATGGAAAATTTCTTTTTACCCCTCGAAATGACCAGCACCGGACCGGACAATGCCCGTGATGTTTTTCCCAATCGTGCGTCCGGGTACAACACAATGGACGGGAAGCAGATTCATTACGATCTCCTGAATATCCATAACCTGTATGGCGCCGGATCGCTCCACTCAACGACCGAAGATCTCTTCTTATGGGAACGGGCATTCCACACCCCCGGTGTCATCCTTACTTCGCCGTCACTTGATGCGATGACAGAATACGATTATGGGATTGCAAGTGGTGTCATGAACAACCGCACCTCCATCGGTTTCTCAGGGCATGTATTAGGGTTTAATTCGGGAACGTCCTATTTGCCGGATGGGGATGTATCTGTCATGTTCCTTTTAAATCATGACCGGACGCCGATGGCAAACCTCTACGAAGACCTTCCGGCAATTGTCTTTAACGAGTCATATTCCCTGCCGCAGAAGATTGATCAGAAGGTAGTTTCCCTGACAGCAGAAGAACTCGGGGAATACGTAGGAATTTATCCGTCGGATTTGGATGAGACATGGATGTATACGGTATTTACTGAAGGCAACCGCCTGTTCTACACATCGGATGTGCCCTATGAGACCGTCGAGCTCTTCTTTGAGGGTAACGATACGTTTTTTATGACCCCTGAATCAGCAGACTCTGTCATATTTACGCGGGATACCAATGGAACGGTCAACGACATGAATATGGAATAGTGTATGCAGGTCACCCTGCGATTTCATGCGGGTAGGTTGGATTGCAGTTGACCCGGTCTCAAGGGAGATGATGGTTCTGAAATACTTCCTTTTTTGCTATTCTCATTATTTTTATGTTCAGGAATAGGCAGAATCCATTCTCACCAACAAGACGCAAGGGGAATCTACCTGACATATTTATACAATGAAGTACAAATATGTGCATGGGTGATGCCGGTGGAATGGAAACCGCAATACAACTGAACCTGTCCTTAAAAGAATTCGAAACAATTGCAGAAAACTGCACAAAACCCGCAATAATCCCTCTCTGTACCGCCCTGCCGGAAGGTTCCCTTCCCGGAAGTGAATATGGGTTTATCCTTGAGTCCCTCGATACGAAGCGACGGGATGCACGTTACTCGGTGATGGGTATCAATCCTGTGCTGGAAATCTCCATCAAAGATACCCTCAGCCTGACCGGTGACGAACGGTATGTCGCCTGCGCACGCCGGGCACCCGTGGGCAAAACGCCGGTGGAGACCATCCGGTCTGTGGTTGATGCCTTCACGGTATGTGCAGAGAACACCCCGGAATTTATCGGGTGCTTTGCCGGATATTTTTCCTATGACCTTGTCTACTCACTTTTTGATCAGCTGTCAGAGCACCGGAGAGGAGAGAACGAAACGCCGCTGGCCGAGTTTATGTTCACCCGTGAGAGTATTGTCACTGATCACGATGAGAACAGCAGCTACCTCTTCAGCTATCCGCTGATCACCGAAGACTCAATTCCTTCGGAGGAATACCGGAAGGCAGAACAACGCATCCGGGAACGGGCCGCTCTCATCGCTGTGCAGAAACAGACCGCATTGCCGGACGTTCCGTCCGGGAGCTTTGCCGGGACACCCCCGTCTGCCAACCTCACGCAGGAAGTCTTTGAAGATCGGGTAGCACAGGCAAGGGAGTACGTCCACGCGGGCGAAATTCTCCAGACCGTGCTCTCCCGGAGGATGACCTGTGCCTACACGGCACCGCCTTTTGCGCTGTATTCCGCCCTCAGGGAAGTGAACCCGAGCAATTATATGTACTTCCTCAACTTCGGGAAGCGGCAGATCATCGGATCCAGCCCGGAGATGCTGGTGAGAGTCGAAGGAAAAACGGTCACAACCGTTCCCATCGCTGGTACCCGTCCGCGGGGGCGGAACGGTGAAGAGGACATCGAACTTGCCAGAGATCTGCTCGCCGACAAAAAGGAGTGTGCAGAACACCTCATGCTTGTTGATCTCGCACGAAATGACCTCGGCCGGGTCTGCACCTATGGCTCGGTCGCCCCGGAAATCTTCATGGCCGTTGAGAAGTTCTCCCATGTCCAGCATATCGTCTCACGGGTGAGCGGCGAGCTCCGGGATGACTGCGACCGGTTTGATGCCTTTGTCTCCTGTTTTCCCGCAGGGACAGTCTCCGGTGCGCCGAAGATACGGGCGATGCAGGTCATTGATGAACTGGAAGACGAGAAGAGAGGTATCTATGCCGGAGCGGCTGGCTACATCGGGCTCAACGGGGACCTGAACCTTGCGATCGCCATCAGGACGGTCATCGTTGAAGACGGACAGGCCGCTGTCCAGACCGGAGCGGGCATCGTCGCGGATTCCGTGCCGGAGAAGGAGTACGCCGAGACCATGATGAAGGCCGGTGCCATGCTTGCCGCGATCAGAATGGCGGAGGAGCAGCCATGAAGGTGCTCGTTATTGACTGCTACGACAGCTTCACCTACAACCTCTGCCAGATGATCGGCCGTCTGGGTGCAGAACCGGTGGTGGTGCACAATGACGCATCGCCGGAAACCCTTCGTCTTCGGGATATTGAGCGAGTCATCCTCTCCCCCGGCCCCGGCCGGCCTGAAAAATCAGGTCTCTGCCTGCACGCCCTCAACACCATTTCCCGGGACATCCCGACACTGGGTGTCTGTCTCGGGCATCAGGCGATATGTCTGAACTTTGGAGGAGAGGTAGTCCGGGCAGAGCACCTGATGCACGGGATGACCTCCCCCATATCACATGATGGATTGGGGATATTTTCCGGGATTGAAAACCCGTTTACGGCGACCCGGTATCATTCCCTCATCGCGGACAGGGAGACGCTGCCCGATGAACTCGCGGTGACTGCGGTCAGTTGCGATGACGGCTATGTCATGGGCGTCCGGCACCGGGACTATCCGGTGGAGGGCATCCAGTTTCACCCGGAGAGCATCCTCACCAAACAGGGCAGATATCTGATGGAAAACTTCCTCGGGGGTGGATGCCGATGATGCAGGAGAGCATTGCAAAGGCAGCCGCCCGGACAGATCTCACGGTCGGTGAAGCCGCATCCGCCATGCATATGATGATGACCGGCAGGGCGACCGATGCACAGATTGGCGCTTTTCTGACCGCAATGAGCATGAAGGGAGAGACGACCGCAGAGATTGCCGCGTGTGCGGGGGTGCTCAGAACGCATGCCGCATCCATCAGCCCGCAGGTGGCGGGCACGCTCGTTGATACCTGTGGCACCGGCGGGGATATGCAGGGAACCTTCAATATCAGCACGACCGCCGCGTTTGTTGCTGCCGGTGCCGGTGTCCCTGTCGTGAAACACGGAAACCGGAGGGTGAGCAGCCAGTGTGGTTCTGCGGATCTGCTGGAAGAACTGGGCGTCTGCCTGTCCCTCCCGCCGGAAGAGACCTGCCGCATCATCGAAGAGATTGGTATCGGCTTTCTGTATGCACCCCTTCACCACCCGGCAATGAAAACCGTGGCCGGGCCGCGGCGTGAGATCGGGATGCACAGCCTCTTCAACATTCTTGGCCCGCTGGCAAATCCCGCCGGGGCAGAGGCCCAGCTTGTCGGTGTCTACCGCCCGGAACTGACCAGGACTGTCGCCGAAGCCCTGCGGATGCTTGGTACACAACGGGCAATGGTCGTTTACGGTGACGGGCTGGATGAGATTACAACAGTTGGAACAACCCGGGTATCAGAGCTGAAAAACGGGACAATAGACCACTACGAGATCTGTTGCCGTGACTTCGGCATCCCGGAGGCTGACCCGGCCGCACTCAGGGGAGGCGATGCCGAACAGAATGCAGCGATATGCAGGCATGTCCTGAGTGGAGATGAGGGGCCGGCACGCGATATCGTGCTTATGAATGCCGGGGCTGCCATCTGCATCGGCGGCAGGGCGGATTCGCCTGAACAGGGCATCCGTTATGCGGAGGCTGCGATTGACTCGGGGCGGGCACAGGAGAAACTGGACGCACTTGTGAAAATGACGGGGGGAACTCCACTATGATACTCGATGATATTATCAAAATGACACAGCTTCGCATCCGGGAACCGGAAGAGAGGGGAAAAAGACCGCATCCACGAAGCCTGAAGGGTGCAATTCTGTCTGTTCCGGGCAGGCACGCGGTGATTGCCGAAATTAAGTTTTCCTCTCCGTCCGCGGGCCGGATACGGGAACGAATCGATCCGGGAGAGATCGCAGTGGCATACCGGAAGGGCGGGTGCGTGGCCCTCTCGGTTCTCACGGAACCTGCCTACTTCGGGGGCAGGCCGGAGGATATTGCAGCGGTGAAGAACGCCGTCCCTCTTCCGGTATTGCGAAAGGACTTCATCATCGATCTGCGCCAGATTGCAGAGACAAGATTTCTCGGAGCGGATGCCGTGCTCTTGATTGCCGGTCTCCTGGGTGAGCATCTCTGCGACTTTGTCTCCGCTGCGTATGCCGCGGGACTTGAACCCCTTGTCGAGGTGCATACCCCTGCTGAGGTAAAGATCGCCCTTGCATCCGGTGCAGAGATGATTGGCATCAACAACCGTGACCTTTGGACGATGCAGGTAAGGCCGGAGACAACGGCCGCCCTTGCCGGTTCCATACGGAATGCCGGCAGACTCGTTGTCTCGATGAGCGGAATCAAAGGGCCGGAGGATATCCGGCGGCTCGCCCCGTATGCCGATGCCTTTCTCGCGGGGACGGCCCTGATGTCAGCAGAAGATCCCCAGACGGTGCTGGAGGGATTCGTATGCGCATAAAAATATGCGGCGTGACCTCGCCTGAGGATGCCTGTCTGGCAGAGGAGGCCGGAGCCGATGCAGTGGGCATCGTCGTCTTCAGCGATTCACCGCGTTCGGTTGCAATCGAGCGTGCCGGAGAGATATTCGATGCCCTTGGGCCGTTCACCACCGGGGTCTGTGTGAGCGCAACCGACGATGCGGAGGATATTGATGAGATGCTCGCACTCCGGCCCCCGGTGGTGCAGGTGGGGGCAGATGTTTCTCTTCCCCGCACCCGTGCCCGCGTCCTGCGTATGGTTGCTCCCGGTGAGATTCCGTCCCACCACTGTGATGCGGTCGTCATCGATGCGAGCAGGGGCAAGGGACTGGCCTTCAACCGGGAGTTTGCCCGGCAGGTGCTGGAGAGATCTTCTCTCCCGGTCGTCCTTGCCGGGGGGCTGACCCCGGAGAATGTCGGGGCGGCAGCGGCCCTCAAACCCTATGCGCTGGATGTGGCCTCCGGTGTCGAGAGCCGGCCCGGCGTAAAAGATCCCCGACTGGTGCATGCATTCGTCAGTGCATGCCGGAGGTTCGCATGAGCGACGGCCGGTTTGGTGACTATGGTGGACAGTTTGTCCCCGAAACCCTCATGGCTGCGGTAACGGCGCTGGAGGAGGGGAGAAATGCCGTCTGTCAGACGCAGGAGTTCCGGGACGAGCTTTCGTTCTACCTGAAGGAGTATGCCGGACGGGAGACGCCCCTCACCTTCTGCCGGAATGTCTCTGACGATATGGGCTGCAAAGTATACCTCAAACGTGAGGATCTCCTCCACAGCGGGGCGCACAAACTCAACAATACTCTCGGGCAGGGCCTTCTTGCACGCCATATGGGCAAGAAACGGCTGATTGCCGAGACCGGTGCCGGGCAGCACGGTGTGGCGACAGCGATTGCCGGCGCCGTGCTGAACCTCCCGGTTGAGGTGTATATGGGGGAGACTGACTGTAAACGCCAGCAGCTCAACGTCTTCCGGATGGAGCTGATGGGTGCAAAGGTCATCCCGGTGAAGGGCGGCACGGCAACCCTCAAAGATGCGGTCAACGAGGCAATGCGGGAATGGGCGGCCAGCAGTGAGGATTCGGCGTATATCCTCGGTTCTGTCGTCGGCCCGCACCCTTACCCGGAGATGGTCAGGGATTTCCAGACCGTGATCGGAACCGAGGCCCGGAGGCAGATCCTTGAGCGGGAAGAGTGTCTCCCGGATACGATTATTGCCTGTGTAGGCGGTGGCTCCAATGCCATCGGCATGTTTCATCCCTTTTTGCAGGATGATGTGAGGCTTGTTGGTGTCGAGGCCGGCGGTCGGGGCAGTGCACCCGGTGAACACGGGGCCTCACTGGAGAGTGGCCGGCCGGGGATTTTGCACGGCGCTCTCTCCTACCTGCTGCAGGACGATGACGGACAGGTCATCGATACCCATTCGGTGGCAGCGGGTCTGGATTATCCCTCGGTCGGGCCGGAGCACAGCATGCTCAAAGATGCCGGCCGGGTGCACTATGAAAGTGTGCCGGATGCTGACGTCCTGAAGGCCTTCCGCTACCTCTCCCGCAGGGAGGGCATCGTGCCGGCTCTGGAGTCGGCGCATGCGGTGGCCTATCTTATCCGGGAGCAGGATCGTTTTGAAAAAGATGATGTCGTCATCATCAACCTCTCGGGGAGGGGTGACAAGGATATATCACGGGAGGTGGTGCATGAACAGATTTGAAACGGTCTTTGAGCGGCCGGCGTTCATCGCGTTTACGGTGGCAGGCGACCCTGACCCGGCGACCTCGCTCGCGGTGGTACAGACACTCATCCGTTCCGGGGCGGATATCCTGGAGCTGGGCATCCCGTTCTCTGATCCCGTGGGTGACGGGCCGGTTATCCAGCGGGCTGATGAACGGGCACTTTGTGCCGGGGCAACGACTGACTCTGCCTTTGCACTGGTGCGGGATGTCCGCAGGGAGTCGGACGTGCCGGTCGTGCTGCTGGTATACGGCAACACGGTCTTTGCCCGCGGGCCGGAACGCTTCTATCGGGAAGCGAAGGCGGCCGGTGTGGACGGGATATTAATTGTTGATATGCCAATCGAAGAGGCGGAAATGGTGCTGGCGTATGCAACAGAGACCGGGATTGCGCCGATATTCACGGTGACCCCGACCACCCCGCCGGAGCGGGTAAAAAAGATTGCAGAAATGGCCGGCGGGTTTCTGTATCTTGTCTCCCTCTCCGGGGTGACCGGGAGACGTGAGACGCTCTCGGAGGCTGCCCTTCCTTTGATCCAAAGCGTCCGGGAAGAGACCGCACTGCCGCTCGCCCTTGGCTTCGGGATTGCCACAGAAACCCATGCCCGGCAGGCGGTGGCGGCAGGCGCTGACGGGGTAATTGTCGGCAGCGCCATCGTGGAAATTATCGAGAGACATGTCGGGGATGTGGAGGGCATGGAACGGGAACTCTCGGACTACATCGTTCGGATGAAGGCGGCGGTGGTGGGTTCCGTCCCGGTGGATGAAGATCAGAATTCTGTGTGAGACAGCACAGATATTTATCTGAACATCAGCTGATCAGACCGGTAAAAGGGAATATCAGCACTGAAACGATGAAACAGAATGTGAAGGCAGAGATTTCCATCCATTTTTCCGGTATCTTTGATCGTATGCAGGAGAGAGGGGCAGCGGCTCCAATGGATACCGCAAGAACAGGAATAATCCATATTGGGAAATAATTTTGGATGCACGGGAGTCCTGCCAGGAAGTTCCAGGGCAGAGCGATCACTACAGCTGAGATGAGCATTATTGCTGAAATCCTGAAATCATGGTGATTCCCTGCATCTTTCATGCATGCATTGAGAATGATGAGTATCAGCGCTGCAACCGAGGCTGATGCGACGGAGTAGGTGAACCATATTGTGGCGGGAATGAGTAACCCCGGCACAAGGAGGAGGTATTTTTCCGGCTTCAGTTTTTCATAGACCCGTCTGATAAAAATTAGCACGCTCACCGCAGCGAGTGAAAGGATGAGGGGGCCGATACAGTCTCCCAGAACTGCTACATACCACGGGTAGTATTCGACCATGGCAGGGCCTCCGCACTGGTATTGTGAGGAGCGAAAGTATGCCGGGTAGAGGACAGATATGAAAAATACTGCTATCAGTTCGTCTTTTGTATGCAGGTATCGTCTGAAAACAATTAGAGGTGTGATGAGTATCAGAACTGTTCCAATCGTTTGGGTAATCTCACCTGTTAAACTGATCCCGGAAAAACCGCTGGAGACTGCCACCAGGAAAAAACCGCCAGCAATTGCGGTAATGAACTGATATTTTTCATTCCTGAGCTTCTGTAATCCCAGATATATCAGGACTGAAATGAGTGCAAAGGCAATACTTACCAGAACGAATGAATTTATGAAAAAGTCGAAGAAAACGAGGATAATATTCATATTTCCCTTAACCAGGTTCATTTTTGGTTAAGGTCGTATATGCGGTTATTGCATCACTGCCAAATGCAAAATTTATTACTATGTTGTACTGATTCCGGTGTTTGGCGGCCGAAAAGATACACTCCACCGGTAAGGTAGTCTGGTACAGCAATTGTACACCGGAAAAATGAGATTTCCCCCTGCAAACCTTCATGGAGGAGAAGGTAGAATCCCTCTCCTATGAGAGAAGGGTATGCACGGCTCAGTCCTGAGAGAAAAAATGTTCTGATTTTCTTGTATCCTGAATAGAGCAATTTTGATCACTAGGTCGCCCTACAACTTTTTTGATTTGTCCATTTCGCCCCCTTTTTAGAGATTTGGGCATAGAATATAGCCGATAGATTATTATATCATAGTGATCAATTGATCACTATGAGTT
>JAUVCV010000055.1 GCA_030595665.1 Methanogenium sp.
GGAAATCATTTGTTTGTGAATGTTGTGGATTTGCTCTTCACGCTGATCTTATTGGTGCCCGGAACATTGAGTCCAGAGCACGCACTGTCAGGTATAACCTGGAAGTGCAGGGGTGCAGTCAACCACCCACACGGGAACTACCTATGAGTAGAGTCCCAAGCCCCGGCCTTTAGGCCGGGGTAGTTGACTAATAGTAACTATTCAGTCATAAGGCACTGAACAGTGAATGGGTTACAATCAAAAAAATAAAAATATAAGTTTTGTATGGGTGGTGATTACATCATGCCAGGTGGCATGCCACCCATGCCACCCATTCCACCCATGCCGCCCATGCCAGCCATCTCTTCAGGTGATGGTCCGCTGCCGGCGCCGGAGGATGCAATGACATCATCAATACGCAGAATCATCACAGCAGCCTCAGCTGCGGATGAAATAGCCTGAGTCTTTACTCTCATTGGCTCAATGACGCCTGCAACAAGCATGTCAGTAGCCTTTGCCTCAAAGACATCAAGACCCGCGGTCTTGCGGCCTGCTTCATGCTCTGAGCGGAGCTCAACGAGCATGTCAATGGGGTCAAGACCTGCATTCTCTGCGAGAGTGCGGGGGATGATCTCAAGTGCTGCTGCAAATGCTTCAATTGCAAGCTGTGCACGACCGCCGACAGTTGCTGCGTACTCACGGAGACGCAGGGACAACTCAACTTCAGGTGCACCGCCGCCAGCGACGAACTTCTTGTCTTCCACTGCAACAGAGACAACACGAAGTGCGTCTTCCAGTGCACGGTCGAGTTCATCGACAACGTGTTCTGTGCCACCGCGGACAATGAGGGTCACTGCCTTCGGGTTGATACAGTCGGTCACAAAGATCATTTCCTCTCCGGAAACCTTCTTCTCCTCGACACGACCTGCAGCACCAAGTTCAGATGCTTCAATTGCATCAATGGAAGAGACGACAGATGCGCCTGTTGCACGGGAGAGCTTGGTCATGTCAGATTTCTTGACACGGCGGATTGCGAGCACACCTGACTTTGCAAGGTAATGCTGTGCGATGTCGTCGATACCCTTCTGGCATACAAGGACATTTGCACCGGAGTTGATGACCTTGTCAACGATTCCACGGATCATCTTCTCTTCTTCGTCAAGGAACATCTGGAGCTGGTCCGGACTGGTGATGGAGATCTCTGCGTCAACTTCGGTCTTCTTGTATTCGACCGGAGCATTGAGAAGCAGAATCTTTGCGTTCTCGACAAGCTTTGGCATGCCGGGGTGGACACGCTCCTTGTCAATCACAACACCCTCGATGATTTCAGAGTCATCGATTGTGCCGCCGACCTTCTTCTCGACTTTGATGAAGTCCATGTCAACGGTGTTGTCTTCTTCAGCGACCATAGTGACAGCGCGAACGACGAGTTCACAGAGCTTTTCCTTTGCAGCCTCTGCACCCTTGCCGGTCATTGCGGTGTCAGCGATCTTTCTGAGCATCTCAATATCGTCAGCTCTCACATCAATTGCAATCTCTTTGATCAGTTCCTGTGCCTTGTCTGCTGCGAGGCGGTATCCGTGTGCAATGACAGTGGGGTGAACGTCCTGCTCGAGAAGATCCTCTGCCCGCTTCAGGAGTTCTCCTGCGACAACAACTGCAGTTGTTGTTCCGTCGCCGACCTCATCGTCCTGGGTCTTTGCGACTTCGACCATCATCTTTGCTGCCGGGTGCTCGATGTCCATCTCTTTCAGGATGGTCACACCATCGTTTGTG
Source organism: Methanogenium sp. (assembly GCA_030595665.1). Lineage (GTDB taxonomy): Archaea > Halobacteriota > Methanomicrobia > Methanomicrobiales > Methanomicrobiaceae > Methanogenium. Next base: position 1,756 of record JAUVCV010000055.1, read on the forward strand.
ATGACGACATCACCGATAGTGTCAACGAGCATTTTGTCCATTCCTTTCGGACCGAGTGTGGTGCGGACTGCGCCTGCAACGGCCTTTGCGGCTGCGATGTTAGAGCTCTGTGCATCGCGGCCACGTGTTCTCTGGCTGCCTTCTTTCAGAATGAAAATCGGCTGGCCTCCAAGATTTGCTGCCATAGTTATCACCAAATGCGATATAAAAAGTGGTTTGTGGTTCTATATATAGTTTATTAATCGTCGATTAGATTTATGAGGTCTGATCCGGATTCAAGGGACTCAAATTCAGATTCTCCGATAATCAGAGCAATACCCACCCTCTTTTGCTTATTGTAGCCTTTTATGACACAAACCGCACGCGAATTCGTGATATCTGAGAGATTGGCTATAAGGGCTGCCCGCCGCATCACTTTCTGCGCAGCCCCATAAACAGTGAGAATGGTATCATCACCATAGAATGCAAGGCCCTCAAAGGGCGCATTCCGGGTACTGAAGTATTCCACCCCGATCCGGCTAAAACCAGAAGGGCGTTCCTCAGGTCGTTCGGGAACCCCTTCTTCAAATGGATTTGAGTGAGAGAGGAGATCAATAGCCTCAACGAGCGCTGTATCAAAGATCTCTTCCATCCGACAGGCAATATCAAGGGTCGTACCCATCCCACTCTCATACTTCGATATGGTCCGCCGCGAAACGCCAAGGGCAGAGGCAAGATCACCCAGTGACATCCGGGATTCTTCCCGCAGGTTCCGGAGAAGATCCCCGTTGATATTCACATAGAGACCACCCGGCTGCGCGTAGACGAGCGGCGGGACTTCTTCGACAAGGGAATCATAGAGTGTCATCACACTTGTGGAAACAATACCATACCGGAGGTATACCGCACCACGCTCGAGTTCGGTGTCCCGGGTTTTCTCACCGACAACAAGTGGCCTCCCCTTGAGGAAGTGTGCAATTGCCGCCAGTTCATGAGCAATCTCCTCGCTCATGCTGTCAATGTGCACCACTCCCTTGATGACAAGAAGTTCATCATCCCGCCGGGCAATTAGATCAAAACTCCGCGGGCGCATCCCACACCGTTCAGACACAGCATATCCTGCCATAATGAGAATACTTGTGACTGTCTGGAGTAACCGTTCATATGACATCTGGCTATAAACTGTTATAGCCGCGAACTGCATATAAAGAGTGGCTTTTATGCTTATCGGCATTGATGATACAGATTCTCCAGCAGGGATGTGCACTACCTATCTCGGAGCTGTGCTGATACACCAGCTCAAAGAGGCAGGAATCAGTGTAACCGCCCAGCGCCTTATCCGCCTGAACCCTAATGTAATATACAAGACACGGGGAAATGCAGCCATCTGTATTGAGGCAGAAGGAGACGCAGACGAGGCATTCCGGATTGCAGCAGCATGCATCGAAGAACTGGCTGAATTTGATGAAGAAAAGACAAATCCGGGTCTTGTAGTATCTGAAAAAAAGCTTCCGGTCTCGTTTTACAGGCAGGCGGTTACTGAATTTTGCACCATAGAAGAGGCAGAATCCATCTGCATGGCTGCAGGGGCGCGAGTCAGGAAATGGAAGAACGGGAGAGGCATCATTGGAGCGACTGCGGCTATAGCGGCAGAACAGGCAGATATGACCTGGGAACTTCTCACATACCGCGATCCTGCAGACAAAGGAGAACGAAGCGTTGAAACAGACAGTCTCTTTCGCGCAGAAGAGGAGACCTTCCCCCACACCTGGGATACCGTGGACATACAAAACAACTGCATTGTCTGTTTCCCCCACACCCCCGATCCGGTCATATTCGGCATTCGTGGAGAATCTCCGGAATGGGTAAAGAAAGCTCGCGGGTACGTATGCTCCCAGAAACCAGTTATGGAGGTCATCTACCATACCAACCAGGGAACGGATGCCCACCTGCTGAAGGGAGCCATCGCTTCCCTGGTCGATGGATGTTCATACCGCCTCACCGGAGTCGTTGCAGATACACCGGTGACAGGACGCGGAGGACATGTCTCATTTCTTCTCCGTGACCCGTCAGGTGTTGTCCGATGTATGGCATACGAACCCACCAAAGGATTCCGTGATATCATCCGCAGCCTTGCACCGGGTGATGAAATACTCATCTGCGGCAGTTACAAAAACGAAAGTATCAATCTGGAAAAGATCCGGATAATCACCTGTCCGGAGATTGTCCGGCAGCGCCCGCCCCTCTGCCCCACCTGTGGGAAGAGAATGAAGAGTGACGGCGTAGATAAAGGATGGAAATGCCGCCGGTGCAAAACACGGGCAGAGGAACCGGAGATTATTCGCGAACCACGGATGGTATCACCCGGTTGGTATGAAGTCCCGTCGTCTGCACGCCGCCACCTGGCAAGACCACTTTGCCGTGGCATACCTCCGGAATAATCAATTGTAATTTTTTTTGATGTTTTGGTTCCCCGATTATCCGGGATTCCATTTTATTCACGCATTAAAAAAGTATGGATTTCAGAGAGCGTAGGCAGTAAGGCCCAGCTCTTCGAGTTTTTCTGCAGTAGGTATACCATCTTCATCCCAGCCGCGTTCTTCATAGTAGACCGGCAGCATCTCACTGAGATGGCTCACGGTCCCTTTCGAAGGTCCTGCGGGGATGGGATCATTCAGCAGTCGTAGTGGAAGGGTGTCATCATCCTTTGTATAGCCTGCCTTCATGATGAAGAGGCGCTCAAGGTTGTAAATCCTCTCACCAATTTTCATGAAATCATCTGCGGTATAGGTAACGCCGGTTGCTGCCGTAAGTTCAGCTGCAATATCGTCACCGCCAATCGCAAACGAGGTGAAGAGACAGGTGCCTGAAGCCGAGAGTGCCGATGTTAAATCCTGGAATATCTTCAGGATATTGGGTTTCCCCTCAACGGTCGCAGGGTCCATCTTCATCGGGAGGCCAAGCACCTCAGGAGATATCGTGTATCCCCTGACATGGCAGCCACCACGGTTTGAGGTGGCATACTCAAGACCGATGCCCTGTATGGCACGCGGGTCATAGGCAGGCATTTCCTGCTTTTTCACGGTCATCGAGAGTTCGGGGTGACCATACCTTTCTGCGAGACGATATGAACCTTCAGCAAGGTCATTGCCAAACGCTTTCCGGTAGGCTGTCGCTTCAACCATCTCAACCATGGCATCCGCGTTTCCAAACCGCAGGTCAACAAGGGTCGTTGAACGGTCGATGAATCCTCTCTCATAGAGTTCCATTGCACAGGCGATGGTGCTACCCATCGAGATGGTATCAAGTCCCAGTTCATTGCAGAGGAAATTTGCCTTTAAGACTGCATTGACATCAGATATACCACAGTCAGAGCCAAACGCCCACGTGGACTCATACTCCGGGCCTTCACCGGATGCTTTAAATTTGCCATGTGCCTTCTCGACACGTCCACAGCCAATTACACAACCGGCACAGCCCTTACCCCTGGAGAGATTCTCCTTTGCCTGGGTTTCACCACTTAGCTTATCCGCATCAGGATCATATGCCTCCTGCCAGTTGCGGACAGGAAGTCCTCCCACTTCATTGATGATATTGACGAGCACATTTGTCCCCAATGTGGGAAGACCAGCTGACGTGACCGGGTTTTCTTTGATTTTTGCACGCCCGACCTGGATGGCTTTGATAAATCCGGCCTTGTCTGCAATCTTCACTCCGCCGGTGCCCCGGACGACAAGTCCCTTGAGATTCTTAGAACCCATCACTGCGCCGATACCGGTTCGTCCGGCAGCACGGTGCTTGTCATTGATGATAGCGGCAAACAGAACCAGATTTTCCCCTGCAGGTCCAATACAACTGACCTTTGCATCAGGGTCCGTCTCTGCGAGCAGAAGATCCGTCGTATCGGGGACCGTTTTGCCCCAGAGATGTGCTGCATCGCGAATTTCAACACTGCCATTGTTGACATAGACATAGACCGGGCTGTTCGCTTTTCCTTCGAATATGATCATGTCATATCCGGCATACTTGATCTCCGGGCCAAAGTATCCCCCGGAATTCGATGCGGCAAGGGTATTATTCAGAGGCCCTTTTGCAATGATATCGTGGCGTCCGGTTGAGACACCCATTGTGCCTGTCAAGGGTCCTGTCGCATAAATAAGCTTGTTTTCAGGTCCCAGTGCATCAATTGCCGGGTCCACTTCGTCCACAAAGTACTTGCTGCCTAGACCACGGCTTCCGATATACTGCTTTGCATCATCTGTTCTCAGAGGTTCTTTCTTTACTGTGCCTTCCGTGAGATTAACACGCAGCACAGTGCCTGTCCAGCCGTACATTATACGTTCCCCTCCCCAATTGCTGCAGCCATTTTCGCTGAAAAATCATGCTTTTTTCTGGTCGTTGCTGCATCTGCAGACACATACTCGATGGCATGTGTCGGGCAGTATTTCACACATTCCGGATCTCCACCACAGAGATCACACTTCATTGGTGTCTTTGTAACTGCATTGTAGGCGATATTGCCAAACGGACAGGCCATCTCACACATCCTGCATCCAATACATTTTTCACTGTTGATATTGACGATTCCACTCTCAGTATCCTTTACCAGTGCACCGGTTTTGCATGCGGCAACACACGCAGGGCTGTCGCACTGGAAACAGGTCATCGGGATAGTGACTCCCATTTCGAACCTGTATACTGTTATTCGAGATTTGGAAGGTCTGAATTCCCCTTCATGGGCAAGGGAACAGGCCAGTTCGCATGTTCCGCAACTGATACACTTTTCCGGTGTGATCATCAGCAGTTTTCGGGCATTTTCCATTGGGTTTCAACTCCTGTAACGAATTCAATTATCAAATCATTACAAGACACCAATTATCTGATAACGTAATTAATGTATTCATGAACGCAATAGGAAAATGGCCAATATTCAGATGAATTCAGGAATAAAGACAAATTTGATCAATAATTAAATATTTACATGCAGGGCATGTTAATGGAAAATAGTGTGTCAACTACCCCGGCCTAAAGGCCGGGGCTTGGGACTCTACTCATAAGTAGTTCCCGTGTGGGTGGTTGACTGCACCCCTGCACTTCCAGGTTATACCTGACAGTGCGTGCTCTGGACTCAATGTTCCGGGCACCAATAAGATCAGCGTGAAGAGCAAATCCACAACATTCACAAACAAATGATTTCC
>JAUVCV010000040.1 GCA_030595665.1 Methanogenium sp.
ATACACCCGGTTTACCATCAAATTTCCCACCGCATTAGAGCAGAGAGGATGGTTAAAGGGTGTGAAAACTTATCCACACAGAAGCCCGGAGCGGGCAGTTCTCAGTTAAGACTGCCCATACATCCCCCTAAAATATCCACCAATAGCGACCCCACAGCAATCCGCAATCAATCGTATTTTTAGCAAATAAACGCCAAAAATGCCGTGTTTTTCCGGCAGAAAAATAGAACAAATAATACACCAGGTTTACCCTCCAATTCCCCAACGCAGGGGATCAGAGAGGGTGGAAAAAGGGTGGGAAAACGGATCCACACAGAAGCCCGGAGCGGGCAGTTCTCAATTAAGACAGCCTATACACCCTCCTAAAATATCCCCCAATAGTGACCCCACAGCAATCCACAATCAATCGTATTTTTAGCGAATAAACGCCAAAAATGCCGTGTTTTTCCGGCAGAAAAATAGAACAAAAAATACGCCCAGATTACCCTCCAATTCCCAAATATAAGGGGGTAAAAAAGCGACAAGGGCGTCATCGGGGGGGTCTGGAAATAAAATAACTCCCATTATTTTTTTGTATGATATACAGTAGGAATCCGGTTACATTCTTCGGATATGCCAGGAAACCGTCCACAGATCATTCAGACCATTGCTCTGCAATTCATTCTACAGAGAGGGGAACCCCCCTCGTTCCATGATTTTTTCATCATTTCGTATACTCTCATACCCACGCACTTTTCACCCAGTACAACGGATAGTCCATTGAATGGACGTCATCCTGCAGATTATCCTCCTCCTTATCTGTGCAAAGCTCTTTGGGGAGCTGGTGGAGCGGATGGGTTACCCGGCCCTCATCGGAGAGATTGCCGCAGGAATCCTCCTTGGGCCCTCACTTCTGGGATGGGTGACCACAAACGAGACGCTCGAAGTCTTTGCCGACATCGGGATCATCGCGCTGCTCTTTGTCAGTGGTGCAGAGATGAACCTGAAATCATTTCTGGAGCGGCGGAATGTCGCAGTCACCACAGCCATTGCAGGCGTCATCGTCCCCTTTGGAGGCGGAATACTGCTGGGATACCTTCTGAATCTCTCACAGGCAGAGACACTCTTCATCGCCATCGCCCTCTCCATCACCTCCATCGGCGTTTCAGTCAGAATTCTCGTTGATTACAAACAATTAAACACCCTTATCGGGACTGCTATCATCAGCGCTGCCGTCCTTGACGACATCATCGGCATCTTTCTTTTAGGCATCCTCTCGGCAGTTGCAATGCAGGGCACCACCCTTACAGGAGACTCCCTGTCTGCAGGCATGCTCATCGCCATTGGGTTTCTGGTGCTCTTTGTCCTCATCGCACCCCGACTGCTGCGCTTTATATTCAATCTCGCACGGAAGACCGAGACGCATGAGATGGTCTACTCGGTGGTCATCATCATTGCTCTTGGGAGCGCCTGGCTTTCCCACATGGCTGGACTGCACTATTCCATCGGTGCGTTCATCGCAGGGCTTATCCTAGGCGACCAGATCCGGAAAGATCGCTTGCTCTTCGATAGCCTGATGGACTTTGGATTCGGATTTTTTGTGACCCTCTTCTTTGCATCTGTTGGCCTCCTCTTCAGTTTCACGTGGGAAACATTTTTTTCACCCTACATCATCCCCATCATCGTGGTCGCCATTGCCGGTAAGATCATCGGCGGCTACATCGGCTCCGTCCATTTCCTCACCAGAGCAGAGGCACTTATTGTGGGATTAGGGATGACACCAAGAGGAGAAATCGCCCTCGTCGTTGCCAAGGTGGCCCTTGTCGGAGGGGTAATCGGGAGTGCCCTTTTTTCCGCGGTGACTGTCATGGTGATTGCAACCATCATCATCACCCCCCTTCTGATGAAACACGGATTTGTATGGGCAAAAATTGGGGAAAAGGAATCACCATAAAGGGAAAACCATTCAAAAAAAGGCATTGTAGAAGTCCTCTGAAAAAATAGAGAGCACACATAAAAGAGAAGAAGATGAGAGAAAGCCGGCATAAACTCATATGTCCGGCAGAATAGTGATTTCCCGCATTTTTGCCCAGGAAAATCGTATCCCCACAGAAGCCCGGAGCGGGCCTGTCTCAACCGGAGACAGGCTATACATCCTCCCACAATTTCCGACAATTGCAACCGCATAATAGTCTGCAATAAACCCTCATTTTTACAAATAGAAGGCATTCCAACCGTGTTTTTTCAGCAATAAAAAAGAGTGGAGAATACCCCTGTTTTGCCTCCCGATTCCCCAACACAGGGAGGCAAATAGAGTGGGCACAGGGTGGTAAAAACCGGGGATAATGAATCACCCCAAAGGAAAAAATATTCAAAAACTGCCCTGGATATATCCCAGGGGAAAAAACAGAGATCTCAGATAAAAGAGACGAAGATGGCCCGTCGCTGGATTAAACACATAAATACAGCAAAATGTGGATTTTACGCCAAATTTACCCCGGAAAATGCATCCACACAGAAGCCCGGAGCGGCCCTTTATCAACCGGAGACAGACAATACATCCTCATAAAAATATTTGACAAATATGACCGCACAATAGTCTGCAATAAATCCCCATTTTCGCAAATAAAAGGCATTTCAACCGTATTTTTCCAGCAATAAAAACAAGCAGAAAATACGCCCGTTTTACCCCTGTATTCCCCAACAGAGGGAGGGAAATTGGGTGGATATAGAATGACAAAAACAAAGAATGAGGAGGGGATTGAGGGGGAGGGAACAGGGTGAGAAAGTACCCACTGTTTCCATTATTCATCCAAACAGGCTATCATACGAACACACATTTTCTTTCATATATTATCAGGTGTTTGGTGGTAAAAATCCGGTAAAGGGACATGATTAGATCTCCCCTTCCCGAACAAGAAACGCAATAATATCACACATCTCAACGAGACCACGGGCAATTCCATCGTTATCCACCACAATTACATCGGGATGCCGGTTCTTCTCCATCGCCTGGAGGGTCTCTGCGACAGTGGCGGATACGGGCACCGTCACATGACTGCGGGTCATCAGGTCCCCGGCATGGAGTGCTGCACTCTTGTGGATACACTCAAGACATCCCAGTTTTCGCCTGCTCCGGATACCCATCCCGGGGGTAATGCCGGAGAGGAGATCCATCCGGGTGATGATCCCCTGAAACCGGTCATCCCCATCACAGACGATGATATCATCACATCCCCTCCCGGTAAAAGAACGGTAGATGTCGGCAACCGGCGTCTCCGTATGCACACGGGCAAAATCCGTCTGCATGATCTCTGTTATCAGGGTTTCTTCGGGGTCTGGTTTTTCCACCCACCTTCTCTCTTCTTTCCCTGCCATGTGAATTATGTGTGATCTGCTCCACAGGAGATAAATAGATAGTGCCGGAGGGAAACAGCTCCAGTACTATCTGTCATGCACGACTCTGCCCTGTATAATCCGTCCATCATCTAAAATCATGTGCGGGAAAGAACTACTCTATCCCGCCCCGTATGGTAATCGTCTTCTCCGTAACCGGAATACTCTTCCCCGATTGTTTCAGTGCCTGGTCAACGACACGCCGCACGCCACCACAGCACGGCACCTCCATACGGGCAATGGTTATTGATTTGATTGTATGAAGGGAGAATATCTCTGCCAGTTTTGTAATATATCCATCAATATCTGAATCCAGTTTCGGACAGAAGATGACCAGAATCTTTCCCTGCAAAAACTCCGTATGAAATCCAGCATAGGCAAAGGGCACACAGTCGGCAGCGATCAGCAGATCAGCGTTGTCAAAATACGGATTCGATGCGTTCAGGAGGCTAAGCTGAACCGGCCACTGCCGCAGTTCCGATGATGCATCGCCTGATGGGGCACGCGGTCCACCGTCATGGACATCCCGTTCAATGCTCTGTGCTGCCGTTCCCGGGCACGTAGCAAACGGATTTTTGCCCCTCTCTTCAGGTTTTGGAGAACAGCCCGCAGGATTATGATCCGGAATGGGAAGGCCGTGCTCTATCAGGTACTCGATTGCCTGATTATAGAGATCCGTTTCCCCGTGGCTGGCAAGATGTTCAAGATGGGCAATGATAACATTTTTCCCCTGCCGTACGATATTTGCCATCACCACATTCTCATCATAGGGTTCAGCTTCGCGCTCGACAACAGAGATAGCCCCCACCGGGCATGTCCCCATGCAGGCCCCGAGACCATCACAGAAGAGATCACTCACGAGCCGTGCTTTTCCGTCAATGAGTTGTAAGGCACCCTCCGGACAGTCCGGGATGCACTCACCACACCCTGTGCATCTGTCTTCATCAATACTGATTATCTTCCGTTTCATACATTCACTCCCTCATACTGATAGAAACCAGATTGATTTCATCACTTAAATATTCTGGTCTGATAACGGAGAACAGCGGTGGCAATTAGGATCACATTTTCCTGGTATAATCGACCTTACCCTCCTGCCATCTGCACTCACCGGGAGCTGACACATCATTATAGCAGCAAAGAGGAACCGGCACTTCCGACAGTAACTAGGAAAACAGCGGTTATTGGTATTAAATATACGATTAGACCGGTATCGGGATGACCGCCTGTCTCTTCAGCGTGGCGAGAAACCAACGGGTCCTTTAAAAAAATAAATATTCAGGGCCATATCCTTTAATCCCCCTCAACGGCTGGACATTGATCCTTTTTCAGCAGTTGTTCCAGCTTTTCAACACGGATAGTGATTTCTGTTTCAATCATCTCCCGTTCGTTGATCAGTTGTTTCAGTTCCGTGAGATACCTCGCAGCCTGATCTTCTTCCACCGGAAGGTGTTCCGGTGATTCATCCTCTTTTTCCGGGGGAGCTAACAGTTTGCTTGATATAAGGCCGGCGAACGTCGCAAAGACTGCTACCCCTGTTGTCAGCACCAGGATTCCCACCATCCGGCCGAATGCCGTCACGGGAAATCGATCCCCATACCCGACCGTGGTGATGGAAACATATGCCCACCATATCGCATCACCGGCGGTGATGATATTCGCATCCGGTGACGCATGTTCCGCCTGCAGGACCAAAAACGCCCCTGATTCGATGATCAGGATAACCATTAAAACCAGGATATATAATGCTGATTGGGCCCGGTTCCTGGAAAGGTACGTTACGATATAACCGGCGCCGTACTTGTTAACGACCCGGTATGCCTTGTATATCCGGAACAGCCTGAAGATGCGGAACAATGGTATGACCGCCAGCAGGTCAGCCCAGCCATAATTGCGGAAGAAGTAGTGTGGCCGGGACGGGGCTGTGGCTAATCTGAAACAGAAGTCGTAGATGAAGAGCAGGGTAAGCACAGTGTTAATGATGAAGATAACATTGATTGCATCCAGAACAACTCCCGGGATATAGGAGATGACCATATTGAAAACCGAAAGTATCGAAACCGCGGCGATGAACAATTCATATCCAAAGTCCAGTTCCTCTCTGCGCCTGATATGTATCATCTAAATTCACACCAAGAGAAACTCAGCTCATTATACATTAATGATGCTATGAGAGGGAGAGAGAATAAGTCCTCCCGGCCTGGCACAGAATAAAAGGAGGTAAACCGTGGTGTGAGATGTGATACCGATTTGCACCCATTGTCGAATTGCACGTCTAAAAAGGAGTGGTATCAGCAGAAGTAAATAATTCAAACAAAAATGGATACCCCCGGGCGGATTCGAACCGCCGTAACCAGCTCCAAAGGCTGGTATGATTGACCGCTACACCACGGGGGTGCATTCAGGAACAGGAACGCTGCAACCTGTGCCTCAATCTATTTCATCTGCAACGATTTTAGTGTTTCCCGAAAAATGGATGGAATGGATGGGATGGACGGGCTGATTGGCCCCGGTTACTCCACCCGTGCCACCCTGATTTCAACATCTTTCCCTGAAAGCTTGATGAGTTTAAAATCCACATTCATCGTCCGGACCTCTTCCGGATCGAATGAACCGGCGTCAATCTCCTGTGAGGCAATAACTGTTTCACCTCCACCGGTCACATCGAGAAGATCTGCCTGCAGGCGGATATTAGCTACTGACAAAATACCCTTGTTTTCAATCGTGACCGGATAGGAGGCAAAATTCTGCCCGACATGTCCGTCTCCGGTGATGATCACAATATCCTCTTCAAAAGATGGCATTGCAGTATCGAAGGGAAGCGAGGAACACCCCGCAGCCATCACACCACATACCACCGCACATATCAGCATACCAAGACAACCGGTATGCCCCCAAACCGACTTTTGATGCGTTTTCCTCTGTACCATATTCAAAGACCCCCCCGTCATGAACAATTCGCGGCATATTTTTTTCTGTCAACCGCACCGCTGCATCACATCTCCATTACTGTGTGCATCATCCGGTCACATGCAGGTATTGGATTCACTCTCGCATCAATCAGATGGTATTCCCCTGCAGAATTTATACCGATTTTAGGCACTGCGCCCCGTTACACAACCGTGCACCAGGCCACCCATCCAGGTGCACCAAATATTTAAATGGCTCAGATATTGCACAGATGGTTGATTACTATAAATACCAGATACAGTAATGGATAGTTAATGGCAGCAACAATCACAGAGAAGATCTTCTCCCGCAGATGTGCAAAGGAGATCTCAGCAGGTGATGTTATGATGGCCCCCATAGATGCGGCCATGATTCATGACATCACAGGCCCGCTTGCAATCAACAAATTCCGTGAGATGGGCGGAACGACGGTCTTCGACCCGGCAAAGATCATTATGCTCTTTGACCACCAGGTCCCGGCCGATTCCATTCCTGCGGCAGAAAACCAGAAATTTATGCGGGCATTTGCTGCCGAACAGGATATTCTTAACTACGACATCCATGAGGGGGTCTGCCACCAGGTGGCAGTCGAGAAGGGACGGGTACGTCCGGGTGACATCGTCGTCGGCTGTGACTCCCACACCTGCACCTACGGGGCTATCGGTGCCTTTGCAACCGGCATCGGATCAACAGACATGGGCTTTGCGATGAAGTACGGTGCCCTCCACTTCCGCATCCCGGAGAGCCTGAAACTCACCACAACCGGCACATTCCAAAACCGCGTCGGCCCAAAAGACCTCATTCTTTCGATGATAGGCGACCTCACGGTGGACGGCGCCACCTACAAGGCAGTGGAATTCACCGGTGACACCATCAGCGAAATGTCTGTCCCCGGCCGGATGACCTGCTGTAATATGGCAATCGAGATGGGCGGCAAGGCGGGCATCGTCGCACCGGACGAAGTGACCCGTGCCTACTGTGGCGGGCGCATGGACGGCGGATGGTTAGATCTGGCACCTGATGATGACGCAACGTATGTGCTGGAACGGGAGTATGACGCAGCAGATCTTGTTCCACAGATCGCCGCTCCCCACAATGTGGACAACGTGGGAGATGTGACGAAGTTCGCGGGCACGCCGGTTGACCAGGTCTTCATCGGGTCATGCACCAACGGCCGCTATGAAGACCTCGCCGAGGCAGCAGAAGTGTTAGACGGACGGAAGTTTGCTCCGGACATCCGCGTCATCATTGTCCCCGCCTCAAAGACCGAATACTTAAAGGCACTCCGGGCAGGCCTCATCGAGACCTTTGTGGAGGCAGGCGGCATGGTTGAGGCACCCTGCTGCGGCCCGTGCATGGGTGGTGCATTTGGCATTCTCGCACCGGGCGAAGTATCACTTTCAACCTCAAACCGCAACTTCCGCGGCAGACAGGGAAGTACAGAGGCAGAAGTCTACCTCTGTTCACCGGCAACGGCAGCGGCAAGTGCCATCACAGGAGAAATCACCGACCCGCGGGAGGTGGCATAATATGACCACCTGGAAATTTGGCAATGACATCGACACCGATGCCATCATCCCGGGTCGGTACCTCACGATTTATGACCCAAAAGAACTGGCATCCCATGCCTTCGAAGGTACACGGAATGCATTTGCAAAAGAGGCAGCAGAGGGTGACATCATCACTGCGGGCAGAAACTTCGGGTGCGGTTCATCACGCGAACACGCCCCCATTGCGATCCGGGGCGCCGGGGTGCAGGCAGTCGTTGCCATATCCTTTGCACGAATCTTCTACCGCAACTGTATTGCAACCGGTGTCTTGCCCGTCATATGCCCCGAAGCAGACACCATCACGGAAGACGAGGAAATCATCCTTCATCTTGATGAGGGACACCTGACGGCAGGGGAACGAACCCTCAAAGTTGAACCCATACCTGCATTTATGCGCAAAATCATTGATGCAGGCGGGCTTGTCGAATATGCAAAGAACCTCACGGAGATAGAAATATGTACAAAGTAGCCGCCATCGGCGGGGACGGAATCGGCCCTGAGATCGTGGACGCCGGAAAGGGAGTCCTTGATGCTGCAGGGGAAAAATATGGATTTGACATTGACTGGACATACTTTGATATTGGGGCAGACCGCTACCTTGCGACAGGAGATCTCCTCACCGAAGATGACCTCAAAGAACTCAGTGCCTTCAAATCCATCTACTTCGGGTCCATCGGCGACGACCGTGTCAAACCGGGGATCCTTGAAAAAGGCATCCTCCTCGGCCTCAGGTTCCATTTCGACCAGTACATCAATCTCCGGCCGGTGCGCATGCTCGCAGGCACCCAGACACCTCTCGCCGGGAAAGGCCCGGACGACATCGACTTCCTCGTTGTCCGTGAAAATACCGAGGACTTCTACGTCGGCATCGGCTCACGGTTCAAAGGAAAAGAACACCGTGACCTTGAGGTTGTTCGTGACATCTACTCCATCAAATTCGGTCTTGATGTCGAGTCCGACAGCGAGGAAATTGCCTATCAGATTGGTGTCATCTCACGCGAAGGGTCGTCACGGGTTATGGAATATGCCTTCGATGCGGCAATGAAACGGGATAAGAAGGTCTCCAGTGTTGACAAGGCCAATGTCCTGACAGAAGTCTACGGCCTCTGGCGTGATGTCTTCACAGAGACTGCTGCCCGCTACCCGGAGGTGGCAACCGAGTTCACCTTTGTTGACGCCATCACCATGTGGTTTGTGAAAAATCCCGAATGGTTTGATGTAGTCGTTGCCCCCAACATGTTCGGCGACATTATCACCGACCTTGGTGCCATGATACAGGGTGGCCTGGGTCTTGCCCCCGGCGGCAACATCAACCCGGAGGGCACCTCACTCTTTGAACCCATCCACGGGTCCGCTCCAAAATACAAAGGCATGAACCGGGCAAACCCCATTGCAACCATATGGGCAGGATCCCTGCTCCTTGAAGATCTCGGCGAACCGGAAGCGGCCGCAGGGGTCTTAACTGCAATTGAAAAGAGCATTGCTGCAAAACAGACAACCGTGGACCTCGGTGGGACACTGGGCACCCGTGAAGCAGGCGCCTGGATTGCAGATGCGGTGCGAAACAGGTAAAAAACGAAGACCGTGTCAGGGTGCAGAGACACCCGTAGCGTCTTCATGCGGCAGGTGCCGGACAACGGTCGGCCCATACCTGCCCAGCACCGTCACCGGGACAGATATTTCCGGAATGCATCCGGAACCGCATCAATGCCGTCAATCGCGACTTGGTTCAGCTCTGCGAGATTCTCTTCAATATAACTAAACGCTTTCATCTGGAGGGAGAATAAGATCATCAGCTCCTCGGTTGGGAGGGGAGCGTCCTGCATGGCGGCGACCGTCTCCTCCATATTGCTGCGCATCTGGGAGAGCGGCACCGTTATCTTCACCACCGTATCCACCAGGTGCTGAACAAGCCGCATGTCAACATCGCGCTCCCAGGTAACATCACAGGAGTGTGCGATCATGCCTGAGACAGCGCCGGCCGGGTCATGTAGCGGTGCCAGGGAGACAACCAGATCCATTATCTCACCGCTCTTTTTGAGACCCTGCACGGGAAACTGCACCATAGACCCCTCCGCTGCCACACGATCCGCATACTCCCCGAATATCTCCCGGGATGCCGGAGGAACCAGTTCCTGAATCCCTATCCCAGACAGGTCTTCGGTCGGGTATCCAAAGATCCGCTCTGCCCCTTTGTTCCAGCTGACAATTTTATGATCTAACCCTGTCATCACCACTGCATTATCGGTCGCTGCCATCAGGTGATTTAACTGCTCAGTCGTTTCCTGGAGACGGACACTATCACCGGCATCCAGAATGCGGGAAATGGCACCCTGCAGTTCACCTTCTGCTCCCAGCACCGGATCCACACGGTTGATATGCCACTTGCCGGCATACTCCATCATCCCGGATTCCTGGCTTTTGCTCTCCAACACCCGTTTATAAGGGCAATCAGAAAAATTCAGCCCGAACCTGCGGACCATCTCATAGCAGTGCCGGCCCAGCAAATCACCTGCATCCACACCAAAAAAAGAAAGTGATGCAGGGTTTGCCCAGAATACCGTCCCATCTGCTTTAAAAAATAAGGCAGGCTCTGCAATAACATCCTGAGTCCGTTCCCAAAGACCCTTTGTAACTGTGTTCGGCGGAAGCCAGTCATCCGGCCCATCCACATTCTCCTGAAGTTCAGTTTTTTGCATCGTGTTCCCCCCGGACTACACATTCCCCTCTATAAGGGGATGCACTGAAACGTCCCATATATCATGGCACCTATTTAAATTCACTCGTAGCCGGGTATCTTCCATACACGATAGACAGAATACACTCCTATAACAAATGCGGACAGATAGCCAAAGAGGGCGAGATGGTAGGGCACGGATGTCTCTTCCGGGGAAAGAAAGAGCATCATCGAAGACCCAATGACAATCGCACCTACGATAAATCCGACCAGCAGCTTGTTGGAGGCACGGTCAATTGACCGGGACAGATGGAGGACATCGGAGGCTGCCACATCGATACTGATGCTGCCGTCCGTTGCCTTGGTCAGTGCCCGGTTGAGTGATTTTGGCACCGAGAGCACATCATCCACGACGTCCATAGCCTCTTTTGCCACATAGCGAATGGTGTCCCGTGACAATATGTGGTCTATCTCCATCTCTTTGATATATGGGCCCACTTCGGTTGAAAAATGAAAATCCGGGTCCAGATGCCTGCCGGTATCAAGCACCATCGCGATGACCTTGATCACCTGCATCAGGTTCATCGGCACCTGCAGCTGGTAGCGGTTGAGCAGGCCGGGGATCTGATTCATCAGACCCGAGAGATCAAAGTGTTCAATACTGGAGCCGGAATACTCTGAAAGAATACCATAGAGATCATCCTTGAACGCATCAAGGTACCGGTCATCGATATTCACCCCCAACAGGATGAACGAATCTACAATCTCATCCACATCATCCTCAAGGATGCCCAGAAGCAGCGTGATGATGGCCTCCTTTCGTTCCGGCCGTATCATTGCCACTGACCCAAAGTCCAGAAACACCAGGTCGCCTTCCATATCGACGAGCAGGTTGCCCCCGTGCGGGTCAGCGTGGAAGAAACCATATTTCAGGATCTGTTTAATATAACATTTCGTCCCCCGGTTTGCGACATCATGGGGGTTTGCACCGATGAGACGAATTGACTCAACGTCATCGACCCGTACGCCAGCGATATACTCCATCACAAGGACTTTTTTCCCGGAAAACTGCCAGTAGATATCCGGAACACGGACATGGGGCACTTCGGCGACAATCGGACGGAGGTGATCCGCATTCTTGCCGTCATTGCGAAAATCCAGTTCACGGCGGATCTGGATAGCAAACTCCCGCACCATGCCAGTGGGGTTGTATATTTTCATCTCCGGGTAGCGGGCCTCTATCCGTTCTGCAAACGACTGCAGAATGGAGAGATCCACTTCGATGACCTCTTCAATGTCCGGGCGCTGAACCTTGACTGCCACAAGGCTACCATCCCTGAGCATCCCCCGATGAACCTGCGAGAGTGAGGCGGCAGCGATGGGTGTCTCTTCCAGACACTCAAATGCCTCGTCAATAGATCCGCAGGATTCCAGTATCGTGGGCTGCACCTCTTCATACGGCAGGGAAGGCACCTTATCGGTCAGTTTCTGGAGTTCTGCAATCAGTTCTTCCGGGAACATCTCCCGGCGGGTACTGACAATCTGGCCAAATTTAACGAAGGTCGGTCCAAGTTCTTCAAGTGCGAGACGGATACGTTCGTAATCGGAGAGGTTGTTTACCTGAGCTTTCTTCCGAAAGAACCGGCGCCGGGCGCTCCCCGGGTCCACCTGTTCCAGAGCGATGCCAAAACCATATTTGATGAGTATATCAGCAATCTGGCTGTAACGTCGCAGCCGGGTGACCATCTGACGAAAATAGGTGAGATACCATTAAACAGTTTCCCTGTTTCGGGTATGCCATGGATAGGGAACGAATGCAAAGAAGACCAGCGATAATGCCACAGGCACGGTGATCAGAAGCATCGCGGTCGTCAGCCCGGCAACATCAGCAATATATCCGCTCACGGCGACACCCAGACCTCCCGCACCCACCGCAAGACCCAGCATCAGACCGGAGACGAGACCCGGACTGCCCGGCATCATCTCATGCGACATGGCAACGGTGGTGGAGAAGGTGGACCAGAGGCAGAAGCCGAACAAGATCAGACAGATGAGGGAGAATGTGCCGGACAGGGTGAAGGCGGCGACAAAGAACGGAATTGCAAGCAGGGTGAAGAGCAGCACCAGCTCCTTTCTCCCATAGGTGTCAGAGAGAGTGCCGATGACAATTTGTCCCACCACCCCCGCGACCAGCAACACGGATACGATGATGTTGGCCATTGCAAGATCAAACCCACGTACCATGCTGAGATAGGTCGGCAGAAAGGCAACCGACCCGAATATGCCCCATGCACGCAGGGCTGAACCGGTGATCAGAAGCGATATGCCATGATATTTTTTGAACCCGCCCTCTGCCAGGGCAGCAGAACCTACTGAGGAAGAGACCGGAGAAGGAACAGGGAGGACGGGTGCAGATGCCACCGCCCGGGCATCGCTTCCCTTCGGTATGATCACATGCAGGATGACGGCCATGCATATGCCGGGTATAATCATCGCGACAAGGCCGGGAAGTCCCCAGAAGGTGACCAGAACTCCGGCGATCAGGGGCCCTATGGCAAACCCGATGTTCCCTCCCACCACGAAAAACGAGGTGAGACGTCCCCGGTTAGGCCCGGAGGCAAGACGGGACACCAGTGAGAGAGCACTCGGATGAAAGAGTGCATGCCCAAGCGCTGCACAGGCGGCGAAGAGCAGCGTCAGCCAGTAATTGGATATCAGCCCGATACAGGATATAAAAAACGCACAGATGAGGATGGTATATTTCACCGGCACCCCAAAGCCCCGGTGGTCACTCAGCCAGCCAAAGAGCGGCTGGGTAAATGATGATGTCAGGTTCCATACGGTAACGATGAGCCCTGCAAGAAAGTAGGAGTATCCATACTGCAGTATCAGAAGCGGCAGGATGGCAGAGAGCACCGGCGAGTAGATATCCGTCACCGCATGGGCCGCGGAAAGACCCATGATGGGCCGGAGGTTTGTCATACGACATCTTCTCCGGTGCGCACCATGCGTATAAAGTCGACAGGGATTGCCATGATGTCCCGGGTGTGATGGGCAAAGGTCCGGCGTATGGGAAAGGTGGCTGAAATCGCGGTGTCAATGACGGCCCGGTCGCGAATGTATGCATCCAGAAATGAACGGGATCCACTGTTGAAAATGCCCCATACCACCTCTGCAGAAGCAAGCCCGGCATTAATAAACGGCCGGTCCGCATGGGCCCGCTGGGCACCGAAGGGGGGATTCATGATAACCGTATCAGCAGGCGGGATATCCACACCGGAGTGGGAGATATCTGCTTCAAGAAACGTAACGTCACACCCAAGTGATGCTGCATTCTCCCGGGCTACGGCAAGGGCACCCGCATCCCAGTCAATTGCAATGACTTCTCCTGCACCAAGAAGCGCTGCGCCGCAGGCAAGAATACCGGTCCCACAACCAAGGTCAATCACCCGCATGCCCCTGATGTCGCCCATGCGGTCTGCCTCATGCAGAAAACGGGCGGCCACTACTGCAGGTGTGGCATACTGTTCACTTTTCGCATCCGGGTTTGGAAACCCGGAGCATCCCTCCAGCAAAATTTCTATTTGGCGAATACGCATGATTATATCTCGTCTATGATGTAGTCGTCCCAGTCACGGACACCCCGCACAATCTCATACTCCGGCGGGGAGAGGACAGGCACCGGAAATCGCACCTGATCATCATACGCAAGACGCGGGCATGCAGTGTTGACATAACAGTCATACCCAAGGTTCAGGAGGGAGTCTGGCGACACTTCCTGCATACAGATGATGTCTGCAATGGGCGAGAGAGAAACCAGATGCCGGGCAAGTGCCTCCCTTCGCTGACCAGTCTTGGTACTGAGAATGATACCCACCGTCTCAGCCTCTCGTGCCTTCTCAATCTGAGCAAACCGGCGGCGCAGGAGACGGGAAGAATCAGCCTCTTCAGCAATCCCGGTATAAGGGTCGAGGGCCACTACCCGTGCCCCGGTTGCAAGCCCAACCCCAATCGCATGGAAGACACCTGTTCCCACATAGAGAAACTGGCTGGTCGCTGCTGCACGGGCTGTGGCATAGGAGCATCCGAGCACCTGTCCGCGGCATGGCGTGCGTGCATTACCATCGCCTACAACAACGGTAAACCCACGGGCCTCAAGGACAGCTGCAACCGCGTCTGTCAGGTGTGCATGCTGGACAGTGGTGACCAGCCCCACCGGCTGGCTCTGATCTAACAGAGAAATAGCTTTTTCTGCCATCTCCGGGTCGAAGTCAAACTGCACAAACTCATAGATGACACCGGGACGATCATCCACCGGTGCATGACCGAAATGGATGAGAATATCCGCCAGTGCCAGTGCATCTGTTGCAAGATCACAGGCACCATAACACGGATCTCCGCTGATAATGACTCCATACCCCGCCTCTTTCAGGGCGGCAGCTGTCTCTGAGGCCTGCCGCTTCAGCCCTTCCGGAAACTGGAGGGCCACCGTCCGGGCACCAGACGAACGGAGCCGTTCCCACGTTTCAGAAGAAAGTATCTTTGACATGCACCCCGGACTCATCGACCTCAATTTCCACAAGCGCCTTATAAGGCCGGCCGATATCACATTCGCCGCGTTTAATGACCACAAGGACATCCTGTACCTCAGCACCGGCAATCGCAAGGCCTTCAAGGAGGGCCTTCATCGTACCACCGGTGGAGAGCACATCGTCAACGATGATTACCCGGTCACCGGCATCAATGCCATTGAGGTAGAGTTCCCCTTTGGAATAGCCGGTGGACTGGTGCAGAGCCACTTCACCCGGTAGATCATAATTTCGTTTCCGGACAATACAGAGCGGGATATCGGTGATAAGCGAGAGTGCCACACCGATGTGAATGCCCATCGCCTCTGCCACCACAATCTTTTTTACCCCGGAAAAGTCCAGAACCCGCACCATCGCAACGGCAACTTCCCGCAGAAGGGCCGGTTCAACAAGCGGCACACCATCGCTCACCGGATGGATAAAGTAGTGGTAGTCGCCGCGCTGTACTATAGGACATGATTCAAGAGAAGAAACCAGTTTTTTAAACATTAATATCGCCAATATCCTTCAGAAATTCTTCAATTATTGGGGTGGTGATGTGAGGCATACAGACAATTCTCATATGCCCGTGACGGGTGTGTGATACCTGCCATCCCTCAGGACTAAGGGGGCAGTCAAATGCTGCGACATTCACCTCAGGATCCGCGATGACCGGATATCCCAGGGCTGCCATGCCACCTATCAGGCGACGGTGATTCGCCATGCACTCTGCCACAACAGCAGTAAAGCCGTCACGCCCGAGATGTTCAATGACCGCAAGAGCGCCTGCCACTGCACCGCCGGAGCGGGTGCCTGCAAGCGTAAACTCCTGTTTTACTGTCAGATACGGAGTATCAACATTCAGGGAGCAGAGCATTGAGGGGTCCCGTGTCAGAAGACAGCCGACGGGAATCGTGGACATCCCCATCTTATGGGGATCAATCGAGATGCTGGTCACACCCTCCAGCTGAAAGTCAAAGAGGGGAGTCTCCGGCAGAAATGGCAGGACCAGCCCACCAAATGCCGCATCGACATGAAACGCCGTGCCACGGTCTGAAGCGAGGTCTGCCAGCGCTGCAATCGGGTCAACCACGCCGTATTCTGTGGTACCGGCCACGCCCACGAGAGCAATGGTATTTTTGTCAGTGAGGTCAGCTGCTGCCTCTGCATCCATCCGGTATCTGTCATCGGATGGTGCAACCCGCATCTCAAGAGAGAGAATCTCACACGCCTTCTCGAACGAGAAGTGCGCGGATTCCGGCACAACGACATTGGGAGAACGCACACCTGCGTTCCTGCGTGCCATCCGGAGTGCCTGCAGGTTTGATTCTGTGCCGCCTGAGGTTGCATATCCACAGGCCTCAGGGAGGTGCATCAGAGTTCCCAGCCGTTCAACAAGGAGTGCCTCAAGAGAGGCAGTTCCTTCAAAGAGACCAGGGTCACCAAGATTTGACTCAATAAACAGGTTCATTGCCCGAACTGCCACCGGATGAGGCAGCGTGCACATTGAACTGAGCACATGCTGGTATCGTCGGTCATTTTCCTTAACCGATAAAAGAAAAGAGAAGAGTTCATCTTCTGCTAAACCCTGGCTACGCATCTATCGTCTCGCCATATCAAGGATCATCCGCTGTTCGGTCCGGGCGGCCGTAACGCGGATCTTCGACACTGCATCAATGTTTGCAGAGACACTGGTAATGCCGGTTTTAATAAGCCACTCAACCATCTCAGGGTCAGACCCTGCCTGCCCACAGATGGAACACTCAACGCCGCCTTCACGGCATCTTCCTATTGCATATTTAATGAGCTTCAGGACAGCCGGGTGTTTTGGGAAGTACATGTCCGCCACATTCTGATTATTGCGGTCGATAGCGAGCGTGTACTGAATCAGGTCATTGGTGCCGAATGAAGCAAAGTTGATACCTGCCGCGATGAATTCGTCAATCATAAGTGCGCTGGACGGAATCTCAACCATGATACCAAGGGTGGTGTTTTTCACATCCACACCCCAGTCTGCCAACATCTGCTTTGCACGGATAAACTCATCCGGGTGACCAACGAGTGGGAACATCAGCCCCATATTACCGTATCCCTGACTCCAGATACGCTTGAATACCTCAACCTGCATACGGAACTGCTCGGTCTGTTGCAGGTCACGGCGGATACCACGCCACCCAAGCATCGGATTGTGCTCTTCTGGTTCGTCCTCTCCACCTGGCATGTTCCGGAACTCATCTGTCGGGGCGTCCAGAGTACGAACCCAGACCGGTTTGCCGGGGAATGCATCCAGGACCACTTTGATGCCATTGTAGAGTTCAGTGATGAACTCTTCTTCCCGGTTGTTGCTGATGTACCATCCGGGCGTCTTGCCAAGGCCCAGGATCATGTGTTCAATTCTCAGCAGACCCACCCCGTCTGCCCCGGTGGCAGCCGCCCGTGCGGCAGCTTCGGCAAGGGAGACATTCACCTTGATGGAGGTTGCGGTGATGATGGGTGCTGCTGCAGCAACAGCAACAGTGGAAACGGCCTCTTCTGCAGAAGCGACAGCGCCTTCAAAGACGATACCTTTCTCACCGTCAACTGTCACGACATCCCCTTCTTTGAGGATATGGGTGGCTTCCCTTGTCCCGACGACAGCAGGAGTGCCAAGTTCACGGGAGACAATTGCTGCATGGCAGGTCATGCCACCTTCATCGGTGATGATGGCACTCACTTTGCGCATACCGGGTACCATGTCGGGATTGGTCATCTTTGCGACCATAATGTCACCGTCGTTTATTCGTCCAAGGTCTTTTACCGTACTGACAATAACAACACGCCCGGTAGCAACCCCCGGTGATGCACCCTGGCCTTCAAGGAGGATCTTTCCACTGCCGCTTTCGATCCCCTTTGTTACACCTGCGTTTCCGGCAATCGTGGTAATAGGCCGTGACTGGAGGATATAGATGGTGTCGCCGACAATGCTCCACTCCACATCCTGCGGGACACCATAATGGAGTTCAGATACTTTTCCATACTTTGCGAGGGCCGCAATCTCGGCATCCGAGAGCACCGGGGCTTTCTGCCGCTCCGGGGAAACAGACACTTCTTTTGTCCCGTGTTCCCCGTCAGGCAGAATTTCAATCTTCTTGGTCGCAATATACCGGTCCACAACCCGTAGGGACCGTTGGTCAAATACATAGTTGTCAGGTGAAACTGTTCCGGAGACAACCGCTTCACCCAGACCCCATGATCCTTCGATGATAGAGGTCGGTTCGCCGGTTACCGGATGGGAAGAGAAGAGCACCCCGGCCTTCTCAGAACGGATTAATATCTGCACAACCACAGCGATGTCGACGATGGAATCGTCAAATCCCTGTTTGGCGCGGTAGTAAATAGCCCGCGCCCCATAGAGAGACGCCCAGCACATCTGAACCGCGTCAATGAGGGCGTCTACACCCATAATGTTCAGGTAGGTATCCTGCTGTCCGGCAAAACTGGCGTCAGGAAGGTCTTCTGCCGTTGCACTGGAACGAACAGCAACCACAACATCATCTCCCATCTTCATGTATGAGCGAATGATGTCCTCTCTAAGCTCATCCGGCACCGGCGTCTTCATGACGATGCTTATGACATCTGCTGCTGTCTTCTCAAGGAGATCTGAATTTTCAACGTCAAGACCGGAGAGGAGTGAGAATATCTCAGTGTCAATCTTTGCATCTTCAATATACCGCCGGAATGCCTGAGCGGTCACTACAAATGCGTTTGGCACCGGCAGACCAACGGAGGTCATTTCTCCAAGAGATGCGCCTTTTCCACCGACGGAAGGAATATCATCTTTCCGGATTTCAGCTAGCCACAGAATATTGGGGACTTTTGTCATGCTCATAGGTCACCTGAATTGTTTTGCTACCACTGTGGATGCCACCACGATGATTAATATGTGTCCCCCCGGAAAGCTATTCAAGTTAACGACTAGTTTCCCTCACACCTGTCCGGAAGTGCACACATGTACTGCGTGTTCTCCCATGGTAACACAGATCATATACCCCATCACTCTGATCATCGGAAAGATGCAGGAAAACCATGAATATCAGCAAGGAATAACAAGTAACGGGGAACAATAGTGACGGATTTTACAGTACTGGTCAGTGACACGCTGGCAGACGAAGGCGTTGATATACTTCGTGAATATTGCAACGTTGATGTGAAGACGGGCCTCACCGAAGAAGAACTGACCGATATAATCGGGACATATGACGGACTGCTTGTGCGCAGCGGGACACAGGTCACCGCCAAAGTGCTTGCAGCAGCAGAGAAGTTGAAGTTCATTGGACGGGCCGGTGCAGGTGTTGACAATATTGATCTTGATGCGGCAACAGAGAAGGGCATCATCGTCGCAAACGCACCCTCCGGCAACACGCTTGCCGCATGTGAACACACGCTTGCCATGATGATGTCACTGTCGCGCAATATACCACAGGCGACCGCATCGGTCAAAGCAGGCGAGTGGAAACGTCCACAGTTCATGGGTGTCGAACTCAACAACAAGGTGCTTGGCATTGTCGGATTCGGAAGAATCGGACAGGAACTTGCAAAGCGCGCAAACACTCTCGAGATGCGCTGTGTCGCATACGACCCGTACATCAACCGGGAACGCGCCAAAGAACTTGGTGTCGAGGTATGCACTCTGGACGAACTCTTCCCCCAGGCAGATTTCATCACGGTCCATACACCGCTGGTAAAAGAGACGCGCCATCTCATCAATAAAGACACGATCGCGCAGATGAAGACCGGTGTTCGTATCATCAACTGTGCCCGCGGCGGTATCATTGATGAAGAAGCACTCGCTGATGCCATCGAAGCAGGAAAAATAGCTGGAGCAGCGCTCGATGTCTACGAGAATGAACCACCTGAGGGTCAGCGCATTGTCGCACTCCCGCAGGTCATCACCACGCCGCACCTTGGCGCCTCCACCGTTGAGGCACAGCAAAATGTTGCTGTTTCGGTTGCAAAGCAATGCATTGATGTCCTTGAGGGTGGCTCTGCACGGTTTGTCGTGAACGCGCCTATGGTGCCTCTCGACCAGCAGGACAGAATTGCGCCGTATGCACTGCTGGCACAAAAGATGGGCAAACTCTTAATTCAGCTCATTGACGGCAGAATTGAATCCGTTGAAATTGAGTATGGTGGTAAGGCAGCAGACTTCGGTCGGAATACCAAATATATCACCCGCCTCGCACTCAAAGGCATGCTTGACCCAATCCTGCAGGAACCGGTCAACATCGTGAACGCCGAATTTGCTGCAACAGAACGGGGCATCCGCGTGAGCGAGAGCATCACCACCGAGTCAAAGGGATTCACGAACATCATGACCATTACAATGAAGACCGACACGATGCAGGAATCTGTATCCGGCAATGTCTCTTCGGCAGACAAGATCCGCATCGTTGCCATCGGTGATTACATGACTGACATGACGCCGGGCGGCGATGTGGTCATCTCACGCCACCGTGATGTGCCAGGTGTCATCGGACAGTTTGCAACCATCATCGGCCAGTATGATGTCAATATTGCAGGTATGCAGGTTGGTCGTAATGAACCCGGACAGGAAGCCATCATGGTCCTGAACGTAGATGCAGAAGTCCCTGCTGAAGCGATGGAGCAGATCGTCAAAATTGACGGCGTCTCCACCGCACGTTACGCACACATCTGAAATGTAATGGAAAATTCCGGCATCAGGCACCAAAAAAACTGCCAATGCAGGAAACAAATCAAATAATTTTTATATCCACAGACTAAGGTATGTAGGCACAGGGGCTCGTGGTCTAGCTGGTTATGACGTCGCCTTGACATGGCGGAGGTCCTGAGTTCGAATCTCAGCGGGCCCATACTTTTTCTTTTGTTTCCAGAGCATGTAATTTTTTTAAAGCGACTATGGCACCGGCGGTTGTATTCAGTGAGAAACGACACAGGACAGGCGGATATTTTTTTGCGTTTTCGGACGAACTGACAACAAATATAGTCCAAAACAATACCCAGATTCCTTCAGGTGTGCATAAAGTACGGATACAATGCGAAAATACCTGGATTTTTGAGTTCGTTTGATCTACCAACAGGTGACATACCTGCCTGCTAATGTAGTGTTTTCATCAGAATATCTCCAAAAACAAATGAGATGTACCCTAAACAGCGCAGAAAATGATCACTAGGTTCATCTAACCCTATCTCCAAATAGATCCTTCATCCCCATTTTCTTCAGAATCTTCTTATGCTTCTCCTGAAGACCTGTGTACCAGATCTCTACTTCTGTGTCTTTCCGA
>JAUVCV010000036.1 GCA_030595665.1 Methanogenium sp.
GGCTGTTCTTCTTCATATGCACAAATCTTATTATTCAAAGCCCAGTTGAAAACAAACCTACATGCCCCGAAATGCTGCGCAAACAAGGATTTCTGTTCCTTGTTGGGATACATTCGGTATTTGTAGGCTTTCAGCATGCACGCCCCCCTATATTTTAATGCTATATATGCTTTGTGTTAATATGAATTACAAACATCGCAATCATAAGAAAATACATTATGGAGCGATGGTTATTTTTGTTGTACCATTGGAAATGTGAGTAAAGCCACTATTACAAAATATATACAAGAACAGGGATGATCGCTTACATCCCCTTGGCTAAAGACCAAGGGGTTTTACGCTCGATTTATAACAAGTCTTGAAAAAGCAGTCACAACGTTTCAGGTGCAGGACGTGCTACTCCATGAACTGATGACGCAGGCACCCTCGTCATCCCCACAACCAAAACACGTGAACCAGGCCAGACCCTGAATCTTTTTTTTCCTATTCCCAGTAATGTGAATACCCTGCTTTCTCAAGCGCCACCCCGTCCAGGTATACCCCAACACCAGCAGAAACCCGGCCAATACACGTCGCATCCACCCCGGCAACCGGGAACACACAGTCCGGGCAGGTGAACAAGAGGCCAAAGTCACCACCGCCGAAGAGGGCATACCGGGCCACATCCTCAGCGGGCACACCCTCCGGGCGGGGAATCACAGCCACATCCACATCAAGCCGAACCCCGGATGCCTCGGCAAGGTCGTGCAGCGATATTGAAAGCCCGTCAGAAACATCCATCATGGCAGTCGCCCCGGCACGCCCGAGGGCCTGCCCCTCAAAGACACCAGGCTGGGGCACAACCAGCGCCTCCCAGTATTCTTTATACCCGTCCAGCCCTGCCTGTGCCTGACCGGGAACGCCCGTTACCGCCACAATGTCGCCGGGTTGTGCTCCCCGCCGCCGCACCAGACAGTCAGGAGAAACACGCCCAAGACCGGTAGATACCAGCGTGCACTCAGAATGAGCATCCATATCACCGCCCATCAGGCGGCAGCCGTATGCACGGCAGCAATCGTCCGCACCACGGGTTATCTCTTCCACGCGGTCTGCACGGTCCACCCCAACAGCCATGAGAAGAGCGATGGGGTGAGCTCCCATCGACGCCACATCAGAGAGCGTCACCGCGGCGGCCATCCAGCCCATCTGCCACGATGTCATCCCCACTGGGAAGTCAGTTGTCTCATGGAGCATATCCGTTGACATCACAAGATAATTCTCACCATCATCAATGACCGCACAGTCGTCATTGGTGGCATCATTACCTATGATCGCACGAATTGCCCTGACGAGGGCCCGGTCATCCATCCTGCGTCACCCCGGCGGTCTCCCGTTCCTGCCCGTCTTCACGGATGGCAAGGACAAAGCGGGGCCTCTCACCCCGTGATCGTACTGAACCATGGATAATCTCAATACCAAATACCTTCACCCGACCACCTGCGCAAGTGTCTCCTCCACCGGCACATCGACCCGGTACTTCCGGGAAAAGTAGGTACAAAGATTGGTGATGTCACGCAGAAGAATCTCTTCTGCTGCCGGGTGCGTGGGGTCAATCCACTGTGGCCAGTCAATCAACCAGGACTTTTTCCCATCCACCATGATATTGAATTCCGAGAGATCGCCGTGAATATAGCCGAGGTGGTAGGCTTTGGATACATTCTCCACCACTTCTGCAAAGACATCCTCAGGATTCTCAAGAGTTACCTGGACGATGGGCAACCCACGGATGAACGTCATCACAATGAGATTGCGGTTGATATCTACCGGCACCGGCACAGAGACATCCGCGTGAAGGGCACAAAGAGCGTCATACTCCTGCCGGGCTGAGTAACTTGAGGCAAATATCCATGGGAAATGCTTATACTGCGGCATAAAACTTCGGGACCGGCGAACCGTCTGAAACGACTGCTGCCCAATACAGTGGAACTTCAGGGCAACAACTCCCATACCCATCGCTTCGTAGACGGTCGCCTCCTTCCCGACACCAAGGAGGCATCCAAGGGAGGTCACCGATCCTTTGCGCACCGCACCCTGCAGGGCGAGGGCATCAAAACCGGTGAAGACCATCTGGTATCCCTTATAGGGAACCGAACTGCTCTTCACCATGTTTCGTCCCATCAGGTGTCCAAGGCGGTAATTCATTTCAGACTCAGAGAGCTTCGTCTGGTGGCGGAGAACATCCTCCGGAACCCAGCGGTAGCGCTTCATCAGGGTTTCCAGAGCGAGAAGTATCTTTATCTCGAAGCGGTGAAGGTCCCGCACATCATCGGCACAAAGGGACATTATTGTAGTATGCATTTAACATGAGAGATGATATATCTTTGATTGACACCCGAATGAAATGTTCAAAATGCCGCCGGGAGGCGATCATATACCAGCGGTACTCAGGAATGCACCTCTGCCGTGACCATTTTACCGATAGCGTCGAGTCACGGGTGAAACGGGAGATACGCAAACACCACTGGATAGAACGCGGCGATACAATAGGCGTTGCCCTCTCCGGCGGGAAGGATTCAACCTCTCTCCTGCATTTTCTTATTAAAACCTTTGGCCACCGCCCGGACATCACCATCATTGCTATCACCATTGATGAGGGCATTGCAGGATACCGTGACCTCTCAGAGATGGAAGAGATTGTCCAACGCTACAATGTGCCCTGGCATACTGCATCCTTTGCTGATGAATACGGCATCACCCTGGACAAAATTGTAGAAAACAAGGGAGACGACCGGCGCTCATGTTCATTCTGTGGGGTGCTGCGCCGCCGGGTGGTAAACCGTATCGCACGAGAGGCCGGGTGCACGAAACTCGCATTCGGGTTCAACCTGGATGACGAGGCACAGTCAGTGATGATGAACGTCCTCCGGGGAGACACCGAACGCCTGACAATGACACAGCGGGAGAATCCGGGAATGATCCCACGGATACGGCCTTTTGCGGCCATTCCTGAACGGGAGGTCGCACTCTACGCCCATCTGCATGTAGGGCCGCTTGCAGACCACGGGTGCCCCTATGCCCACAATGCCCTGCGTGGGGATGTGCGGCGACTCTTAAACGAATACACCTGGCAGCATCCGGCCACCAAATACGCAGTACGGACCCTGGGAGAAAACCTGAAAGGACGGAGCACCGGGCCTGCCACTGTCCCGGAAGTCTGCCCCGAATGCGGCGAACCGGCATTTGGCACATGCCAGACCTGTGCAGTCCTCAATGAAGTGAAACGGGGCAAAACTGAATGAAACCTCATGGGGTGCTCCACCAGATTATTCTGGGCGCGGTGCCACAGAAGCGCCTGCGCATCTATGTCACCGCTCTTTTCGTCCAGATCGTCATCTATACACTCCTCGTCCACTTCTTAATACCGATACTGGAGGGCTACACCCTCACCCCAATAGAATCGCTCTACTTTGTGGTCATGACCATCACAACGGTCGGCTATGGCATCAGTTTCCCAATAGAAAATGATCTCACCTATCTTCTCATCACCATTATCATCATCGCCGGGGTAACAACCGTTCTCTTCATCATCCCGGCCCTGCTCTCCCCATATCTGGAACGGGCCTTCCGGACAGGCCCCCCCCGCCGGACCAGCATTCGTCCTGATGCCCATGTCATCGTGGTTGGCTTCAATGAGGTAACCCGGTCCTTACTTCATATGCTCCCAATTGCAGACAATGACATCATCCTCGTTGAAGAAGACGAGGAACGGGCAAAAGAAGCACTCAGAATGAAACAGGACATACCACAGGTCATCTGGGGCAAATACAATGACGAAGAGACATGGAAAAATGCCTGGATAACAAAAGCAGACTACGTCATCATCAATGAGGAAGAACACACTGCCGCAAAAATTATTCTGGGAATAACCAGTATGACCGATGCCAAAATAATCACCATTGTTGAAGACATTTCAAAGGACCGGTTTCTCCGCTATGCAGGTGCTGAGTATATTCTCTCCCCCAAAAGTGTGACCGGAAAGAGCCTTGCCCGCTATGCAATTCCCGGCCCCTTCTTTGAGACCATCTATGACGAAAACCCGTACTGCACCCTGCAGTCAGGACAATTCCCGGAAGAGGAAGAGGATAAACGCAAAATTTTCATGATCCCGGTAATCGAGGGGTTCCACTTCATGGGCCATACCGTCGGCGATATCAATGGGAATGACGAACATCCGATTGAGATCGTCTCATACTGGAAGGGACACAACTTCATCATGTACCCGAACGACAGCGAGGTCATCAACAAGTCAATGATCCTCTTTGTCCACGGGGCAGAAGGAGACGTGCATGCCACCCTTGATGAGAGACTCGTCCCCGGAAAGACCGACGCCTATGCGGTGATCGTCGGATATGGCCGTATCGGACGGACCGTATATGAGGAGCTGGAGGAGATTGGCATTCATGCCACCGTCATCGATCCGGTGGCAGACAAGGTGCCCGGCATCCACGGGAGCGGAGAATCAGAAGCAGACCTCATCGCAGCAGGCATCACCCATGCTTCGGTCTGCATCATCGCAACATCCAATGATGACGTCAATATCTTCAGCACCCTGATGGCACGAACGCTCAACCAGAAGATGCGGGTGCTCTCGGTTGCAGTCGAACCGGAGTCAGTGGATAAACTCTACCGGGCAGGGGCGGATTACGTCGTCGATCTCCCGACCCACGGGGCAATTCTTGCGGCAAACATTGTTCTTGCTGACCTTATCCACCTGATTCTTGACCTGCCGGGTGCACAGGGGCAGCAGATTGCAGCCAAACATAATATGAATAAAGCGCCACTTACGGTTGAGAGTATTGAAGCACGAACCGGCGTGCAGGTCATCGGATTCCGCGGGCGCCGGAAATATGTAATACACCCGGAAAAAAATCAGATAATAATGGAAGGTGACGAAGTGATCGTCATCGGCACCCGGGAAGAACTGAAGAAATTCATCCGTATAACATCACCAGGAGAACAGAAATGAAACAAACGTGTGAGATTGGCTGCGAATGTGAACGCATTGAACAGATGATACGCCACACGCTCTGGTCATCCGGGGCGAAAGGGTTTGTCGTGGGAATCAGTGGAGGGGTGGACTCTGCACTTGCTGCTGCACTCTGTGCACGGGCAATTGGTGGCAATCAGGTGGTGGGTATTGCACTTCCGTCCCCGGTCACCCCGGTGGCCGACCTCAAAGACGGAAAAGACCTCTGCGCCGCATTTGATATCCCCTTCAAAACGATATCCATTGAACCAATGCTCAGCGCCTTTGCCGACATGGAGGATTTTGAGAATACCCGGTACCTGAGTGGAAACCTGATGGCAAGAATCCGCATGACAAACCTGTATTATCATGCAAACCGCCTACAATATCTCGTCTGCGGGACATCCAACCGGTCAGAGTACATGCTTGGCTACTCTACCAAGTACGGGGACAGTGCGGCCGACATTCAGCCGATTCTGCACTGTTACAAGACACGGGTGTATGCACTGGCAGAGGAAGTCGGTGTGCCGGCACAAATCATCAAAAAGCCGCCATCCGCAGGCCTCTGGCCGGGCCAGAGTGATGAGGCGGATATTGGCTTTACCTATGCAGAAATTGACCGTGCACTCGCCTCCCTTGAAGTAAACGGCTGGACTGCATCAAATGCACAGGAAGAGCTCATCCTCGGGAAAGTACAGGCATCCATGCACAAACGCATGAGCCCACCAAACCTGCTGGAAATCCAGTAAAAGGCTAAACTTATAACCCAAAAAAACATTTTTTCCAGTGTGAGTGTGTGTATATAGTGAAGATTCTCATCAAAACATGAGAAACCCAACATACATCTACTCATTTCAGGGCACGAAACAGGTCAGCATAATCTGCTGGATGATTCAGGTATCCAAGGGCATCTCCCCCGATAAGATCATATATTTCCCTGCCGTGAACAATACCTGCCTCCGGAAACTCCGGGGCATCGTGGATCTTCAGATCACCCACCTCAGGATACCGTGAATTTTTCTTCCACCCATCGGTACAGTGATAATATGCCGCCCCCCGACACTCCTCATACGTTGCATACTCACTTTCAAACTCTTCTGAGACCAGATTGACCATACAGAGCACAGTATCTGCTGGATTGATGGTCACATGCCCATATCCCGGCGGGACGAGTACGGCATCACCGGGCCCTGCCCGTACAACAATCACGTCTGCAGCATCCCGTGTCTGGAGCAGATACTCCGCCCGGCCGGAGAGGACCTGATAGAGTTCAGGGTAACCGGTACCGTCCGGTGCTGCCGGATGATAGTGGCCCTTGGTCTTTGCAAATTCCCCGCACAGGGTCATCGGGGGAATGACCGTATAATCAAACCGTATCCTGTTGGCTGTCAGCCAATCCCTGTCCTTTGCCGTTCGGGCAAGGTTTCGGTACATAAAATAGAGGGGACCGGATACGTTGCACCCTGCCTCAGCAAGGACCGGACGCATCTGGCCTATTGTTCGTATATGTGGTTCGGGCAGGTCGATGTCCCGGTACAGTTCCATTACTTTTGTTTCTGTTTTCGCTGTTGATATAGATAGTACCCGGCACCGAGGATTACAAAGAGAAGCACGGTGAGAACGATAGGATTCGTTACCATTGTCCCGATACCACTTCTGCTCTCAATGGTCACTTTAGCCTTCATCGGTTCAGATATTATACTGTTTTTCAGGGAGTCCTTGTAGCGGATCTCGGTGTCCATGCCATATGCCTTGATGGTTGCATCATCAGAAACACTCACCTGGTAGTAGGCTGTTGCCGTCTCTCCGGGTGCCATGTCACCGAGGTATGCGGTGTCATCATTACTGGTGAACGGGTCAACTGCACTAATACGGGAAGTTGCATCGTAGGCAATGGCGTCGCCGGTATTTTTGTAGACCACTTCAATCGTGCCCTTCTCTGCCGGATGCATCATGTATGACTCAGAAACAACCTCGAAGGTTATTTCCCCTCCCACAGGGACACCAATGGTCACCAGCTTTGAGGTGACTTTGTCGCCGTCACTGTTCTCGTAGGTAATTGCAATATTCACCGGATATGATGAACCTGAAGCATCCGTTGATGCGGCCACCTTAAAGTTTGCAGTTACCGTCTCACCAGGCATATACTCGCCGATGAAGAAACTGCCGTCGGTCGGGATGACCGGACTTCCGGAGACAGATGACAGAACAAGTGTCGCCTGCTGCCCCGTGTCCTGTCCACTGTTCTGAACAGTAACTGCCAGGTAGCCTTCCGTGCCGGCATTGAGTTCGGTTACATCCGCAGAGAGGACAGTAACCCGCACATCCGGTTTGACAATAATCTTAAGAGGGAAAGTCTCAGTCTTTGTACGGTATTCATACTTCAGCGCGTCATTGCTGAACTCTTCTGCATGATAGAGGTATGTATATTCCAGAGTGACTGGCAGAACATAGGTCCCTGCAGGGGCCCCATCATTTATTCTGACCGCAAACGATTTCTCCGCGCTTGCCCCTCCTGTGATGTCACCTGCCAGCTGTGAATCGGTCTTAACAGAGACGGGTGCGTTACCGTCACCGAGAGTGACAACCACATTCTTGGCGGTGTTCGGCCGGTCTTCGCGGGCCACATTAGCCAAATTCTGTGAGGAGTAATCAATTGTTCCGATGTTTTCCACCTTCACCGGGATCGTTACCATTGTGTCTGGATAGTACTCGTTGCTGCCCTCGATACTGACACGCAGATCAGGTGGTCCGGAGATCACTTTCTCTGCTGCCATCACTGGTGCGCAAAGGCACACAATGAGGACAATTCCCATAATTGCAGTCCGTGAAAATTTCATAATATACCTGTTGTTGTAGTTGTGACAACATTTATCTGCATTCTGATTATATATTCCTATGCCAATGCCCAATATTGCCCCCAGCACCTCAATGATACAGGAACACCTGAAATCCCTCGGCCTGACAAAATATGAGTGCCTTGTCTATATCGCACTCCTTCAGGTCGATGGCGCGACTGCAACCGAAATACACGAGATTTCCGGAGTTCCGCGGGCATCCGTCTATCCTGTCCTTGATAAACTCAGTAAAAACCAACTCGTCAATGTCACCACCACATCCCCGAAACGTTTTGCAGCAACCCCGCCTGAGGAAGCCATTGACAGCCTTATAGCGCGTATCACTCGGAATTCCGCTGCCGTTAAACATGAACTGACTGCCATCTATGAAGAACGGACCAGCATGAACCACGCAGAGCGGCAGGAGATGATCTGGAACATCCACGGGTCAGATAATATCGGCAGCCGGGCAGTTGACCTGATACAATCTGCAGAGTCAAGTGTAGCCATTTTAAGCGGTACAACCATCCTTACACCACCGATCCAGAAGGCAATCAGTACACTTGGCCCGGAGATTACTGTGGAGATTGCTACCGCAGGCATCAATGCCCGTGATGACATCCCCGGAAATGCACGGGAACTCAAAATAGGAATAGTCCCCTACCCGGAGAAAATCCAGGGGGATAAGCATACGCCATGCATCATCATCGTTGACCGCCAGCGGGTGATGGCATTTGTGAGTGATAATGCCGATATTCCAAGCGCACTCTACTCAGAGTCACCCGGATTTGTGAACCTTTTTACCGGATACTGGGGATTTGTCAAAGGGCATGCCCCCCTCCCCTGAGAAAAATACAAAAAAATCAGCCATGGAACCGGAAAGTTTGTTGTATCCTGAATCCAACAATCTCCTTTAATGATTCCCCGAAGGGTCCAAGATGTTGTTCGATGGATATTCAAAGCCGCATCCTATGAAGTAGATGATGGTGATGGGGCAATAGACCTTTCCGCGTTCCGCGGTGACGAGTGTATTGTGATCCTCTGTTCTGAAGACGCCAGTGAAATCGAAGAATTTGATCGGCTTAAATACCGGTTCACTCTTGATTCCGGCCCTGTACTCTGCAAAAAACTGCTGGTATCGTTCACGCCACCCGTTGCGGTGCAGTCCTGTAATGTCTGGAAAGAGAGGGACCTTACCGAAAACCTTGCCCGTGCTGCAGGCTCCTATATCCGGGAGGATACATTCAGTTTATCCCTCTCACCGTCTGCAGAGACTGATACACCACATGCAGCAAGGCTGACACACACAGAAACCGAACCTGAACCAGGCCCCGAGATTCCACACCTGCCGGTGACGATCACCGCCTCACGGGCACAGGCCACCTGTGGGATAAAGGGAACCGCCACGCTGCGGTTTATTCCCTACTGGGCATACCGGGCAGAGAGCCACGGGGAACAAATATACAAGAGCCACATCATCAGTTTCGAGCGTGAGGAGAACGGTGTTGTGAGTGCCATTAATGGCATGAAAGGAGACTTCACCGCCGAAATAGCCGATACAAAGGCGGTGCCCGGCGATGCAGATATTCTGTCCCCAAAACTTTCCAAAAAAGACATAAAAGAGCGGGTGCTCTCGACCTTCGTTGAAGAACTCTCACAGAACGTGCGTATCAGCCAGTCTGAGGGAGACACCATCTCCTATGAAAATCGCAATTTCTCGCCTGACCCGGAGAATATTTCCATCTCTTCCGAGATTGTCTATGTCCCCATCTGGCAGATACGTGGCAACCGGATAGCCGAAGTGAACGCATTCACCGGTGACCTCCTTGAGATGCCGATGGATGACGGTGTAGAAGTCCTATGAAAAGAGGAAAAGAAAATAATATGATCACCGTCATCGGCGGAGGCCCTGCGGGACGGATTGCAGCGATGTGCCTTGCCGCACACGGAAAAACGGTCACCCTCTTTGACAGCCGGGTGGAAGGACTGGGCGGCCAGTGCCTGCACCAGGGCTGTATGGTAATATGTGCCCAAAATGATGCGGCACGTACCTGTGACGAAGCCCGGGCACTTCACCGATTCGGGATCACTGATACCGAACCTGCCATCGACTATGCCCGCCTGCAGGAGAAGATGGCAGACGTCCAGAAGACGATTGCAGGCATCATTGGCACCGAAACAACGGAGTCAGGTGTCACGGTCATCTGTGACCACGCCCGCGTTGAGGGGAACCGGGTATATGCCGGAGGCATTGAGTATGAATCTGACGCAATCCTCATTGCAACTGGATCGGTCCCCTGTATTCCCCCTATTCCAGGGGCCGGGCTGGACGGAGTGTATAATTCCCATTCCCTTCCAGGCCTCAGGCGTTCACCCCAACGGATTGTGATCATCGGCAGCGGGGTCATCGCGGCTGAGTACGCATACATCTTCCGTGTCGCAGGGGCCGACGTGACGGTCGTGGCCCGGAGCACACTCCTTCGCGGGTTCCCCGGCCAGCTGATCACCGGTGCCCGGCGGGACCTCACAGGAGTGCATATCCGCGAGGAGACGGAGGTTGTTGCCATTGAAGGCACTGCCAGCGTCACCGGCGTGCGTCTCCAGACCAACGGGAACGAAGAGGTGATTCCCTGTGACACCGTACTGCTTGCGACAGGTCTTCGCCCCCGGACAGACAGCATTTCAGGCATTGCCCTCGGACCAGACGGAGAAATTCTGGTGAATGAACGGATGGAGACAAGTGTCCCCGGCGTCTATGCGGCAGGCGATGTAACAGGCCCCCCGTACCTCACGCCTCTGGCACGCCGGGAAGGACGGGCCGCAGTCGACGCCATCCTCGGACTGCCCCTGAAACCTGTGCCTGCCTGTATTCCACAAACAATTAAGCTACGCCACGAACATTCCATTGCCCTCCACCCGGATGCAGAAGAGAACGGCACCATGATCCCGTCACCGGCAGCACCGGGTTCATTCTGGCTTGTTCCGGAGCGCCATACCGGCCAGTCACTGTTGATTACAGACAACACAACCGGGCGGATAAACGGCTTTTACGAGGTATCTCCGCAGTCATCGGCTGCGGCGGGCTACCTCGCATACCTGATCAACAGCGGAGTCAGTGTCGATGCGATGGACTCGTTTGTTGAAGTGCACCCATCGTCTGAAGGCATTGTCTGGCTGATGCGGTATTGTACCGAACGGCGTGAAGACAGGCAATTTTCAGAGGAGAAAAAATAGTATATTTTTTTAGTCTTCTTTTACGACCCAGTCGTAGAAGAAGACAGCAATGAGTGCTCCAAGAATAGGACCGACAATATAGATGGGAAGTGCTCCCATCACATCAGGCCCTCCGAGGAGAAGGTCACCTACCGCAGGGCCAAAACTGCGGGCAGGGTTCAGGGAAGAACCGGTCAGCCCGCCGATGGTAGTGATGATGCCTGCCACCGTGAGACCGATGATAAGGCCGGCAAATCCGGGTGGTGCTTTCTCATCTACCGCCACCCCCATGATGACCATCATCAGGACAAAGGTGCCGATGGTCTCTGCGAGAATCGCCATCCCGAACGTAATGCCCCCCGCCGGTGCAGTTGCTCCAAGCCCGCCAATGGTGACAGCGTCCATCCCTGCCGAAAGATAAAAGAAGATACTACCCAGAAGCCCTCCTACCAGCTGGGCAACGACATATGCCACCGTGTCCGTAACCGGAAACCGCTTTGATGCAAAGAGGGCAATCGTCACCGCCGGATTGATGTGTGCACCCGATACCCGGCCAAGGCCGTAGATAACAGCGGCAATCACGATACCGAAGGCAAGACCAATGGCCAGCCAGTCGGCGAGCCCCCCCAGAGAACCGATCGTCAGAGACTGGAGTGGGCCCGACTCCCGTGCGGCAGTTGTCAGGGTGATCACTGCTGCACCACAGCCAAAGTAGACCAGCAGCATGGTGCCTACGAGTTCAGCCACTGACCGTTTCACAAGGGATGCCATTATTACTTGTCTCCTTTCATCGCCAGAGAACACTCCGGGCAGAGAATCCGCGGGAGCTGCTGTTTAACCTTTTTTGCAGGGAATGGATATCCGCCTTCCCAGAGATCATTTTCCTCCCGGATTGCGTGATCCATACAGAGCCCCATCCCGCAGACAATACATACGGCAACAGCATCAGTATCCCTACCCTCTTTTGCGCATACATAGCACTTCATTTCACACACCACCCCGTCCGGTCAGATTTCTTCCCGGACAACGGGTGTGAGGGGGAGTCACCTCACACCGCCTCACGGTACTCGCAGTACTGGTGCCGGAAATCAACAAGTGAGGCAGATGCACAGTTCTTGCATGCACGAACCGGTGCTGCCGGTGTTGCCTTGTCAAGAGCGATGACATTGGTCATCATCGTCGCCGTGACAGGTTCTGATGTAAGCAGGCACGGGTAATCAGCAAGGCTCATCATTGCGGCAAACCGGACTGTGATGGCACAGGCAGGGTATACATACCGCTGCGGGTTGCTGATCACGTCATGAGTCATGACTGGCCCGAGGTCAATTGGGAGGCCGCTCACTTTCGGTTTTAAGTCAGCTTCTGTCCCTGCCTTCATCTTGCGTGCCCGGTCTATGATGCCCCAGCCACGGTAGACCATGTCCATGAAGTCACAGTTGTGCAGTTCGGCTGCAGCACTGCGTGTCGGGTAGAGCTGGACATAGTTGTGGAACCGGCGTGTCAGTAATTCAACCACAGACGGCCCGCTGAAGCCGTCCATTTCAAGCAGGCACTCTGCTGCCGCAGCACCACTGCCGGTGGCAAGGCTGAGCACCTGACCAGGGCTCTTGAACTTTGGAATCGCACCACGTAGAGAGTTGTCCATCACCTGAGTCACAGACTCGATGATCGCCATCACCATGTCGTCCTTACACATGTTGAACGTGGACTGTGCGATATGGTGTGCGATGTCACCCACACAGTAGGCT
Source organism: Methanogenium sp. (assembly GCA_030595665.1). Taxonomy (GTDB): domain Archaea; phylum Halobacteriota; class Methanomicrobia; order Methanomicrobiales; family Methanomicrobiaceae; genus Methanogenium. Next base: position 12,804 of record JAUVCV010000036.1, read on the forward strand.
GGGATTGTTACGATATTGGCATAGTGCACATCATCTGCAACAGCTGCTTTTACGACAGGCTCCATCTTTTTCCGATATGCCGCCATGTACTTGCGGGGATCAAATGAGTTCATCCCCAGGCTGTCCATCAGGTTTGCCTGAGCCTCAACCGGGTTTTCATAGATGGCCTTTAACTGGGCAATTTCCATATCAACGGCTGCGGCAAGGGTCGCACCGCCTTCAACGGATTTCGCAAAGACTTCTCCCACACCATAGGACGTGTTCATGCCCCATGACTTGGCTGCAAGGAGAGTCTTTTTGTGATCTGCAGGAATATCGGTCTTCTTGAGAATCTGGTTTACCACATTGCTGGTGGAACCGGGAATCATCGCAAAGTCAACCACACAGGTTGGCCCGTAGAATCCGGCATACCGACGGGCAGACTCAAGACCGATCATCGCCTCCATATCCCCAATCTTTGCGACAAATGTCTCCACGCTCTTGCGGAATTTCTCGTCTTCATCACAGAGAATTTCAAGGATTACCGGCGTCTGATAGTGCTCAACAAACGGATCATCCTCGGGCCTCACGTAATTAGTGAGACCTGTCAGTGAATCATAGTGGGCATTCACTGACTGCACGTGTAAGTCAATGACAGCCTTCGACTGCCCTTTTCCGACAGTCATCTTGTTGACTGCATCGACGTACGGTTTTCCGTCTGTTACATGGAATTCCATTCCACGCTTTTCTTTCAGAACATTGACATCGGCCCATTGAGCCCCCATGGCCTCGTCAATCATTTTTTTGTACAGATTTTCCATCTCTTCTCACCCCTTTTCAGGTTGTGCGAGAATGCCACATTATCGCATATATATGTATCCCATAATAGAGCACACCGCAGGGATATTATATATCAAATAACCCTCATTTTAGCGAATGCCGCAAAGATTACATTTAAAAACAGCATTTATCCACATACCACAGCCAATACACAGACAGATGCAAAAAAAGACGGCAATTGAGGAAAATTATATATTACCCATCCAGCCGGGATGCAATCCAGTCATGAACCAATGCTTTCAGATGCACAGGATCCTCTACGACTGACACCTCACAGACAATATAGCGCTCCAGTTCATCCAGCAGAGGATGGACAACTGTTTCAAGCACCTCCTTGGGCCCCAATCCCTGTTTATCACGCGCACAGTGGCGGAGGAGTTTTTCCATATGTTCCATCTCACCGGTGCGCAGAAGAACATCTTCAAGCGCCATCCGGGTATTCTCTCCTGATGTCAGAGACAAACCCCCGAAAAACGTACTGAAAGGGACAAATTTACACAGGAAATAGCCATACAGGAAAGTATTCATTTTCCTATATTAATAGTCTAATTGCTGAACACTAATGCACGGCACCTATGCATAGCACATCAACGAAATATTAAATACCTTTGACGATTAACTAAAAGGCTGGCAGAGTCATGTCCAAATGACGCAAGAAAGAGGTATGATCCCATTGTCCCATCGGTGTCGATGATCCATCCAAACATATATAAGGACAACATTCAGTGATTTCAGACCAGCCGCTAACCCCCCCCAACAAATTGCGACTGGTCTTATAGAACGTTGTTCACCTCTTCAACAACACCCCCCCAAATGAAACAGAGGAGAATATACCCGGGGGAACAGGCATATGGTCTAAAGGGAACCCGGGGCATGTGTCTCTGCCACCAAATAGGACACGCAGCGAATGATTCACTGCTCTATTGACAGCATTACTGACATCCCCTTAGACCCATACCTCTTTCTGATAATTTATTTTACACAGGAGCTTTTGCCTTTTTGAATTCCATCATACCCTGATTCTGTTTTAGCCTTAATTTCCATCTGCAACCGGTGAAAAACGGGGATTTTTGGTGCAGTGAAATAATCATCCGACACCCTGTATACAAAACAGCCCGACCTGTATGTGTGTGTGACCCGGTTTCCATGAAGAGAAACACATTTTACTTCATACCAGGACACACATAGTGTACTCAATCACAGTGGGTGAATCTGTTCATGGCGCTTTTTGATAATTTATTCGGACAGGGGGATCAGAATCCCTGGATTGAAAAAGGGAAAAATCACTTTACCCAGGGCAGATATGAAGAGGCTGCCCGGGATTTGGGAAAGGCCCTTGAGATATCTGACGACGCAGCAACCCACTATATGCGGGGGGAGGCTTTCTTTTACCTTGGGGAGCCCCTACAGGCAGCCCGGGAATTCCGGGTCTTTGTGGAGAAAAATCCTGAGGACATACCCGGATGGGAATCATTCGGCGAGGCCCTGATGCGAACAGGCAGTTACAAAGAGGCACTGAAGTGCTACGATGTTGTCACCACACACCTTCCGGATGCACAGAACGGATGGCTCAGGAAGACAGCATGCCTTGAACGGCTTGCCCGCTACACCGATGCAGCAAGGGCCGCCGAGGCAGCGCTGGGTCTTGACCCGGATGACCGTGTCCTCCGGGAACGGGCAGCACGCCTGCACCTGCGGGCCGGAAATACAGCAGACGCACTCACCTATCTCACTCAGGTGCTGAAATTTGAACCTGACAATACCGAACTGCTTACTCTCATCGGTGACGCACAGGAACGGGAGGGCAGGCGAAAAGAGGCGGCAGAAACATATGCCCGTGCCCTGAAAGGAGACGAAGCTCCGGTTGCTGTTATGATGCGGCTTGGAGCACTCCATGAATCCCTCGGCCAATTTGGAGAGGCAGCAGATCTCTACCGGAGGGCCGCAATGGCCATGCCGGAGAACCCAATGCCCGGATACTACCGGGCTGCTTCCCTCTTCTGGAAAGGAGACTTCCGTGAATGTGCACAGTCACTCGAAATTGTGGTGAAAAAAAACCCGGAGGATGTGCAGGCCTGGTATCTGATGGGTGCCTCCCTGGAACACACCGGCGATTACCGCCGTGCCACAGACTGTTTTGATGCAATGCTACGCGTCGACCAGACAAACAGTCTCGCCTGGTATCACCGCGGCATCTGCCTCTCTAACCTGGGCCAGTATGATGAAGCATATACCAGCCTTGGAAAGGTCACAGACAAAGGCAGGGACGGGGCAGTCTCATGGATCAGCACGGAAGTTGAACTCAGTCTTTTTTCCAGTGACAAACGGAATAAAGGTGCCCGGACGATGGACATTGATGTCCGGATAAATGCCATTTCGGCCCTGCAGGCAGATGCACTCATGCATCTTGGGCGTGAACGCGAGGCCCTCACCCTGTATTCACACCTCATTGATGCAGACCGGAGTGACATCAGTGCCTGGCGCCGGAAAGGAGAAACACTCATACACATCGGTGACTATGCACGGGCAATTGAGGTCCTCACGCATGTGGCCGACACCGAACCGGACGACTGGACCTCCATCACCCTTCTGGGTGATGCCTGCCTGCATACCGGCAACACAGAACAGGCCGCCGCATACTATTCCGCGGCCATTGAGGCAGGCGTCACTGATCAGGATGCACGCAGAAAACTGGGAATCATTTACCAGACATCCGGTGAGCATGAAAAGGCCCTTGCAGCGTTTGACCGTATCCTGGAAGATCACCCTAATGACCCGGGGATTCTCACATTAAAGGGCAGTTCCCTCATTGAGATGGGCCAGTATGATGCAGCCCTCGGTGCTCTTGAACCGGTTGACGCAAAGAACGGGACAGATCCTGTTATAAAACGTCAGATAGCGTCTGCCCTGGAATATTTAGGCAGATACCGTGAGGCACTGGAAGTAATTGAAGAAGCACGTGCCATTGCACCTGCAGATATGAGCCTCCTCGCCCAGAAGGCATCCCTCTTAGAGAAGGCAGGGGAACTGGAGGATGCAGCCGAGGTCTACATCCAGGTTGTTGAGGCAGAACCCGGGCGGGCAGGGGCATCCCTGCGTCTCGGTGAATCCCTCGCATCGTTAGGGAAGTATGATGAAGCAATATACTTCTTCCAGCGATCTCTTGAACGCAATCAGGAGAATACGGATGCCTGGATTGCCCTCGGGCAGACCTATCTGCGCAAAGGGATGATGGAAGACGCACAGAAATGTCTCATATCCGCTGCAAAAACCCGGCCCTCAGATCCGGCGGTGCACTACGAAGCCGGAAGAGTCAGCCTCGCCCTCGGGAACACCGACGAGGCACTGGGGTCCTTTGATACCGTGCTCAGCCTGAAGCCGGACCATGCACCGGCCCTCATGGAACGGGCAGCAGCACTACTTGCAACCGGCCGGGCAGAGGAGGCAGCAGACGGATTTTCTGCCTATCTTGCAATTGTCCCCGCTGACAATACCGCACATACACTCCGTGCCCGTGCTTATGAGAAGGCAGGACGGTTTAGAGAAGCGGCAGCAGAATATCAGGAGGTGCTGGCTGTCAACACGCATGATACCGACAGCTGGCTTTCCCTTGCAGCCTGCCTTCTTATCACCGGCGAGTATGCAACAGTCGCTGATGTGACCGGGAAGATTACCATAATTGACCCATCGAACTGCCAGGCATGGGAATACCAGGCATCTGCCCTGGAGCGACTTGGGCGATATGAAGAGGCAGCCCATGCCTACCGGAGTGCCCTTTCATCCGGCAGCGAAAGTATTCTGATGCAGATGCATCTTGGCACAACACTGATGCATTCCGGGGACTATGCCGGCGCCACCTCAGTCTTTTCAGAGGCGGCGGCAGCAGAACCGGACCGGGCAGAACTGCAACATCTCCTCAGCGGGGCGGCCCTTGCAGCAGGAGATCTGAAGAGAGCAGTCCTGGCAGCAGAGGCATTCAGGGATGCAGAACCCAACTCGGCCTACGCCCGTTTTGCGGCAGGAGTTCTCTATGAACGCACCGGCAGAATTGACGAGGCAGTCACTGCCATCCAGTCAGCAATTGAAGCAGACCGAAAGAACAGCACCTACTGGGCAGCGCTCGGGGCCGTCCTCACGACCGCAGGAAAATACCCGGAGGCAGGAAAGGCATTTGACCAGCTCACGGTCATCCAGGGAGAGACGGCTGCCACATGGTACGGGAAAGGACGGGCACTTGCCGAGACGGGCAGGTATGAACAGGCAATCACCTGCTTTGAGGAGGCAGTCAAAGCAAACCCGGAAGATGATGCCGCACAGTCCCGCCTGGCTGCCGCATACATGACCGTCGGACGCTATGCAAAGGCCGCAGAATCTCTGAAGAGACTCTCTTCTCCTGAAGAAGAGAATTTCTGACTTTTTTTATTTGTTCCACAATTCCGGATAACAGGCATACTGTTATCCGGGAAAAACCACCCGGATTATTTTCCCGGTACCTCCACCACGACCGTTTCCGGTGGCACAGCAGAGTGAGCGTGTGTATCCTTCTTTTGCGCCTGCGGCCAGCATCACTGCCTGCCCCTGCCACTCCCCACAATTGCGGAGGAAGGTTGTTATCCGGTCCCAAGCAGGCAGGATCAGATAAGAGAAGTCTGACATGCACACCCGCCAGTGATGATACTTTTTGCCCAAAGAGGATATGTGCCCGGTAGTTTGCCTGGATAATCATCCCGTTTTCGTCCGTGAAAAGAAGAGGCAACGGGAGAGAACAGATGGCAGCGAGCATGGCATGCGCCTCTGCCTCATCAATTTACGCCGGTATTCATGCCATTCTACAATAAGATTAACTATTTTTAAGAGGGAGTGTTACTTACCTCTGAAACAAGGTGATCATTATGGGAATAGGCGAAAATCTTGGTGAATCCTTTGAATATACAAAGGAAGCTCTTGTCGGAAAATGGAAACGATGGATCCTGCTTACAATCATCAGCATCATACCGATTGTGCAGTTTATCACGTATGGCTACACCCTTCGGGTAATGCGTGGCATAAAACCAGCACCTGAACTGGAAGACTATGTGAAGCTCTTCATCGATGGGCTGTTGTATTTTATCATCGCGCTCATATGGTTGATACCTACCTTCATTATTGGTGGAATTCTCATCGGTGGATCAATCTTAGCATTGATGTCCGGCTCTGATGCAATAGGTATAGCAGGCATGGGCATTGGCCTTCTTGTCACATTCATCGTCGCTGCCATCTGCGGACTGTTTTCCACCATCGGCATTGTCCGGTTTGCACGGATGGAAAAATTCGGAGAGGCATTTGCATTCGGTGCAATCATGGAGAAGATTGGCGAGATCGGATGGGTCAACTACATCATCTCCCTCATCGTGGTTGGCATTGTAGTTGGAATCATCTATATGGTTCTCGTAATCATCCCTGTCATTGGATGGCTGCTCATGTTCATTGCCATGCCATTCCTTCTCATCTTCTCGTCACGGTTCATCTGCAACCTGTATGACAGTGCAGAAACAGCCTGAAAATACACCAATTTTTCTTTTTTTATATTTTTGCCACTGTTCAGACTGAAGATATTACATTTATCACACAGAGGCCACCAGGACCCTTCGGCCGCAATCAACAACCAGGCTACAGGAACCGGCTCCCCGGCAGATCGGGCCGTTGGCTGTTCGTTCACTACTTTCTGCAAAGAAAAAATACGGAGCCTGAATGCAACCGAACCTCGACACAAAAAAATCCGGATGAACTGCCGGAGATACAATAAATTAATACATCCACGATGCTGAACCAGTTGTGGAATTTCTCAGCAAATAACCAATTATATATAAATCAATACGACAATTAATAAAATTCGGCCATAATATTAAATAATTTTAAGATATAGTGATATCTGCTCCTGAAACGAGGAAACTATTATGGGAATTGGAGATAATCTTGGCGAATCTTTTGCATATGCAAAGGAAGCTCTTGTCGGAAAATGGGTCCGGTGGATCCTACTTGCAATCATCGGCGTGATTCCGATAGTGAATTTTATCCTGTATGGATACTCCATACGGGTGATGCGGGGCATCAAACCGGCACCCGAACTGGAAGACTATGTGCAACTCTTCATCGATGGGCTGCTGTATTTGATCATCTCAATAATCTGGATGATTCCTGCGATCCTTATTGGCGCAATTCTCATAGGGGGATCAGTCATTGCCATGATCTCAGCACCTGATACGATGGGTGTGGCAGCAATAGCCGGCATGGGTATCGGATTCCTGGTAACATTCATTGTCGCCATCCTCTGTGGACTGTTTGCCTATATTGGTATCATCCGGTTTGCACGGATGGAAAAATTCGGCGAGGCATTTGCATTTGGTGCAATCAAGGATAAGATCGGTGAAATCGGCTGGGCAAATTATATTATCGCACTCATTGTACTTGGCATTGTGATGTTCATCGTGTACTTCATCCTGGCATTCATCGCAATGATCCCGGTACTCGGATGGATAATTATGATTGCTGCAATACCGTTCTTCGTGATCTTCTCGTCACGGTTCATCTGCAACCTGTATGACAGTGCAGAAACAGCCTGAATCAAACGATAAAACCCTTTTTTTTAGATATTTCACAAACAATACCACATGCCACACCCCTCTCCCCCTGACCAAATCCCCCAGATGCCATCCTGAAAAATTTCAAAACCCGGATGAAGGCATCTCATGTTTCAAATCATGACCGTTCGCTTGGACAAAGGAATCTATACATCGTATGTGTTGATACATAACGCAACAAAATGAGTCCACATTTCAGGAATCGTCTGGTACAGGTCACATAATCCATCGGACTGGACAGCCTGCGATGCCCCTTGGACCGCAGTCACACCCACCATAATCGAACGGGCCGCCTGAATCCCTGCATCAGCAGGCAGAAGTCCCCATGCGACCTCATCGGCAATATGTAACAGAGCGGCGGTGGCCGCGACAAGCACCGGATCTGTTGCCCGTTCCCGGAGGGCAGACAGAAAACACTCCCGGCCAGGTGCTCCGGGAAGGTCGCACGCCACCTGCCAGAACTCCTCTTCCCCGATGCCAAACCGTTCAAGCCGGACCAGCATATTCTGCTGATTCGCGGGGCAGAGATCGGTCTGCCGGGCCAGTGCTTCCCGGGTCGCTTCTTTGACACACCGGGCGGCAAGTTCCCCCAGTTTCGCATGTTTCCCAGCATTGGTGAGGATAAGGGGATGAGTGCGGTCACTGACGACGGCGATCATATCAGTGCCTGATCCGGTGGCAATGCCTGCTGAGTAGCAGGACGGCGCCATCAGTTCCTGGAGCACAGCCGCCTTCGCTTCCGTGGCCGTCATCACGACACGGGTCATGGTCTCCGGCGGGAGGGAGGCACCGACAAGAAGCAGGGTATTGATGGTGCCCCCGAGGTCGCCGAAGTCGCCGTTCTCTTCATAAAATGAAGCAGGATCACCGGCACGCCCGCCGTTCCCCTCAATGCCCCCCGTTACAACCGCTGTCACCGTGAGGTCACGAAAGGTGTGTGTGGCAACAGCGGCATTACCCATATCCGCTTTGGTGAGCATCCCGGTTGACTGGTCCGGGTCAAAACCGTGGCGGGAAGCGATGAGGCGCAGATATGCGTCAATACTCCCTCCTTCCAGGGTATCTGCCCGACAGGCATCCTCTGACAAATGGTGATTGAAGACCATCCGGATGTCTTCATGGTAACCGCCGTTCAGCCACGAGGTGGAGAGAACGGCCCGTCCCGGCGGCAGAACAGCAACGATACTCGTTCCGTCACAATATACCGCCTCCCCCCCTGCGGTTTCACAGAGCACATCTTTTGCTTCACTCTTCGCGTTTTCAGTCATGATGCACCGGATAGGTCCTTGTCAGTACTCGGGATGGAAGATAGATAAATCCGGCTATCCCATCCCAGTACAGCACCCAGATCTCCCGAAACACCCGCCATCTGCTGAGTGAATAAACTACCAACAAATGCAGAGAATGAGAGGACGGGTAAAAAATACGGGAATGAACATCAAAATAACAGTTCAGACAAATGGCCCGCGTGCAGAAAGGGAGCGCTCTTCCGGGAGGAGCGGGAAATTAAAAAAAAGGAGCAGTTCCTCCGTACAAGCCAAAACGGAAGACAGGAGATACGGGGCCCCTACCAGAAGCGTTCCTTTGAAACCGCAAGGGCTTCTATGGCAGGAAGGGTCTTGCCGGTTAAAAACTGGATGCAGGCACCGCCGCCTGTGGATATGTGGGAGAATTTCTTTTCGATGCCCATCGATTCAATGACTGCTGCTGTGTGTCCGCCGCCCACCACCGAGAATTCTGCGGCTGAGGCAGCCCGCAGGATTTCATTTGTCCCGGTCGCAAAGAGAGGATCTTCAAAGACCCCGGCAGGGCCATTTAAGACCACTGTGCCGGATTTTCTGATAAGGTCTGTTAAGGGACCAATGGAATCAAGGCCACAGTCAAGAACCGGCAGGTCAGGAATGGCGGTAACCGGGCACTCATCCCGTAAATCACCGTCACGGACCGCGACTGTCTCCGGCAAAATCACCTGATCCCCGAATCCGGCGAGAATATCCCGGGCCTTCTCCACCTCCGACAGGTAACCGAGTTTACCGAGGAGATTTTCTGAAGGCGCCCCGATATTGATTCCCTGTGCCTTATAGAAGACATTGGCGACCACGCCGACGGCGATAACACAGTCAGCGATTCCGCCCGAGAGGACGTTTGCTGCCACATCGAGGGAGTCGTCCACCTTGGTGCCGCCGAGGACGAAGGTCACCGGCCCCGGTGACCCGGCGAGAACCCGCGAGAGGGTGGCGATCTCTTTTTCCATCAAAAGTCCCGCCACCGCAGGCATTGCCCGGGGGAGGCCAACAATCGTCGGTTGTGAGCGGTGGGCAGTGCCGAATGCGTCATTCACATAGATGTCACCCATCAGAGCCAGGTTGCGCACCAGATGGGTTCCAAGGGCGTCTTCCCCTGACATCTTCAGGTTCTCTTCAGCATTGAACCGGACATTCTCAAGCATCAGGACGTCGCCTGTCTCCATCTCTCCCACAGCATCGCGGGCACAACGGCCAAAGATGTCATCGATATACGTGACCGGGCGGCCGATGAGGCGTTCCAGCCGTTCCGCATGAGCCTCAAGCGTGGAGAAGTCCTTTTTTTGTGGTCGGGACTGATGCGTGATGACAACACACTTTGCATCGCCCAACGCCTGCACCGTCGGCGCATGTTCCCGGAACCGTTTGTCATCAAGAATGGTATTTGATGCAGGATCCATAGGGGAATTAAAATCGACACGCAATAGGACGGTTTCGCCAGCAGTTTCCGTTTCAGTGAGCGTTGCGAATTTCATATTCTGTTACACCTGGAAGCACGAAAGAGATCGGATGACTCTCTGTATGAGTTATCATTTACACTGGATTTGCAATATTGGTTTCTTTGGGAGAGACGGTGCAGACATCTACCCACGGTCACCTCACCCCATACCGCCGGACATGCTCCCAGGCCTGATGATAGCATTCTGCACCGGCACGGTTTCGATAGATTCCGGTATCCTCCCGGTGGTAATGCGCCCGATCCTCCCCCACCGGGCAGACCTTGATACAGACACCACACGGTGACCGGTAGTGCTTCCCAAGGGTCTGGCTGTATTCGGCACAGGTCACCTTATCGGTCAGGCCATCAGGGTAATCATCACCATTAAGTGCCTGCACCGGGCACTGTGTTACACACTCCATGCACCGGGTGCAGAGCATCTCCTCCATCACCGGATCGGCTGGCAGGGATGCTGCTGTGAGAACAGACCCAAACCGGACACGCGGCCCGTACTGCGGGGTAAGGAGCATATTATTGACCCCGAAATTCCCCAGACCCGCAAGGTATGCCGCATGCCGGTGCGAAAAGAAGGCCACCGGATTGTCCACCAGAACACTGACATGCCCGTAGCCGTCGCGGGGCACAGAGACAGAGGGGTGGCCCTGCCCATTGAGGTATTCTGCCAGCCGGTAGGTGTATTGATCAAGGAGGCTGTTGATGGTCCGGTACTCCTCTCGGTACCAGACGGAGGGCGATGTTTCGAGGACAGGAAGGTGCACAGGAAGACCAATAACAAGCACAGACTGTGCTTCGGGCCAGATGGAACGAGGATAGAATGCTTCAGGCATGTCGGGATTTAAGAGTGGGTCTTCCCACCGCGAGACACTGGCGATGCCAAAGAGGGGAATCTCCATATCACGACATTTTGCCTGTAGCTTCTGCTTTTGGGAATCAGTCATAGAGAACCAGTATTCTCTGTTTCTTACCTGCAAGAGAGAAAAGGTCTTCTCTTTTCATGTGTGTGAAAAAACGAAGAAAACGACAACAGGAATACTATTTTACCATACAAATGAGAAATGCATACCATTCAGAGTGAACAGATAAAATCAGAGCCAACGCTCCTGTCAGAAGAAATAATAAAAATTAGCGATACTAATTATATTAGTATCTGGGTTTTCTGTGCTTTGGGAAGCACTCGTTGCAATACACAGGTCTTCCCTCTGTTGGCTTGAATGGAACGTCACATTCCTTTCCACAGTCTGCGCAGGTTGCCTTGTGCATTTCTCGGGGACCGCCAAAGGAACGTCCGCTATCCTGACCACGGCTACCGCCCCGGTAATTGTTTCTGTCGTTCATGAGATAAACTCTAATAATAAAATGTCGTCAGAGATAATAGAGATATGCATGGTATCAGTTTCTGACGCAAAACCCCCTGCCCGCCCTAAATACAAAAATACCGGCGATTATACGTTAAAACGGCATAATCATCCCGTTGACGCTCCAATTTTTGGCCCTCATTTTTTCCGCAAATCATGGGGGAGTGGCGCGGGTGAAAATGCATACCCGGCCCGGTGGCAGACTCCGGTCGTTAACCTAACCAGGCCCAGTCCGGCCCCCAATGTGCAGCCTGTCATCTCCCGGCCACGTCCGGCGCACACACCGCCCGCGGCCAAGAGGATATTTGTACAATACCAACCAGTTACCTACGACAGAGGGATATGGACAAAAGGACGACAGCACCTGCACGGCAAAACAGGCACGCCATTTTCGTTCCCTGATGCCACTACCCGATACAAGAGGCTGAAACTATAATGAAAACTCCGGATATACCAGATAATTCGTATGAACAGAGACAGCACCCGATTGAGAAAAAATTTGAAAAATGCCTCAGGAGTATCCGGATATTTTTTTCGGATTATTTTATTTTGATTCATTTTATGACACTCAGGAGTTTTTTTATTCCGGTTTTGGGTCCCAACGGGCAGAAAAACACAATACGGATCTATCCTGAAAATGGCATAGACAACAGCTAACACCTTTACAATCTGTTATATTCAACACATTTTTATTAACACCGCCCTCATACTCAGATAATAAAATAATCCGGAAATTGTGATGAATATCCCCCCAATCCGAAGAATCCTCCCGGCAGGAGTTGCAGGAACGGCAGTGATGGCCACTCCTGTTTGCGCAGCTGTCTGTCCGAAAGGCATCGGCAACTGTACCTATCCCGGCAGATGTATGCTCTTCACTGATGCGGACGGCGACAGGCACTGTGATTTCACACTGACAGATGGGGGAAACACTACACCGAACGTCACTGCATCCACCGGGGACCCACCATCCGTGGTGGGAACCGGCGTCGACACCCTCTCATCATTTTCACAGGAAAATACCCTTGCCGGGAGTGCAGGCGTCCTGTCCGTGAGTCCCGCTCTTCTCTGGGTCATACTCTTTATTGTAATGAACTTCATGTTCCTCGGGGCCATTTACGCGGGAAAAACAGGGTTTTCCAGGGATCTGAACAGAGGGACGATTGCCCTCTCCTCACTCTTTTCCCTCGCCATATCCGGCATTGCAGTCTTCTTTTTGACCGGTAACATTTCACTCGGGTCCATGGGGGCTGTCGTGTATATGCTTGCAGGGACCGTTCTCGCCACCTATGTCTGGTCCCGGGGCCTCATGACCAAAAAAACATCCCTCATCCTGCTCGGAGTGACAACCGTATTCGGATTTGTCTTCACTGCTCCCCTTATGCCGGTATACTTCTATGGTCTTGCGGCAGCACTGGGAGACATCAGGGCAATCGCACCGGGTATGGCAGCCATCATCATCCTCATTCTGCTGACATTTGTCACCGGCAGAACCTTCTGTGCTCATATCTGCCCGGTGGGAACCATTCAGGAACTTGCCTCCCGCATTCCCGGAAAGAAAATTCAGATACAAAACCGTGCTGCCCCACAGGCGGTCCGGCTGGTGGTGCTTGCTGGCGTTATTGCAGGTATTGTTTATTCGGTGAACCTTCCTGCATATTCCGGGGTGGAAGCGTTCTTCTCATTTGTCCTCACGACCGGGTTTTTCGTCTTTGCAGCAATACTCATCGTTTCAATATTTGTCTACCGACCCTTCTGCCGGTTTATCTGCCCCTTTGGTGTGGTATTTTCAGCCGCAACCGCGGTGGGAAAGACATGCATCGCCCGCACTGATGCCTGTATCAACTGCAAAAAATGTGAAAAGGTCTGCCCCACCGGAGAGGCGGGACCAAACGAGAGAAAGCCGGAGTGTTATCTCTGCGGACGCTGCATCGAGGTCTGCCCGGTTGAAGGGGCGCTCGAATTCACCGATCCTGTCTCACGGGATATAAAGAAAAATTAACCGTTTCCCGGCAGGATGACAAACGGGAAAGCGGGCACATATCTCTGAGAAAGACTATGGACAGAAAGGGCGATATCTTTCATATGGACCCTTACTTTCTGGTAATCTTTATGGGATTCGGCCTTATCTTCGGCATTGCAGGGACACTCATCGTGTATGCCGCCGGGTATCTTCCTGTTGACCGCCGGGTGGCAGGGATAGCGGTATTTCTCTGCGGGTGTGCAGTTTCCGTTTATTACCGGCTTCAGATGCCACCCACACCGTTTATTCCGATACCCCTTCTTACCACAGCAACCGGATTTCTCATTCACCCACTCTTCATTGCGGCAGGCGTCCTCGTCATCTCCGGGATCGACAGATATCTCACCTGTCTGAGAAAAGAAACGGTCTTTTCGGCCCTTTTCCTCACCGCCGGCATCACCGCTGTTTTAGGAGGAATGGGATTTTATACAACCCTCTCTCTTGCTACCGGCGGCCTTCATGTAATCATACCATCACTTCTCAAAGGAATCATCAACACATGCATCGCTGCGGTCCTCTTTATGAGTGCATGTGAAATACACACATTCCTGCAGGAAAGGAATGAACGGTGTGTGCCGGAGAGATGAGAACATTTTCCCCTGCGTACATCCGGTTTTTGGCGAAAACAACAGGCCAAAAGACTGAAGTGATATGATACTGACCATTCTTTCATGATGTCTGCCTCATCCCTTGCGTTTATTGTGGTATTTCCGGGTCTCATCCAGGGACTGACAGCGGCGGTCATTGGTGCCATCCTCTATGCAGTCCTCTCCCTGATACCTGTCAGGGGATGGGTGAAAGCAGGAATCGCACTCAGTTGTGCTTTCGGAGGAGCTATCCTTTTTGCAGCGATGGGAAATAGTGTCGGCATGGGACCCACGTGGATTTTTGGCAGAATATTTCTCACCATCTCCGGGCCGCTTATCATTCTCTCACCCATCCTCATTCTCGCAGAACAGGAAGACTATGCCCCGTATGCAGGATATCTGACCGTGATTACGGCGTTATTCTGTGCCACAGCCACCGCCGGGCTCATCCAGGTTCTGAACATCACCTCGTTTCTGAGCGCCGGAACATCTGCATTCCCTCCGGCCGTCATGTATCTTTTTTCCTTTGCCATCATGTGGGGCGTGCAAATCGTCCTCGGGGCAGAGTTTTTTATCTTCGCCTGTATGGTGCAGCGAAAGAGGGAGGAGAAACGGGAAAATGGAGCCACAGAGTGAAAACCGGGGATTCAGGGTTTTCCCCGATAAACCAGATACAGTGTGATCTAAAAAAAGTATCTACAACCAGACCACAGAGAAGTACCCTCTGTACCGCTCAGAACCGGCACTGTCGGATTTTTCAGTGATAGGAAAGTACGAAATAGATTATCTCAGTTCAAATCACCAAAAACAGTAATTGCTGCTTAAGGATGATCAATGATAACGTGCGACAAGAAGTTATGTTTAGGATTGCTGAAACAGCTGTCTCATCCGTTTGGGATATCCCTATCCAAGCGTGCGTTACTGGTAACGGTTTCGTGCGAAGCCTTGGAAACAACGTGGA